>JAJYPA010000227.1 GCA_021795795.1 Pseudomonadota bacterium | reverse complement strand
GAAATCCGACATGTCGTCATCCGGGCACCCAACCCACAACCAGCGCCAACCATCCCCGCTGCCATGCCCCGCCGATCCGGAAACCACCGCACCATTAGGCCAACTACGCCAACATAGATAATCCCCGTACCGATACCGCCCAGGACACCATAGCTAAGATAGATACTTAAAATATCGTGGGCATAAGCCGCGAATATCCAACTGCTACCGGTAAGAATCGCTCCGATACTAATAAGCTTGCGCGGCCCGAAGCGTTCAATGAGGTATCCTTGCAGCGGAGATAGCCATGTTTGTAACATAACCAGTATCGCAAATGTGACTTGGATAACGGCCAATCCTCCGCCCACTGACGATTGCATCGGCTTGACAAACAACGTCCATACATACTGCGGACTGGAAATGGCCATCATCGCGATGACACCCAATATTAATTGCACCCAACGGGAACCAAGTCTGGTTTCCCAACCGCGCCAAGTCATAGCTTCCGGCATGTGGCACCTCCTCCAAACAAAAGTAAGCAGAAACATCCTGGAGGATGGAAAGCAACAATCATGCCGATATCGGCAGGCTTTGGTCACGCACCATATCGGCGTCATCTGATAAATATAACCACCTCAAGGCGACAACTGTGTTCATTGGTACCGACAATCCTGGGGAATGCTTCCTATCTGTCCTGCAGGGCAGGATAAATAATTTATTTAATCAAATTGTTATGAATAACCCCGCGAAAAATTCCCGCCATAGCCATACGATACCATGAAATAGCTTCTCTGTGCATCTATGCATCCAACAACTCTCACCATGGGGACTTTTCCGCAGGCTGGTTCAGGGTTTCTTAGCTCCCAATCATACCGAACTGCCAGACTAGATAACACTCGATCAAAATCGAGACAATCTGCACTTCATTGGTGCAAATATTAATTTTATGGTGCAAACATACATTGTATTAAAAACCCGGTTAATTATGTTTATAAACTTCGATTATCACCAATTACTGGAGACATGCGCTACTATCTGTCAGCTTTTTCATTCAGATGTAAGTTCGGGCGCTTTGCCCATGCTGACCAAGGCGGTGCAACAATGCGGTTGGCATGGCCTGGTGAAAGGCTCGCCAGAGGCGACAGCGCGCCTACCGCGCAGGTAGATTCCTGCGAGGCGAAGGACAGATGAAGACTTGGCATGCCTATTGCTGTCGGATTTCATACCAGGGTCTGCAATCCGGACGTGGCGGCTCACCTGACTGGGCCCACCGGCGTGGTTAATGACCCCCAACCGATGAGCGCTTAGGCTTACTGCAAGGAGAGAAACATGCGATTGGTTAAAGAAATATTGGGGGGGATGGCCATCATGGCCATGGGGGCTTCCGTCCAGGCGGAGACGCTCACGGATTTTTTTCAGCAAAGCAAAATCACTGGGCAGATCCGTTCTTATTATTTCAGCAGACTCTATGGTACCCCGGCCATTCCCAACCAGAACGCCTTTGCTCTAGGCGGGATTTTAAATGTACAAACCGCCCCGTTCCTGGGCGGTTTTGGATTGGGCGTGAGTTTTTTCACTGCTAACAGCCTCGGTACCCACGGCGCAGATCTGGCGACAGTGGACCCCACGCTCATGGGACTAAATCCATCCATCAATGCGCTGGGGCAGGCCTATGTTCAATTTCAGCAACCTTGGATCCTGGTTCGCGCCGGCGATCAGATCATCAACACCCCGTGGATGCAATCGGCCGATGCACGCATGCTGCCGGCCACTTACCAGGGTCTCACCCTCGATGTCACGCCCGTCAGGAATCTACACTTCTACGGGATACGCGTCTTCCGCTGGAAGAGCCGCACTTCCGGCAATTACTACAAGGACAATCTGTACTACCAGACAGGCTACGACGGCGACCCCCTTTACGGGGGTCTGGCTAGCATCCCCAATACGGAGCCCCAAGCCAACGGCACTCTGGCTTTCGGCAGTTCTTACGCCCTTGGCGGGGCGAAGGTCGAGACATGGTATTACGACTTCTACCGCTTCGCCAACATGTTCTACGGCGACGCCAGCTATACTCTGAAGACCGATAGCGGTTTTTCCCCCTTCATTGGCGCGCAGTACGTGCGGGAATGGCTCGGCAATAACGCCTTCTCCCAATTCAACGCACCTCTTCTCGGCTACAACGGGTCGGTGGACAGCACCGCCTATGGCGTACAGGCGGGGCTGAATTTCCCTGGTGGCAATCTTTCCTGGGCCTACAATGCCATCATCCCCCATACCGGTGCCGTAGGCGATGGCAGCATCATATCTCCCTACACCGTAGGCTACGCCTTTGATCCTTTATACACCACATCCATGACGCGCGGGTTGGTGGAGCTGGGACCAGGGGACGCTTGGAAGGTCAAGGCTACCTATAATGCCTTTGGCAAGGCGGTGCGCATCATGGCAGCCTTCGCTCGTTATCATACTTATCTGCACGGCAGCGGTAACGATACGTACCTGGACATCACCTATTTTCCCAAAGGTTCCCTCAAGGGATTGTCCATCCGCGACCGCGTGGAGATAAACAACGGTGGCCAATATCTGGCCCCGAACAACCGCAGCTTCGTCTATAATCGGGTGATGCTGACCTACCGATTCTGAAGATCCACATCTTCAACCGGGTGATCACGTGCCCGCCGTAGGAGTGCCTCACGCTCTACCATCCGATGGCCTCCGGTCGCTCCTGCGGAAGATAAAACGGCACGCCGGATCAGCTCCCCTCCCGCCGCTGCAGATAGCGCTGCAGCAGGGTAATGGTGGAGCTGTCGTGTCGGAGGGACTTCCCGCCATCCCGGATATCGGCGACGACGCGCTGGGCAAGGATCTTGCCCAGTTCCACTCCCCATTGGTCAAAGGAGTCGATCCCCCAGATGACCCCCTGGGTGAAGAGGCTGTGTTCGTAGAGGGCGATGATGGCACCCAGAGTGGCGGGGGAAAGGGGATCGGCCAGGAGCAGGTACTGGGCCGGTTGCCCGGGCAGACGCGGAAGGGGAACTGCGCCTCGGCGACACCCTCGGCGCGCAGGTCCGCCGTGTCCTTGCCAAAGGCCATGGCCTCGGCCTGGGCAAAGAGGTTGGCCATGAGCAGGTCATGCTGGTCCTGGAGAGGACTCAGGGGACGGCAAAAGCCGATCAGGTCACAGGGGGAATGAGGCGCGTGCCCTGGTGGATGATCTGGTAAAAGAAATGCTGGCCGTCGGTGCCCGGCTCGCCCCAGATGATGGGACCGGTATCCACTGCCACGGGCTGCCCCGTTTCATCCACCCCTTTGCCGTTGCTCTCCATCTGCAACTGCTGCAAATAGGATGAATGACCGCAATCAGTCTGGACCGGCCCTTCGGTAGAAAAACTCTACAGGAGGCATCTAAGCAGAGAGCGTGCAGGTAAAAGTCTCATAAACTGTATACCATCTTACCCCAACCAGAAAGCTTCTGAACACACTCCTCAAAGACATTCATCTTCCAACCCATGGCGCAGCACGTGTCGTCAGCGGTCTGGACACTGAGGCCATAGGTTTCCAACCAGATTTTGCGCATACCCAAAAACACGAACTGCAAACCCGTATATAGGACAGGATAGTTGACACCTCTGTAATATATCGCTATACTCTGCATCATTGTCATTCCGCAAAAAGGAGGCTGACATGACCGCACCCTATATCGACCAACTGCTCGCTCTGGGCGAAAAACTGAAGCAGGACGTGGAAGAATCCGGCAAACCGGGCGCAGACGTTTTTCTGCCGATCTGGAGCAGCATTGAGCAGAGCCTGCTTGACGAAGATTTCGACCTGATGTCCGCACGTGAACCCAAAAGCATCTTCGAGCTGAGTCTGCGCGAAGGGCTGGTGGATATCGGACGCTGCTATCTGTCAGACGATGGCCGACTGCCCAATGATCAGCAGGTTGCCGAACAGTGGTTGATGATCGGGGCAGAGTGGGGCTCCTTGATGGGTCAGATGCTGCTGTTGAAGATCAACATCGCCTCAGGCAAGACCGCCTATGATCCCCGCTGGTTACAGGCATTCCGGAAATGGCAGGCTGAAGAGAAAAGCGCTGATTTCCTCTGGAAGAACCAGATTAAACGCTTCGACAAGCTACGTTCGGTAGCCTTCGAGCTGGGTTTACAGGCGGCTGTTGCGCTGAAAGACCCCACTCTGGCCGAAGAAGTTTTGGGCTTCATGCAGGCGATCTCTTTCGATGATCTGCCATTGATCGGTTTGCAATGGCAGGCAGAATTGTTATTGCGCCAGAACGATCCGGCTCCGGAGTACGGCCGGCAAATACTGGGAAACCTCACACCCGGAAATGATGCCAAGGAAAATCAGGCATTGTCCCGTTTCAAGGCATTGCTTCGCCCCCTGCCTTTGCAGACCTGGCCGGAAAGCCCGTCCTGGGCGGAGGATTTGCGCAGGGAATATCCCTGGATGTCGCCGGTCATGGATAGGCTGGAGAATGAATGGGCGCTCCGTTGCGTTACGGGGCAACCGGTCCTGAAGTTCCGCCCACTCTTGCTGGTCGGGAATCCCGGACTTGGCAAGAGCCGCTTTGTGCAAAGCCTGGGGGAGGCCTTGGGATTGCCCACCGCCTTTCTGATGATGGCGGGGATGAACGACAACATGATGCTCAAAGGTACGGCACGTGGGTGGGGCTCCGCGCGGGCGGGTTATCTGGTCGAATTCATGCTCGAAAACCGTCAGGCCAACCCGCTGGTCTGTCTGGATGAAATCGAGAAAGTCGGTACCAGTAAACGCAATGGACGCCTTTGGGAAACCTTGCTGACCATGCTGGAACCAGCAACGGCCAGTCGCATCACGGATGAGTATTTGTTGGGATCGGTGGATTATTCGGCCGTCAACTGGGTGGCCACCGCCAATGATGTGAGCGATCTGCCCAAACCCTTGCGCTCGCGCTTTACCATCATTCGGGTGGGAGAACCTGAAGGAGGGGACTTTGATCGTATTTTTACAAGCACCCTCCAGGATATTGCGCGGGATCTGGGCACAGAATCCTGGGCATTGCCCACGTTGAGTCCAGAGATTGTCGAAAAATTAAGGCGGCAGTTTCGGCGTTACCCCGGTTCACTACGGCAACTGGCCGTAACCACACGCTCTTTGCTACAACTGGAGGCCAAAGCACAGATGGATGAAGGTGGGGCACTGAGGCGCTCGCAGTGAGGATGGGAAGGGTAGGCAAGCCGAAAAAAAGGATCAGCGCCATGCAAAGCCTCTGCATGGCGCCCAGTCATCGGTTTTACGGGAAAACACCATGTTCCTCCGATTGATTTCCGACATCCATGTGGATGTGAATCCACCCGCTACCGTCCGTCTGGCGTCCTTGCCGACGGACCGGGATAGTATTCTCGTATTGGCGGGAGACTTCGGCACGCCCAAAAAGCTGGCCGAATGGCTGAAAATGGTGGCGAATCCTTTTCCACATGTTTTGGCAGTGTTGGGGAACCACGATTACTGGGGCTTATCCGTCGAACGTGCGCCGGAAAAGTGGCGGGAGGGCCTAGCCAGACATTTGCCGGAGGATCTGATGGCGCGGTGTACGCTGCTGGAAAGACAAAGTGTGGACATCGGCAATATCCGCTTTTTCGGGACCACCCTGTGGTCCGATTTTGATGGCGGTGACCCCTATGCCATGCGGGCGGCGCAGGAGACCATGCAGGATCATAAGCGCATACGGTGCCATGGCGGTGCCCGGCGCTTTTTGCCGCGGGACACCCTGGAGGTGCATCTGGCCAGCAAAGCTTGGCTGCAGGCATCCATTGCCCAGCCCTGGGCGGGCCACAAGGTTGTGATCACCCACCATGCACCGGCATGGGAGTCCATCTACAAATCCTTCCGGCAGGATGATCTGTCCGGTGCCTACGCCAGCCGATTGGAGGAAACTGTGGCGCGCACCGGTGATCAGGGGGTACGGCTGTGGATGCATGGCCATACCCATCATGCGGTGGATTATCGTATTGGTGCGGTACGCATCGTGTCCAACGCCTTCGGATACCCGATGGAAGGGACCGGCGTGCAGTTGAATCAGGTGATTGAACTGGAGGAGCAGCTTTCATGAACCCGCGTGTCATCATGCATCCGGCCAATCTGCAGGGCCGGGACTTCATCGTCGGGGATCTGCACGGTCATCCCGATGTCCTGTACCGGCTCATGGATCATGTGGGCTTCGACTACGATACGGATCGCCTGTTCAGCGTGGGCGACCTGGTGGATCGCGGCCCGAACAGTGCCGGGGCGCTGGAACTGCTGGATGCGCCCTGGTTGTATCCGGTGCTGGGCAACCACGACGCCATGCTGCTGGCCATATTGAATCTGGGGCATGTGCGGGAGATGCGGCGGGAAGAAGCCCAACGGACTGCGGCCTACGCCGAGCTCTTTACCCGCAATGGCGGATGGGACTGGCTCCGCCTGTATCGGAGGGACGAAGAACGGTGTGAACGGTGGCGATCAGCGCTCGCTCAGGTGCCGTTGGTCCGCATCGTCGATGCTGAGAATGCGGCACCTGCAGGGCGGTTTCAGGTGTTGCATGCGGAACTGGCGGCAGAACGGGAGAATACGGTGGCGGTGTGCTGGAATGACGCCGATCTCGCAGAGGACACCCATCCCCGCTGGCAGGAGGCGCATCCGGTCATCGGCTATGACGCAACGGGGAATTGGGAAGATCATCTGCTGTGGGGGCGCAGCTTGCGTTATGCCCTGTCCCACGAGAACCCCATTGTCCCGGCCGCATTGTCCCGTACCTATGTGGGGCACACCATCACGCCGCCCCGGGAAGGGCGCTTGTTGCAGGTCGCCGGACATGTGTTTCTGGATACGGGGGCGGCCCATCTGGATCAGGCCGAGCAATACCGCAATCAGGGCTTGACCCTGTTTTGCCATCAGGAACAGCAGGGCAGGATGGCCACGGCCACCGAAATAGTGCGCGTAGCGCTGGGAAATGCGCCCGCACTCTGAATGGATACAGGAGAAGAGCACATGGACATCGCCTTGGAAAAGGATAACCGCGCCACGGTGGACCTGATGCAGGACGACTATCAGCCGCCCTTACTCCTGGAAATAGAGAAAGGCGTCATCCTCCGGCACAGCGCGGAGCGTCTGCCCTGGTGGGCGGAGATTCTGCAGGATGTGGCTCTGGGGGCAGACATGGGCGTGGATGTGGACGCCCTGTATCGTTGAAGATTTCAGGAATGAATATGCGCACCTTTTTTTACCAGCGACAGCCATTTCGGGCATGACAACATCATTCGGCACTGCAAACGCCCGCGCCCTGAAAGGTGAGCACTCTACAAGGGAAATATTTTATGCGCATCGCCTACGCTTCCGACCTCCACCTGGAGTTCGATGCATCCATCACGCTGACTGGTTTATCCACACCTGCCGGAGACCCCGCCGTCGATGCGCTGGTACTGGCTGGCGACGTGGACACTATGCCGGAGTATTACACGGAGCTGTTGCGCAAGCTGCGGCTGGCCTATGCCGGCCCCGTGATTTTTGTGATGGGGAACCACGAATATTACAACGGGGTCTTTCCCGATGACCGGCAGAAGTACCGGGAGGCCATCGCCCATGACCAACAGGCGTTTCTGCTGGAAAACGAGTCGGTGGTGATCGGTGGCGTCCGTTTTTTGGGGGCTACCCTCTGGACGGACTTCGCCTGCGGGAAACAGATGCGCAACTGTCAGCACATGATGTCGGACTTTGAGGTGATTCATGACGGGGTTAGCACCCTGCAAGGGCATTCCGGAAGTATCACTCCGGGATTGATCCTCCAGGCGCATCGGGATAGCATCGCATGGCTGGATGACCAGTTCACTAACCACCCCCTGCCGGGGTGCAACCCCCATGAGGGGCCGACGGTGGTGATTACCCATCACGCGCCCAGTTACCAAAGCCAGCACCCCCGATTCGCCGGAAGCCCCATATCGGGCGGCTTCTGCTCCAATCAAGAGCATCGCATTCAACGCTGGAAGCCCGATGTCTGGATTCATGGCCATGTGCATGATCCCATGGATTACCGGATAGGGAGAACCCGGGTGCTGTGCAACCCCTGGGGGTATCCAGACGAAGGCCGGGCAAGGGAATACCGGATCGTGGAAACGAATGTAACGAGCAAGGGGGATAGCTATGCATGATGTGATGATGGATATTGAGACCCTCTCCACCCAACTGGGAGCGGTAGTGCTCACCATTGGTGCCGTCATTTTCGATCCAGAGTCTGACCAGATCGGGCAGAGCTTTGCCATCCGCCTGCCTGCCCAGGAACAAATAGACCGGGGTGCGCTGGTGGACATCGACACCATCCAGTGGTGGATAGACCAGTCCCTGGAGGCGAGGCAGGCGGCTTTTCAAGGCCCCTGCGCGCACTCGGTAGCTCACGGCCTCGGCAAATTCTCCCGCTTTCTCCAGCGCATTCCAGGAGAAAGGTTGCGGCTTTGGTCCAATGGTCCATCCTTCGATTCCGCGCAGCTGCAACTCCTGTACGCGCGGTTCCGGGAGCTTTTGGGACCTGGGAATGGATGGCCGGTGCGGTACAACGCGGATCGGGATTGCCGCACCCTCTTTGAACTGGCCTATCCGCAAGGTGGCATTCCCGTGGAAGACGAGGGTGTGGCGCACAATGCGCTGGATGATGCCGTTGGGCAGGCCAGGGCGGTACAGGCTTGTGTGCGGAAACTCAGAGGGCAGGAGTAAAAATGGGCCGGAAGATACTTATGGATATCGAGGTGCTCACCCGATAGGACAAGAAAATATCATTATCTATGGCAAGCGTTCCTTTCGGTATATGGATCAGTTGCTGTAGTGCGGACTCATGTTTAATCCCTCGGAAAAACGGATTGGCATGCTGCCATTTTGGGGATATTCAGTCCGTTCCTTTTCTCATCTGCAATACTTCTTTGCAGGGCGGATATTTTGTGTAATTTTTGCAGCCCCAGAATTTATTCCTTTTCTTTCTGTTGGTTCTTAGCACCATTTTGATCCCGCAATGTGGGCAGGTAGGCGTGGTGTAGTCCCCTTCTGTTGCGAATGCCAGCAATCGCGCCTGTGACAAAGTAGGCAACTGCTCAATCAGTTCAATGAAGTGCTTGCCATCAACGAGAATAATACGATCTTCCTTGGCGAGATCCTCGGCGGGTTTGGTAAATGTGCCATTGGTGATAAAAGTCCCGATCTGCACTTTTTCATGGGTCATCGTACCCAAAAGCTGTCGAACAAGCTCAACCCCTATGGGTTTATCCGGCCATGCTTTGCACTGGGTAACTGCGATTAATGCGCCTGATTCCCGATGGAACAAACGAATATCCACACCGCCATCGGCACCGAGCCCTGTGGTGGTACTTCTCAGACCGCACTCACGGTGGTATTCATTGCAAAGGTCTTCAAACCGTTTCCATTCGAGGTCTCTGAGTAGCGACAAGGACCATCCGTCGGGCCGCTCAGGATCGGGATTGGCGTACGGTGATGGATTGTTATTCTGCAATTTTTGAGGGGGCATTGGTGGCTGATATGCGGGCTTGTACGTTGTGGATGGCGTCACCGGCACTGCATCACGGGCGAGAAACAACATGAACGCCATGAATCCGAAAATCAGCGCCAAGATGCTGCCGATCATCTCAAAAAGTGGCGTCAGTATCTTCAGGATGGGGTTTATCTGAAAAACGGCGGGTAAGATCAGCCAGGATGAAAACAGGATGATGCCCGCGAGGATAGCCGGGCCGACCCACGCAGGGTCCGTCATGGCGGCGATGTTCAGCAGCGGGCTCCCACTGGATCCCCGGTATCTGCGGCGTTTTCTATAATAGGCCATTGGTGGCTCTTTTGCGGCTGTAGAGTATGTTCCCAGTGTGCAAAAAGCGGCAGGGGTTGTCGAGACGTGACGGTTGTTGGATAGCGTCATCGGGTAAGGGGGTATTCGTCTGAGCAAGGCAGTGACTAGCCCCAGGTTAGAAGTTGCAGAACTGATTGCGCTGCAAGTTGCTGACTGACCGCCTGTCCAGCATACTGACCCCCATAAGAATACACTGTGATCGGTACATGGATTGCAGCATTCCGCAGAAAGGGAAACCGCATGGCCGCAGAACAATGTCCTGTCCTCGTCCTCACCATCAACGACTGCCCCGGCATGTGTGTGGTTCGCGCCATAAGGCCGGTCTATGGCACGGGCGTCCGATCCCGCAATATCGTCGGCAATTTCCTTGGTAGTGTCCGCGCTATCTTTGGTGGGAAGCAGGCTGGGTATCTCAAAATGATTGCCCAGACCCGCGATGATACCCTGGAACAACTGGCCGAGCATGCCCGGTCCCTCGGCGCCAATGCCGTATTGGGGATGCGCTGTGATTCCGGTGAGTTTGATGCCGGGCAGTGTCAGGCAATGAATGAGGTCCTGCCTATGGGACGGCGGTTGTTGTGGAAGTATTAGGCTGGAGAACGGGTTGTTTGACGCATACAGGAGTTAGTAATGCTTGAGATTCCAGATGGTCAAGAGCACACAGTTTTTTTATTAGGAGCCGGATTTTCAGCTGAACGTGGCCTCCCAATGATGGATGGTTTTGTCTATAAGATGATTGAAGCGAACGGCTGGTTGCATAAGGCAGGTAGAGAGGAGGAGAGTGCCGCTATTAGGGAATTGCTCAAGTATAGGCATGATATCTCATCTGCCTCCCTACGCTGTGCTATAAGACCGGATAATATTGAGGACTTGCTGAGTGCCGCAGCAGCCGAACCGGCTGGTAGTTATAGCGAGTTAGATAGGAATATCAAAACAGCTATAGCTGCCACCATAGATTATACGGAAAAGCAAACTCCCATGCCGAGGGGCATAGGTATTTTTTTGGATCAAACCGATATTGGTTCAAGAACACTACCGCCATCATGGGATAAGAGCGGCTACGAAAAGATCAACCCCCAAGGTCCAAAAAATACAGCGATTGTACCAATATATGATTTCTATGTCTCTGCGTTGACTAACCACTTATATGATGGCGATAATGGTGATTATACATTCATTACTTACAATTATGATCTGCTATTGGAGCGGTCGTTAAACGCTTTAGGGATACCCATGTCATACGGATTTTCGGCTAATGAGATTGTTTCTGAAACACGAAACGGTGGTTTTATTGCTAATAATGTTGGCTGGAATATGCCGCTGGATAGTCGCACAGCAAAGTGTGTTATGGTTCTGAAAATGCATGGGTCTATGAACTGGTCTTTGGAGCGCACAGTCGATAACCCCTATCTATGTATAAAAGACGAATATTATAAAGGTTTTGGAGGTGGTGAGGGCTTTATACAACCACCGACATGGCAGAAAAGGCAAAACAGCCGAGGAGGAGGTGAGACGGATGGCGGCCTTCTTTCGTTGTGGAGCAATGCAATAAAAGCCCTGTCTACAGCTACAAAAATCGTTGTTGTCGGTTACTCTTTCCCAATAACAGACTATTATGTCAAGTCGATGTTTCAGATTGGCTTAAAAAATAACATAGGGCTGCGGAAGTTTTTGGTTGTTAATCCATCCCTGAATGGCGAAAAAAGCAAAGGCGACTATATATCTCGCATGCGTACCATATTTAATGAACAATTTATGAATAGCGGCCTTGTGGAATTTATTCCGTATGGACTGAGAGATGTTTTGGCTCGGGCAGCAGACAACCAGAATCCCATTAGCCTTTTTAGCGAGTTCAACCCACAGTCCAAAGGGAGATTGCTGCCTTTTGTCTCCATCTAAATATAGACTATGAAAATCACCCCCTACCACGCCAAACTTTTTGCCCACGACCTGACCCGGCGCTCTGCCGACGATGGTACTGACCGGCTGTCTTCGGCGCTCTCCGATGCCCAGGTGGACCTGAACCCGCATCAAGTGGAGGCGGCTCTCTTTGCCCTGC
>JAJYPA010000226.1 GCA_021795795.1 Pseudomonadota bacterium | reverse complement strand
GAAGCGCCTCTACATGACGGCCACCCCCAAGATCTACAAGGAGGACGCGAGCCAAAAGGCGGAGGAAAAGGGCCACCTGGTCTATTCCATGAGCAACGAGGCCCACTATGGTCCGGTGTTCCATCGCCTAAGCTTCGCGGAGGCCGTGGGCCGGGATCTTCTCTCCGACTACAAGGTCCTGATCCTCGCCGTGGATGAAGAAACCATCCTCAAGGATCTGGAGGACCGCATTGCCGATTCCGGCGACGAACTGAAACTGGACGATGCCGTGAAGATCGTCGGCTGCTGGAACGGCCTGGCCAAGCGCGCCGCCGCCGGCAACGCCGTGGACTTCAGCGGGGATCCCCTGCCCATGAAAACCGCCGTGGCCTTCGCCGGCAACATCAAGGCATCCAAGCTCATCGCCAAGGAGTTCGAGGCCATCGTGCAGCAACTCCAGATGGCCGATGACGGGTTGCCTCTGCTGGAAGCGCATCATGTGGACGGCACCATGGATGTGCTCAAGCGCAATCATGAGTTGGACTGGCTGCGGGAAAACATCGGCAACTCCCGGAACGTCTGCCGCATCCTCAGCAACGCCCGCTGCCTCTCCGAAGGCGTGGACGTTCCGGCCCTGGACGCGGTGATCTTCCTCAACCCTCGTGATTCCGTGGTGGACGTGGTGCAGTCCGTGGGCCGGGTCATGCGTAAGGCCCCCGGCAAGCAATACGGCTATGTGATCCTGCCCATCGGGATTCCGTCCGACAAGGAGCCGGAAAAAGCCCTCGACGACAACAAGAAATACCGCGTCGTCTGGCAAGTGCTCAATGCCCTGCGCGCCCACGACGATCGCCTGGACAAAGAGTTTGCCACCATCGACCTGAACCGGAAGAAGGATGGCAAGATCAACGTCATTGGCGTCGGCGGCGGATCCCTGCCCCAGGACGACAAGAGCAAAAAGCCGGAGCAGATCGGCTTCGTCCTCAACTTTCCCGAGCTGGACCGCTGGAAGGACGCCATCTTTGCCAAGGTGGTGCAGAAATGTGGTGACCGCCGCTACTGGGAGGACTGGGCCCGGGACGTAGCGCAGATCGCCGAGCGGCACAAAATGCGTATCGAGGCATTGCTGAAACACCCAACCCCAGAACACCAGGCGGCTTTCGACGCATTCCTGAATGGATTGCGGGAGAACATCAACCCCGGCATCAGCCGTGACGAAGCCGTGGAGATGCTCTCCCAGCACATCGTCACCCGGCCGGTTTTCGACGCGCTCTTTTCGGGATACGCCTTCACCAGCCACAACCCCGTCTCGCTGTCCATACAGGGAATGCTCGACGTATTGGAGGGGCAGGCGCTGGAGAAGGAATCGGAATCTCTCCAGTCTTTTTACGCCAGCGTGCGAGACCGGGTATCCGGGCTGGACAACCCGGAGGCCCGTCAAAAAGTCATTGTCGAACTGTACGACAAGTTTTTCCGTACCGCCTTCCCGCGCATGGCGGAACGCCTGGGCCTCGTCTATACCCCGGTCGAAATCGTGGATTTCATCGTGAAAAGCGCCGATGTCGCACTCCGTCAGGAGTTTGGTGTGGGGCTTGCCGACGAGCACGTCCATATCCTCGACCCTTTCACCGGCACCGGCACCTTCCTGGTGCGCCTGATCCAGAATGGCCTGATCCCGCCCGACCGGCTGCCCTTCAAGTATGCCCACGAGCTGCACGCCAATGAACTCGTGCTGTTGGCCTACTACATCGCCGCCGTCAACATCGAGGCCGCCTATCATGACCTGTCCGGCCAGGATTACACGCCATTCCCGGGAATCGTACTGACCGACACATTCCTGATGGGCGAACAGAAAGGACAGGCAAAAACGGAGATGTTCTCCCTGGAAAACAGCGAGCGCGCCGAAAGGCAGAACCGGGCCGACATTCGTGTCATTATCGGAAACCCGCCCTACTCCACCGGACAAAACTCAGCCAATGACAATAATCAAAATCAGAAGTACGAAGTGCTGGACGCGAGCATTCGGGACACCTATGCCGCTCATTCCACGGCCACCCTTAAGAATAGCCTTTACGATAGCTATATCCGCGCGTTTCGCTGGGCCTCGAACCGCATCAAGGATCAGGGCGTAATCTGCTTTGTGAGCAATGGTGGATGGATTGACGGAAACACGATGGACGGCTTCCGCAAGTCTCTGGCCGAGGAGTTCACGAGCGTTTATGTATTCAATCTGCGGGGGAATCAAAGAACATCCGGGGAGCTATCCCGTAAGGAAGGCGGCAAGGTTTTCGGCTCCGGCAGCCGCACCCCCATCGCCATCACCCTGCTGGTGAAGAACCCCGCCAAGGCTGGGCGCTGCGAGATCCATTACCGGGACATCGGAGATTATCTCAACAGAGAGGAAAAACTCCGAATTATCAGTGATGCCGGGAGCATTGAGAATGTGCTATGGGAGCAGATCATTCCTAATGTGAACCATGACTGGATTAAACAGAGAACCGATGACTTCATGAGTTTTATTGCAATTTTGGATAGGTCTGGGGAAGAGAATAGGGTACTGTTTTCAATCTGTTCAAATGGTGTATCCACCAGCCGCGATGCCTGGGCATACAACTTCAATAAATCTAGGCTGGAAGAGAATATGCGAGCCATGATTGAATTCTATAATGAGCAATCCAGGTTGTGCAGGACAGCTTCAGCTAACAGAGCGAGCGACCTCGACTTGAACAGATTGATAAGCAGTGATCCAAGAAGGATTAGTTGGTCAAGCGGACTGAAGAATGATTGTGGCAGAGGCGCTGTACATCAATTTGAAAAGCATGCCATCCAGCTTGGCATATATCGGCCATTTACCAAAGAATGGATCTACTTCAATCGCAAAATGAACGAGAGGCCAGGTAAAATCCCCAATTTGTTTCCCGCAGGCAAAGAGAATCTTGCCATCTCGGTTGCCAGCCCCGGTGAAAGCAATGAATTTTCCTGCGTTATTTTTAATCTGATCCCAAATATCCATCTCATTCATGGAGGCCAATGCTTCCCCCTCTACCATTACGAAAAACCCCAGGCCACATCCGACCAGAACGCAGGTCTCTTTGATGAACCAACCAACGCCAATGTGGATGCCGATGGATTTACCCGCAAGGACGCCATCACCGATACGGCCTTGACCGACTACCGCGCCCATTATCAGGACGACAGTATCAGCAAAGAGGACATCTTCTACTATGTCTACGGCATCCTGCATTCTCCAGAGTACCGGGAACGCTACGCCAACGATCTGAAAAAGATGTTGCCCCGGATTCCTTTCGCAACGGACTTCTGGGCCTTCAGCAAGGCTGGACGGGATCTGGCTTACTGGCACCTGAATTACGAGCAGGTGGAGCCGTATGAGGACTTGGAAATCGTCATCAAGGATTCCGCCAGGAGCCTGCCGCCGTTTACCCTCTACCGCGTTGAGAAAATGACCTTTGCCAGCCTGGGCGGCCGAGAGAAGGACAAAAGCACCATCCAGTACAACGGCTATATCACCATCAAGGGCATTCCGTTGGAGGCCTACGATTATGTGGTGAACGGCAAGTCGGCTATTGCCTGGGTCATGGAGCGGTATCAGGTGACAACCGACAAGGACAGCGGGATCAGAAATGATCCCAACGACTGGTGCCGTGAGCATGACGATCCGGCATACATCTTCAATTTGGTGCAGCGGGTGGTGCGGGTGAGTGTGGAGACGCAGAAAATTGTGGAAAGTCTTGGTCCTATTGGGGGTGAGGAATGATTCCTTCCAATAAAAATGAACGCCCTGTTGAAGGAAGGAGAATCCACGGTATAACGGTGGAGTCGCTGCTGGAACAGCTACGAAAATACGCTCCATGGATACCGGCAATTATCGCGGCGCAGTTATTGTCGAATCTTGTAGCCGGTAGCACCACAGATAAAAACAGCGGCCTTTTCCAGTCTATTTTTGGTCGGCGGGTATCGCTACTACCTATCGTACTAATTGCCTATGCCGCGCTACAAGACATGCGCAAGTCAACGGTCACGGAATTTCAAGAAGAACTCAAAAGCTTTACGGGTTTCTCAAGCCACAGAGAAGCCGATAACCCCTTCGTCGTCACGCGAATTGGCGAGGGCGCGCTTGAGTTCATTGATCTTCATGAACTTACGCAGTTCCTCGGCAAATTGGGCGTGAACGTGAAACCAGATCGCGCCTCTCGCTCTTTCGACACCGCCAGACGCACGGTGATCCCAGGTTGGAACGATGAATATTTGCTGCGCGCCGCAGAATTCTTGGCCACGAGATCTATAGAGCAGAGCATGCACGCTATTTTTCCAAAGACTTCAAATGACCATGATTATGTTACCCCGTTCAGAATAACACTTGACGAATGCCTCAAATGGGATGGCACACCAACACCTAACGGCAGGGGTTTTGTAGAATTTCTCTTACATTCTATTCCTGGCATAACGAATCTCTATGAAACATTCGATGGCATTATCAAGGATAGAAATAATTTTGCACACCGATGCGAAGCATCCCAACAGGCACCAGTTCTTGACCTCGCCCCATTTCAACTCGCCAGCGCCTGTCTACAGTACAGGAACCAAGTCTCATGAAGCTACTACACACCGCAGACTGGCAAATCGGCAGAACCTATGCGTTCTTTGAGCCGGATGACGCCGCCGTGCTTTCCGAAGCCCGCATCACCACCGTCGAGCGCATCGCCGCCCTGGCCACGGAGGAGCGCGTGGACCTGGTGGTGGTGGCCGGCGACGTGTTTGATGCGCAGACCGTGACCGATCGAACCATTCGCCGCCTCTTCCTCGCCATGCAGGGCTTTGCCGGGCCATGGTGTTTGCTCCCCGGCAACCATGACGCGGCGCTTTCGGAAAGCGTGTGGACGCGAGCCCGCCGTCTGGGCCTGATCACTCCGAACATCCATCTGCTGCTGAGTCCGGCCCCGCTCCTTTTGCCAGACCAGGGTGTGGCCATCCTGCCCGCTCCGTTAACCCAGCGGCAGACCAGCGACGATCTCAGTGCCGCTTTGGACGCCATGGAGACACCGCCCGGGCTCCTACGCATTGGGGTGGCCCATGGAGCGGTCCAAGGCGTTCTGCCGGAAGGTATCGACTCTTCCAACCCCATTGCGCCAGACCGCGCGGAAACCGCTAGGTTGGATTATCTTGCGCTGGGTGACTGGCATGGCTGCAAGGAGATCAACGCCCGCACCTGGTACGCCGGCACGCCGGAACCGGAACGCTATGTGGACAATGATCCGGGGCAGGTTCTCCTGGTCGAAATTGCCGCTCCTGGCATGGTTCCACAGGTAACTCGGCACCCGGTTGGCCGGTACCAATGGGTACGGTGGGAGCGGGAATTTCAGGTCGCAGAGGACGTGGAGGCCTTGGATGAACGGCTTTCCACTTTGGATAGCCGCTTCGTGGTGCGTCTGGATCTGTCTGGAGTCCTGGATATCACCGCACGCCAGCGTTTGTTGGAGAACCTGGACGCCGCATCTGCCCGGGTTCGAGCGTTGGAATATGACCTGGCAGAGATCCGCTTGCAGCCCACGGATGCCGACATCGCGAACATGCAGGCCGATGGATACTTGTCCGATGTGATTGGCGAGCTGCGGGATCGCTCGGCTGTGCCAGATCAGAAAGAGGCCGCCACAGAAGCCCTGGTCATCCTCGCCGATATTTTGCAGAGCCAACAAGGGGCCGCGTGATGCAGATAGAACGATTGGAGATGGAGCAGGTTCGCCGCTTTCGCGAACCGCTGATCCTGGAGAATCTGGGACCAGGCCTAAACCTCTTTGTTGGCCCAAATGAAGCTGGCAAAAGCAGCATCGTCCGGGCCATACGGGCGGCATTCCTGGAGCGGTACCGATCCACCAAGGTGGAGGATCTGGGCACCTGGGGCGTACACAATGTCGCTCCGGCGGTCAAAATCCATTTTCGCTGGAACGGTCAACCCTGCATTCTCGAAAAGCAGTTTCTGGGGAAAAAGACCTGTTCCCTCAAAATGGGCGATGAAACGCTAACGGGCGAGGACGCCGAAGATCGTCTCGCGCAACTATTGGGCTTCACCCTGGCCGCCAAGGGCGGTATCCGCGATGAGCAACTGGGTGTACCCGGGGTGCTCTGGATTGAGCAAGGCCGTGGCCATGAACTGGAAGACGCGGTGCGGGCGTCGGTCGATCACCTGCGCTCCGCTCTGCCCCAGTCCATGGAAGCATTGGGCAGCCGGCACGGAGACGCGGTGGCCGGCGCGGTGGCCCGGCAGTTGAGCGAACTCCTGACGGCTGGCGGCAAGCCGCGCGGAGACTACAGCGCGCTTCTCAGCGCCATTGCCGCCTTGCAAAACGACATGGCGGAAACACGCGGGCGGATAGCGAGCTACCGCGAGCAGGTGGATGAGCTAGGCCTTTTGCGCGCCGCCCATCACCAGGATATTCAAAACAAGCCCTGGGCACAGCTCCGCGCGCAGGCGGAAGCGGTGCAGCATCGCCTGAAAACCGCCCTGGAGTGCGCGGAGCAACTGAAGACCTTGGGAAAGGAGATGGATCGGCTCCGCAGCCAATTCGAACTGTTGGCCAACTATCAGAAGCAGCACAGGATGGCCGAAGATGAAGCCGCAAGAATCGCCCTGGATCTGGAACGCTGTAAAGCTGCTGCGGAAGCCGTCGGTACCCGCATAGAGGGGTTGCGTGAAGCGGATCGTGTGGCGAAAACGGCATGGGAAATGGCCCGTGAGCAGGAGCAGCGCGCCCGGCAGATGCAGGAAATCCATGCGCAACAACAGGAAGCCGTGGATCTTCGGGTGGGCTTAGGTGAAAAGCAAGGCCGACTGGAGCAGGCACAAGCCTGTGAGTCTCGTCTGGTCGCTGCGGAGGCCTGGTTGAAGAGTCAGAACCTCAGTGCTGAGGGCATGACGGCATTGCGGGAGATGGAACAGCAGATCCGCGAAAATCAGATCCGCCTCGAGCGATCGGCCACCAAGATGCATTATCGACTGGAACCCGGTATCCAGATCCATATTGGATCAGCAGCCATCGACGGTGAAGGCGAGTGGTCTATCTCCAAGCCGGTACAGATCCGCATTCCCAAGATCGGTACCCTGGAGCTTTCCCCGGGTGAAGAAGCGCTATCCGACCTGGATCAGCGCCAGGAATCGTTGCAACATGAGTTAGCGATGAAACTCGCGGAGTCTCACGTCGAATCCATGGCCGAAGCGGAGCGGTTGTGGGCCACTATTCAGCGGGAACAAGCACAGAGCGAACAGGATCGTTTTATGGTGAAGTCTCTAGCCCCTGAAGGGACAGAGGCGCTGGTCAGGCTGATCACGGCAGGTCGTGAACGGCTGGGCTATCTGGAGCAGTCGCTTTCCAGCACCGCCATGCCGGCCCCGACGGTTTCGCTTGATGAGGCGCGGGAAGCCAGAGAGACCGCTGAGCAACACTGGCGCCTGCAAACAGAATTGCTGCATGCGGCGGAAACGGAACAGGCCGGCTTGGTGACAGAGATGCAGATGCTGCAGGCGAATCATGCGAAGCAGCAAGCGTTGATTGATGAGACTGCGCCGCTTTTTCCACAATGGATGGAGAGCAGCCGGCTTCTGGAGGCCCATCAAGGCGACAATCTCCTGCAGCAAAATCGCCTACGCGAACAACTCTCTCGTGAAGATCCGGAAATGCTGCAACAGGACGCGGACCGCTACACGAAAAGCGCGGAGATCGCGGAAACACGGCACCGGGAACGTGCGGAGCGTATGGGCCGGCTGGAAGCGCAACTGGAGACCAGCGGCGCGCAAGGGCTGGAGGAGCGCCTGGCAGAGCAGGAAACCGACCTGGCGGCCAAGGAACGACGGGCGCGGCACCTCAAAATCCGGGCCGATGGCCTCTTGCTCCTCTCTGGACTCATTGAAGGGCACCGGGATGCGCTCTTGCAGAAGCTCCAGGCGCCGTTACAGGCCCGCGTGGATCACTACCTGCGGCTTTGGTCCCCAGGTGCCCGCCTCAAATTGGGCACGGATCTGGAACCTGTGGAGATCCACCGCGAGCGCGGGCTATTGGGCGTGGAATCAGCCTCTTTCTCGGCGCTCAGCTTTGGTGCCAGGGAACAGGTTGCCCTGCTGATGCGGCTGGCCTATGCCGATGTGCTCAAAGAGGCGCAGCGCCCTACCCTCATCATCCTGGACGACGTGCTGGCACACAGCGATATCATGCGTCTGGATGCGATGAAACGCATATTGAATGATGCCGCCAAACGGCACCAGATCCTGCTGCTGACCTGCCATGAAGAGGACTGGGCGGATATGGGTGTGCCAGCACGGGTGGTTGGGTATAAATAAAAAGTCGTATAAAGATGCAAGATGGAACTGGATAGCGACAATATGGCTTGATAAAATATGCAACATGGAACGAACAACTTCATGAATGCGCGTAATATTATCTCCAACTTTTTACAAAATACGCTTCACTTCCAACAATTGTTTTGCTAACATTTTCTCTGGCAAAAATGCAACCGCAAAACAAAGGGGGTTTGGAAATGAAGAAAGCACATGCGCTCCTGGGCGCCCTGATCACCGCCGGCCTCGCTGGCTGCGCGACCACACCGAATATGCACTATTCCGGCGTCGCGCCGCAGGCTAGTGTCCAGCACAAGAACGTTGCCCTGGTGACCAACGTTACGAACGGGTCTTTTAAGCCCAACCAGGTATTGACGACCTTTTCCAAGAAAGAACTTACGTCGAACTACGACAAACTAGAGAGCAGCGCTTTGCGACAGGCTGGGGCACTGCCCATATTGGCCAAAAACGTCCCCTCTAGCGGGTGGGCTGTCGAGACGGACATCAGCACGCTTGCCCCGAGCAAACATGAGGTCATCGTGCATTACGATCTGGGAAAAACCTTGGGCATGGGGCTTATTCCTGTTGCCGGTCTTTTCACTCCGCATTATTACACGATGGACGTGAATTTGGTGGATGACATAACTATTTTCCACGATGGAAAGGCTGTTTGGCATGATCGGACACCGGTCCACATGAAGAAAAACATCTCCGGATCCCGATTCAAGGTTGACGGTAACCACAGCGAGGCCGCCTATAAGGTCTATCGTGTGGCACAGACCAGCGCCGTTTCGCAAACGATGGTCGGGCTTGGCCAGGCCATGTCGAAATCCGGCTGACGGGCATTTGAACATCCGCCCGCGCAATCCACTTGTTGGGCTAAAGGCCATGAAGGGCCAAGAGCGGTTTGTGGATCTTCAAAAAGATAATATAAGTAAATATTCTCTCCTTTTGTCGGGTGCCTGTTACGCATTAGATCGTCAAATATGAACGACGGCTTGGCAGCGGAAGCGGACCTTCGCAGGCAGTTTGGGAATGGCTACCATCGGCCAAGAGCGGCCAGCAGGCATCTGAAGGACTCCTGTACATAGTCAACCCCGGAAAACCACTTTATTGAGTAGCCAATTCTAAACGGCCTACTATGATCAGTCTTCGGTCCCTTCTAAATTTACGTTACCACCCATCATGAAATATCTCGCCTCGAGGTGCCCAGAATGCAGGACCTAGACGATCAGGTGCAAAAACTAAGAGAGATTTTTCGGAATTCCGCCAGAGTCATGCCGATGGCAGATGAAGCCGCCGCGAATGAAGCTCTGAAAACCTATCCGAGCCTTCAACACGCAACGGATCGCCTCTTTGATTTGTTGATCGTCCTGGAGAATACTGGTCAAACGGTTGGCACCGTACGGACTCTGGCCAATCATTTTTTTTTGGCTGATGTATTGGATAAGGCGAGTGTACCAATCGCTGAGGCGCTAAACAACATTGCTTCTTGTCTGCCCGTAGTCGTTCAGCCCGACGGAAAGAAGATTCTATCTGTGCCCATTCAATCAGGCGGAAATCCTTCTCCGCAAGTCAGTGCCTACGTGAGAGTACTCGACGAAGAGTCGGCGTGGCTGGAAGCCATGCACATAGGCCGCGCTTTCATGGTCCTAAAGCGATTTCCATTCTCGAATGCTCGCACGAAAGCAGTTGCCGACGCAGCAACTCGGATCAAACGGCATGGCTACGCTTTTTCGATCCGATCAGGTCGATACCAGATCAGCCCTAAAGTTATCGAGAATATCGTAGACCAAATTCGGAAATACCTTCGTCACCTAGGTTGTATTAATGTACTCGCGAATATCATGCGGGTTGCTATTGATAGCTATCCCTACGGGTACGAGCAAATTTTATTCGGTAGGAGATACGCCAGCGGGCTTGGCTATCGACCGCCGGGATTACCGATCGGGCTGCTCTATAACATTGCAGTCAATCTGCCGGCCCAAGGCGCCAGTGTACGTAATTCCCAGCGTTTGATGAACAGGGCCTTCAACCTAGCGCGCGATCTGGTGGCGATGCTTGATCTCGAACCTTACTCACAATTTGCTTTTCTGGGGTTGAATGCTCAAGCCTTGGAGGAGGGACTGCGAGAGGTCGCTCACTTCGACCACTGCTTTTCTCTTCGCCAGTGGCATCTCAGCTTCACGCAGCAGTTTCTCACCGTATTTTTTGGCGAAAGCTTCGATGCCGACATGAAGCGGCGGCTCGGCTGGAACGTTGCGGATGCGGTGCAGCTGGCCCAGGTTCTTAAAACTCATGCCAGACCGGGCACTCAAGTCCTACCGATCCCCATTTTCGTTGAAACCGGCTTAGACCCGGGGGTCTTCAAATCCATGTTGCCGTTCTTCGCGCATAGAGAGGGAGAGGCCAACAAAAACTATCGCTCTCCCTTCGGGGCCGCGGGTCCTGACGTAACCTTTAAGCCGCTAATTCTGCTCAAGGGAGACAGCGTCGTTCTACCGGCGGCCTCGGTACTGGGCCCAGCCATGTTCGAAGCCACATTCGCCGCCTGGAGAACCATCAAGACCGACCAGGAAATCGCCAGTCTGAGAGGCGATGCAGCAGAGCGGCTGACGAATTACCTATTCGCCAAGCACGGCTTTCAGCCGAGCTTCAAGAACGCAATCTATGATATGGGTGAACAAGGTGCCGGCGAGTGCGATCTCGTTTTCGAAGACGAGGAAAATATCATCCTTGTCGAGTGCAAAGCGAAGGCGCTGACCCGGGGCGCCATGACCGGCATGCAGGGCGATGCGCTACTCGATTTTGCGGGTGGTTTGTTTGCGTCGCAAGCTCAGGCGCTCAGGCATGAGCGCATTTTGCGGAGTGCGGGCTTGATACATTTCCGCGACGGGACGAAGCTGGAGTTTCGAGACCGACGCATCACACGACTCACTGCTACTTTGTTAGACCACGGTGCCCTTCAGGATCGGTGGATGTTTAGGAACGCATATAACGCGTTGCTGTCGGCCCAATTCACCTGCGATCCCGGCTATATGAAAAAAAAGCAAGTCGAGGAATTCAACATGAATCTACGCCTGTTTCAGCAAGAGACACGCCTGCTCGAGGCGGCAGGCCAAAACATTAACGCCCATCCGCTCAATGCTGCTTCCGCGAGTGTGGCCCAGCTCGACGTCCTGTTGGAAAACGTACAATCGCTTACCGAGGTAAGGACCAGGCTAACCACTCCAGTGACGTACTCTACCTTCAATGTGTTACTGGAGCACTTTCATCAACAGCAGATGCATCACCAAGGGCAGTCTTCTTGACGTCGGTAATGGTCGAAAACCTGCCAACTGCTCATCAGCAGTAAATGACCGCTTCCAGTCTATACCGCCCCTTCTGACAGTAAACAATGATCTTTCTCTTCCCCATGAAGATGGTGATATGCCACGCAAACTGCAATCAGGCCCTTCTGTCGCCCCGCCTGAAACAAAAGCGAACTCGCCGGACAGATCAGGCCTTCAGCAGGCTCACCTCACCAGTGGCGAGATCATAGTATGCTGGCACGATGCGAAGCGTCCCTTCGGAAATGGCCTTGGACAATACGGGC
>JAJYPA010000016.1 GCA_021795795.1 Pseudomonadota bacterium | reverse complement strand
ACCGCGAGCACGGTTTTTCCTGGCGCAAGCCCTGTGCGATTGGCCACACGGAAGATATGCGTGTCCACCGCCATGACCGGTTCACGAAACAGGGTATTGAGTACGACATTTGCCGTCTTGCGACCGACGCCGGGTAACGATTCCAGTGCTGCGCGATCGCGTGGTACCTCGCTGGCGTATTGCTCCAGCAGGATCTGGCAGGTGGCTAGAACATTGCGGGTTTTGGCACGATATAAACCCAATGTTTTCAGATAAGATTCCAGTTGTTCCTCACCCAGCGCCAATAGGGCTTCTGGCGTGTTGGCAACCGGATATAATCGGCGAGTGACTTTGTTCACCGCCACATCGGTCGATTGCGCGGAGAGCATAACGGCGATCAGGAGCTCGAACCCAGTATCGAATAACAGTTCGGTTTTCGGGTTCGGGCGTTGTGCGGCCAGTCGCTGGAAAAACAGACGGCGGGTATTTTTATTCATTGTGGAACTAATGGTTTCTCGCGCTATCTTCTTAAACGAAAGATCTGAATACATCCACGATGGATTTTTCTGATCAGTTTGGCTGCTTGTTTCCGTTTGATTGTAGAAGTTCGGAAATCATCTTACCGGTAAATATTGCATTCGTGGCGCCGAGCCGCGGATGGTGATTGAGAGGCGATTATTATGCAGAAGTTTTGGGGACGCGTCGGCGCGGCGTGGGGGGTGTTGGGGCTAACCGCACTGCTGGGTTGGGCGGTGTATCGGGTCTATCCCTTCGCGCTTGAGGCCACACACGAACCATGGCGCTGGTACGAAATGGCTTTCTTTGTCTTCTGGATGGTGTTCATGCTCTATGGCGAGGGCTTTAAAGGGTTCCAGAAAGGTTTTTCGCCCCGGGTTGTCGCTCGTGCGGCTCATCTGGCTCAAAACCCGGTCTGGTGGCACGTCCTACTGGCGCCGTTGTATTGCATGGGATACATCCACGCCACACGCAAGCGCCGTATTGTCGCCATTTCGGTGACGACGGGCATTGTTGTGTTGATTGTCGCTGTCCATTGGCTACCCCAGCCATGGCGTGGCATTGTTGATATGGGTGTTGTTGCGGGTTTGATTTACGGTCTCGGCGCGATGTGGGTTTACGCCATTCAGGCGCTGATCGGTCATGAAATCAATCACCCGACGGATGTGCCGACGAACGGCTCCATGCCCATGTCGCCACCATCAGCGTGAACGGGTCATTGATGAGCGATTCTACAGATTCCAAAAACCGCCTTACACGTATTGTCACGCGAACCGGAGATGGCGGGATGACTGGCATGGCGGATGGCGCGCGCCTTCCAAAAACACACCCGCGTGTCGTGGCTCTGGGTGAGCTGGATGAACTCAATGCGCATATCGGTTTGTTGCGTAGTTACATGAAGCCTGTGGATGCCCCCCGCCTCGATTTGTTTCTGGAAGTACAACAACACGCGCTGTTCGACTTGGGCGGTTTTATTGCCATGGCGAGTCTGGCCGATAGCTCCATGCTGCCGGATTTGAATGCGCTAGAACAATGGGTGGAGCAAAGCAACGCCGGTTTGCCGCCCCTCAAGGAGTTCATCCTGCCGGGCGGATCAGTCACACTAGCCCAATCGCACATTGCCCGTGTAACGGCCCGGCGTGCCGAGCGGAATCTATGGGCGTTGGTGGCAGAAGATGCCTCGACCGAGCCCGTTGCGGTGTATCTCAATCGGCTTTCTGATGCGCTGTTTATCCTTGCCAGGATACTGGGTGAGGCAGACGGCAGCATGGTCTATTGGCGCAAAGCATCACGCTAAATTCAAGCAGACAAAATCGCCTTTCGTAATTGGTCGAGTGAACGCGTCAGGGTATCCGGCGGGCAGCCGATATTAAGCCGCATAAAACCGCTGCCCGCTTGACCGAAGCTGATGCCCGGATTGAGCCCCAACCCGGCCTGTTTGACAAAAAAATCTGAAAGTGCAGCGTCATCGTATAGCTTGAGTCTTTGCATCAGAACACGGCAGTCCAGCCAGAGCAGAAACGTCGCTTCGGGCGAAGTGACGTTGATCCCCAGATCTTCCGCTGCAAAAATACGGCATACCCGATTACGATTCGCTTCGAGTTGACGCATTAATCCGTTCAACCAGTCCGAGCCGAATTGGTAGGCTGCAATCAATGCGGTAATGCCAAAAACATTGCCGGAACCCAAACCCGCATTGATGACGCTTTCTTGTACCTGTCGGCGAAGCTCCTGGTTTTCAATCACGGCAAAAGCGGTGTTCAGCCCAGCGATATTGAAGGTTTTGGAGGGTGCATTCAGTGTGATGCAGTTGGCGGCTATTTCGGGCGAGAGCGAGGCAATCGGGATATGCCGATTGGGTTCGTACACAAGATCAGCGTGAATCTCATCGACAAGAATCAAGACACCCGCATCGATACAAATTTGGGCCATTCGTGCCAATTCTTCGCGTCGCCAGACCCGTCCAACCGGGTTGTGCGGCGAGCAGAGAATGAATAGCCGCGCCTGTCGCGCTTTCGCTGTGAAATCGTCCCAGTCGATTTCATACCCTTCGGGTGTCCAGCGCAGTGTATTTTCCAGCAGGCGCCGATGATGGCTGACGGGCATTTGATGAATGGGGGGATACACCGGTGTTTGTACGAGCACACCATCGCCCGGTTGACTGAACAAATGCACCAATAAACTCAAGGTAGCTACAACACCCGGCAAGGGCAGGATGGATTTGGTATCGACATCCCATCCATGACGGGTGGCTAACCAGCCCCCAATGGCAGAATAAAATTCGGGCGGGTAGATTGCATAACCATAGACGGGATGTGCTGCGCGGGCTTCAAGCGCATTTTGTACGGCTGCGGGTACCGGGAAATCCATATCCGCAACCCAAAGCGGAATGACATCAGCCCGACCGAACCTGGCCGCACGTGCGTCGTATTTGACGCAATCGGTACCGGCTCGGTCAACGCCCTGCGTGAAATCAGGTTTAGGCTCTGTGATCATTTTTTTGGGTCATTCTTTTTTTCCCAGATCGTCATCTCCGCGATGCTGTGCTGGAATTTACGCGCCGTTTCGCGGATGACGAAGGGCACGTCCTGCCGGGAAATCAGCCTGAATTGAGCTTGCAGTCGCTGGGAAAGACCCTCGAAACTGGTAATCGATTCGCCATCCTGACGAATACCGCCCAGCCACTGTTCTTTGGGCGTGTGTTCTTCCAACCATGTGTAGGGTGAGGTCAGGATCAGCAGACCGCCGGGATTTAGGCGTTCTGCGGCATCGCGCAGGAATTTGCCCGGATCGTAGAGTCGATCGATCAAATTACCGGCAAAAATCAAATCGTAGCCGGTAAATTGAGGTTTAAGGTTGCAGGCATCGGCTTGCCAGAAGCTGACTTTTTCGGGTGTTGACGCCAAGTGGGCGGGCAGGGTGGCTTCGCGGAATTCGACCAGCTCACCTTCCGTGGGTAAGGTATAACGAATCCGACCCTCGGTTTTCATCTGCTCGGCAACGCGCACGAAGCGGGCGGAGAAATCCAGACCTGTGACTTCATCAAACACGCTTGCCAGTTCAAAGCTGCTGCGACCGGTGGCGCATCCGATGTCGAGCGCACGGCGTTTGGGTTTGTTTGCCATCGCGTCAAGGCAAAGCCGCGCACATTCGGCAGGGAAATTGGGCACTTCAAAATAACGCGACCCCCAGCCGAATTCGGCGTATTGGCTCACCAATGCGTCGGTTTCGTACACGCTGGCGTTAATGCGCTCGACATAATCGCTGTGCACATAGCGAAAACCGGCGAGTTGAAAGAAGTGCCGCCGAAAGGCATAGCGGGCCGACTGGAGCGCTTCGTTGCCTGTGCTGATGAATGAACCGCCTTTGATCAGATTGTGTTTGCCATCGAAAGTTGGCGTGGTGAAATCGTCATAAAGCGGATGAACCTCGAAGCCTTCGAAGGGATAAATCGGTGTGTTCGTCCACTGCCAGACATTACCGACCACATCGTAAAAGTCCCCCTGCCGGAAGCGGTTCACCGGGCAGGCGCTGGCCTCATAACCCAGCGCAATATTGCCCGGAGGAATGCCGTCCCAGACGCCTTGATCGGGGATATCTGTTTCATCCAGAAGCCGATACCATTCATCTTCGAACGGAAGTCGAATTGTTTTACCGGTTTTAGCTGATAACCAGTTACAGAAGGCTTCGGCTTCCAGTTGATTGACATCGACCGGCCAGTTCAGGGGCAGTGGGATTTCTGTTGCGAGTGTGCGGTGGCGGAATCCATTTGGCTGTGTGGAATCTGCAATCCAGAATATGGGATGTTCCGGTTGCCGAAATTGCCGCCATGCCAAACCTTCTTCACCCCAATAAGAATCGTGGTGATAACCGCCATCCCGAACAAATTCAAGAAACTCACCATTGCTGACCAAAAAACGGCTGGCAGAGAAGGCGGGGATTTGCGCCTCGTGGCGACCGTATTCATTATCCCAGCCGTAGAACCGATCGTGCTTCCCCAAGGTGACCTTTCCGGCAGGCACGGGAATCAGCTCGTTTGAATGGTTCGGCCCCACGTCCTCGCAGACCGGCCAGTGGGCCGGTTGAGGCCGCACCGACTCGATGGGTGTCTGACGAATTAGAACAGAGGAGGTTTCCAGATGAATACGTTCATGCTCGATACCCATCAGGATTGGCCAGAAAGGGGAATCCCAATCAATAGGCAGACTGAGCGGCAGTGTTCGGATGAGCTGATCGACGGCGGCCCTGACCTGCTGGCGGTAGGCTCTGGTTTCCTCGACGGTTGGCCAGTCGTAATGCGCTTCGTTCAGATCATCCCAGCTCATCTCGTCCACACCAACAGCAAACACCGATTCCAGCCGGGGATTGATTCGTTCAGGAAGCAATTTTGCAAGAATCAGTTTATTGACGAAGAATACGGACGTATGGCCGAAATAGAATATGTGTGGGTGGCGCAGCGATTCGGGTCGCTGGTAGAACACGCTATCGTCGATAAACAGGCCGAACAACCGCTCAAAGGTATCCATTGTGGTATGCATATAGGCACGAATTTCTTCACGCTTTGCTTCCACATCTGTGCCATCCAGTCGGGGTGGGCAGATAAAGGACATTCAAAAACTCCGTGGGGCCAGCAAGCCCGAAATTAAGATAAGTCTGGAGTGTAGACGGTGCGCGTTTCAATTGTCACCGAAGGCGTACACCAGATTGACCGAAGTGAAGGTATCGGTTTTCTTCTTGTCGGCCGGGACATTCGTGTTGTGTTGAACGGTATAGGCAACCTTCAGCGCCATGGTTTTGGTGAGATTCACACTCAGTCCGCTCACCGATTCTAGTTCCGTATTGGCCGCGCCGCCGAGCACCAGCAAAGTCTGTTCGAATGTTGCTGTCTCTGAAATCTTGTAGCTGAAATCGCCCTTGGCCAGACCGATCAGATTATTCTCTGCCGGCCCGTCCATTAACTTGGAACGACGATAGCCCGGGCCGGCTTCGACGCTCAAGCCCCCCCGGTCGGATACCCAGAGTTTATGTCCCAGACCTGCGGCGATCGCAGCCTGATAGCTGTAACCAGAGAAGGCATCATGACTCGCGCGGAGCGTATCGAAAGCGTAGTTACGCGGATTGAGATCGTAATGAGTCGACAATTCTCCAACGGTCCGGTTAGCCGTTGAATTTCCATCTTCACTGGCTTGCAGGCTACTGAGCTTGAAGCGATGTGACCAAGGGCCGCTTTCGTACTCGAGCTGAAGCTTCCCATTGACGTTACTGGTCCGGCTATTGCCCGTGGACACGGATGCACCGAGTTCGGCGGAACCTGACCAGGATGAGGTTTTCTTGTCTGTCTTCTCGGCCGCATGCGCCGTCGATAGAAGTAAAACAAATGTGCCCAAACTGGTGAGGAGAATGACTAGAGATTTCCGATAAATCGGCATAAGAACAACCCTTGATCATGTTAAAGAAATTGATGGTATACGCTCCAAGTGCTGATGAACACCTGAAATGGCTTATAACCATTAAGGATTAGTGTCGGTTTGGCGCTTGATTGACGGGTGTATTGCTTGGGATATGCGCTGTTGAGCCAACTCGGCCAACTGGTTGCGAGTTGTTGGTTCGTGTGTGTCGATGGTTTCAAGCAGATAGACCTCTGCGATCAATCTGCGTGTGGCGAGTATGCGACCGATCGAGCCCAGAATATGGTCATTGTCGATATAGGCCGCCGATCGGGCGAGTCGGCCATCGGGCAACCGATAGCGAATGGCGATGGGGCGTACCGATGCCCGACAATCGATGGCGGTTTGAAACAGCCGGGCATGGAAGCGCTTCACCTTGTGGCCATCGGTCGTCGTGCCCTCCGGGAAGATCACGATATGTCGTCCGCTCAACAGGCCTTCTGCAATGGCTGGACGAGCGCCTTCACTACCGGAACCCCGTTGCATGAACAGCGTGCCCGCTGCCGCGGCGAGATTGCCTATGACTGGCCAGGATCGTACTTCCTGTTTTGAAACAAAAACAGCATGAGGCGCGAGACTGCCCAAAAGTGGGATATCCAGCCAGCTTATGTGATTGGATACCCAAAGCTGTGGCGCGTTTTCGGGCAAGCTGCCCCGCACATGGATTTCGATATTGAGAATCCACAACACTTTCTCGTGCCAAGCGCGCACCAGTTCGGCTTGCCGTGCCGGGTCGCGTTTATTTTGCCTCTGCGTGATGTGGTTGCCGCGCAGTATATGGGCCACGAGGCGGGCGGTGCGAAGCGGAACCCACCACATGGCCGATCAGCGCACTTTGTGATGGGCCCGCACGGCGCGCCACGCGGCCAAACCATAGAGAAATCCGGATAGCAGCGTGAGCAGGGCGGCGACAACCAGCAACCAATAGCCGATTTGATAGACCGGCACCACGTCCCAGAGCGGGAACCAGTTCAGCATGAACAGGATGGCGAACATCTGTGCCACGGTTTTGAGTTTACCGATCTGTGATACGGCGACGGCAGCCCGGTTTCCCGTCTCCGCCATCCATTCGCGCAAGGCCGAAATGAATATCTCGCGCCCGATGATGACGATGGTTGAAAGCACCAGCAAAATATCGCCGTTCGAATAAACCAGTAGCATTAGGGCAGCAGCGACAATGAGTTTGTCCGCGACCGGGTCGAGAAAGGCACCGAACGACGATTGCTGGTTCCAGCGCCGCGCCAGATAGCCATCCAGGAAATCGGTGGCAGCGGCGAGACCAAAAATCCAGGCCGAAAGTGGGCGAGCCGCATCAAACGGCGCAAATAAATAGACAAACACCAGTAAAGGTATGGCCGCGATGCGTAACCAGGTGAGAAAGAGCGGTAGCGTCATCGGGTCGTTTCCCTTGCTGATTTGCTTGATTCTGACAGCGTGATGCGTTCAATGATTTCAGTGTTATTGGAATCAAAACGTTCCAGCGTGATCACATCTGCATTGAGTGCAACCAGCCAGCCGTGGGTGGACCAGTCTCCCGTGACCACGCGCGCGCCCCCGTCGACCAACCGATGGATGGCCGGGCGGTGGGTATGGCCGTGGATCAGCACCTTGGCGCCTTGTGTCTGCATCAGGGTTGAAACGGCACTGGCATTCACATCCATGATGTCTTCTGGCTTGCTGCTCGATTCGGTTTTGCTCCGGGCGCGCAATCCTTCGGCGATCGCAATGCGTTCGGCCAGCGGCTTGGCGAGAAAATCACAGCGGAATGTCGGAGAACGCAACTGCTGACGCATGGCCTGATAGGCGAGATCGTCCGTGCAGAGCGTGTCCCCGTGGCAAAGCAGGATGGTTTCGCCTCGATAGGACAGCGGAAATACATCGGGCAGGTTTTCTGCACCAATTCGATCGAGCAGATTCTGCCCGACCAAAAAATCCCGGTTGCCCGCCAGAAAATACTTTTTGCAGGGCAGGGCAGATAGTTGATCAAGCGAGTGGCCGATCGCATCGGGCAAAGGCTGATCATCGCCCACCCAGTAATCGAACAGATCACCGAGAATATAAAGCGCATCCGCCTTGGCCGCACGGGCCATGAGCGCTGCGAATGTATCGGTCTGCGGATTGGCCGGTGAGAGGTGTATGTCGGCTATAAGCAGAATTTCGGCCACTGGGGTCATTCCTTCAATATGCTTGATCAAGTTCTGGAATTAATCAGGCGGTAACGCGTTCTGCCGCAGTGATGATCACATCCTCGGCCGGCACATCGCTATGGCCATTACGGCGGCCGGTAGGCAGTGTCGCCATGGCATCGACGACCGCCATGCCATTGACAACCTGACCGAATACGGCGTAGCCATAACCTTGCGGGTTCGGTGCCGTGAAATCAAGAAAACTGTTGTCCTTGAGATTGATGAAAAACTGGCTGGTTGCAGAATGCGGGTCGCCGGTACGCGCCATGGCGATGCTGCCGCGGACATTCTTCAGGCCGTTATCCGCTTCGTTGGCAATCGGCGGCATGGTTTTCTTTTGTTCCATATCCGCCGACATGCCGCCACCTTGCGCCATAAAGCCCGGAATGACACGGTGGAAGATGGTGCCAACGAAATGGCCGCTATCCACGTAGGCCAGGAAGTTGGCGACGGTGGCGGGCGCTTTCTCGGCATTCAGTTCCAGAGTGATGGTGCCAAGACGGGTGGTGAGGGCGACGCGTGGTTGTGGGTTGCTCATTTACTGATTACTCCAGATAACAAAAGGGATGTTTGGCAAGGAAAGACAGAACTCGCATACTGCGCGACTGCTTTCATATTTTGGGTTGAGATTGCACGATAAAGTCGCAATCATACACGCAACATTTGGCCCTATTAACGAGAAAAGTCACATTATGCTGGTTATTTATGACTCCCACGCACGCGCCAAGCGTGAATTCGTGCCGATCAAACCCAAAACCGTGGGGATGTATGTCTGCGGCATGACGGTTTATGACCGCTGCCATATCGGCCATGCGCGGGTAATGGTTGTGTTCGATATGGTTGTCCGCTATCTCAGGGCAAGCGGTTACGAGGTGCACTACGTGCGCAATATCACGGATATCGACGACAAGATCATCGCCCGTGCTGCCGATAACAAGGAAAGCATTCGTAATCTGACCGAGCGTTACATCGAAGCCATGCACGATGACGCAGCAGCCCTAGGCTGCCTGCCGCCCTCGGCCGAGCCGCGCGCCACCGAATCGGTCGGCGATATGGTGGCGATGATCGAAAGCCTGATCGAGCGCGGCCACGCCTATCGCGCAGCCAATGGCGATGTTTATTTTGATGTCTCCACGTTTGACCGATACGGTGCGCTTTCCAACCGCAATCCAGAAGATTTGCGCGCCGGGGCGCGTGTCGAGATCGACGAGGCGAAAACCGATCCACTCGATTTCGTGCTCTGGAAGGCAGAAAAACCCGGAGACCCGAGTTGGGATGCGCCTTTCGGCCCAGGTCGTCCGGGCTGGCATATCGAGTGCTCGGCCATGTCGACCCGCGCACTGGGGCCGACCTTCGATATTCACGGGGGTGGGCAGGACCTGCAGTTCCCGCACCATGAAAACGAAATCGCCCAAAGCGAGTGTGCGACGGGCCATCATTACGTCAACTACTGGATGCACAACGGCTTTGTGCGGATCAACGAAGAGAAGATGTCCAAATCCCTGGGCAATTTCTTCACTGTCGCGGAGGTGATGCGGCAATATCACCCGGAAGTGATCCGGCTGTTCGTTTTGTCCAGTCACTACCGCAGTCCCTTGAATTATTCGGATCAGAATCTCGATGCGGCGCGCGCCAGTCTGACACGCTGGTACACGGCCATAAAGGACGCACCCCAAAATGGAATACCCATCCCGGCGGTTATGGCCCGTTTTCATGAGGTGATGGACGACGATTTCAATACGCCGGAAGCCTTGGCGATCGTGTTCGAGCAGATCAGCGAATTGAACCGCAGCAAGGACGCGAATTGTGCCGCGACGATACAGGCCATCGGGGAAATCCTGAACCTCGGTCAGCACGATCCGCAAAGTTTTCTGCAATGGGCGCCCGCGTCGCAGAATCAATTGAGCGACGAGGCGATTGAACAGAAAATCGCCGAACGTGCTGAAGCGCGCGCCAATAAGGATTTTGCGGCATCGGACCGGATTCGCGATGAACTGCTGGCCGCTGGCATCGTGCTCGAAGACAAGGCCGGGCAAACCACTTGGCGGCGCGGCTAACAGGGGGCTGATTCGAACACTAGTGTACTGTTTCGCTCTTGGAGGCACATTCAGCGAGTCGCTGGCCGATTAGATGCAAGGCGCGCTCGCGCCGCAATGGCCGCCCCCTTGCAAGCGAGCGCAACGCCGCAGATGATCGGCCAGCGGCTCGCCCGATGGGAGTGCTCCGAATGCGCCATGACGGCGTTGCCGTGCTTAACAAGGGTTTGGCCATTGCCTGCGCACGGCGCCTTGTCCTGACGCATTCGGAGGACTCTGAAAGTACCTCCAAGAGCGAAACAGTACACTAGCGAGGCAGGCTGTTACACTGCCACCTCAAAAATTATTTCTAGAAATCTGAACGAGCATTTATGAGCACGCCCAAACTAATCCGCCCCCAAAATTCTGCAGACACCAACGCCGAAGGCTGGGTCTACCATTTGTCGCATACCGACCTCGACGGTTATGGCGCCCAATTCATGCTCAAGGCCGCTGGTGTCAAGACGCGCTGCTTTAATGCCGATTACCGCGATATTCCGCTGGCGGTCGATAAAATCGTCGAGCAAATCATCGAAGCGGGTGAACCGGCATCTTTGCTGCTCACCGACCTCAATCTCACGCTTGATCAGGCCGAGCAGATCGACAAGCGCATCAAGAAGCTGAAAGTCCCGACGACACTGCAATTGCTCGACCATCACGCCACTGGTGCAGATTGCGCAGCCAAATTCGATTGGTACTACCTCGATACTGAACGCTGTGCCACCAAGCTTGCGTTTGAGGCGGTTGCCGATCTGATGCCCGAAGATCAACGGGCACAGTATGCGTTGCGGGCCGATTTCGTCGATATGGGTGACCGCTGGCTGAAAGATGAGCCGTTGTTCCGCAAGTCTTTGTATCTACTCGGACTGGTGATGCAGGATGACCATCTTGCCCCGCCGCTGGCGGATATCAAGCGCAGTTACCGCTTCCACGTGATCGAGCACTTTTTTCAGGCGCATGAACGCGGCGAGAATCTGGAATCGATCGAGCGCGGTCTGTATGACGTGCGCAAAAACTTCCTCGTCGGCCGCATCGACGCGCAGGATCTGAACAATCCCGAACTGCCGCTCAACGATAAATTCCACATTCTTTCCGCGTCCGTGCTCGATGAGACCACGGTGCCGATGCTCGATATCGACGGTGTGCGCACCGGGATTTTCTTCAACTGGCCGCATGACGTGTGGCGCGGCGTGATCATGGACATGATGGAGACACGCCACAAAATGGATATGGCGATCGGTGTTCGGGGTAATGGCAAGCTCTCGCTGCGGGCGAATCCCGGCGTGGATGCCGGCGCGATTTCGGCAAAATACTTCCGTGGTGGCGGCCATCCGGGCGCGGCGGGCGGTGAACTGCGGGATAACCGCTTGCGCGATCTGGATCATGCCGTTTCATCAATCAAGCAGACGATCAACCCCGCACCACCCGTCGCTACGGCCAAGTTGGGCAGCATGATCACCATCCAGCCGCCAAGAAAAGGCGCCCAGAAGAAATAATGGGCTTCAACCATAGCGGTAGCAACCGATGAGTACGGCGGTCATTTCTGCCCGTGGTCATGCCCGTTTGCAGGCAGAGCTCGATCACCTGTGGCGCGTGGAGCGTCGCCTGGTCGTGCAGGCGGTTTCCGAAGCCGCAGCTCTGGGTGACCGCTCGGAAAATGCCGAGTACATCTATGGCAAGCGTCGGTTACGCGAAATCGATCGGCGCATCCGTTATCTGCAAAAACGGCTGGGTGACATCAAGGTGGTGCGCCAGCCGCCTACTGATGTGAACAAGGTTTATTTTGGTGCCCGCATCACCCTGCTTTACGCAGACGATCGGGAGCAAACCGTTTGCCTCGTCGGGCCCGATGAGATCGATCCGGCCAATCAGCTGATCAGTATCGATTCCCCCCTGGCCAAGGCCGTGCTCGGTAAGCCACTGGATGCCGAGGTGGTGCTTTATCTGCCGGGGGAGACAGCCGCGCCGCGCCGTGTTCAGGCCGAAATCATCGCCATCGAATATCCCGTTGAATTGCATCGAGCCGAAGAGCCTTCGCCGGTGCGGGCCTGAAATAGTTCGATCATTCAAGAAAGCGTCATGCAAAAAGCCCAAAATTGACGCCTTGCTGCGTTAGAATGCCTGCCAGTTAGTCCACTGCTGCCATGCACTGTTCCACTGTCCGTCCGCCACAGGAATCCCACCATGCTGTTTCGTTTCCCCATCGTTATCATCGATGAAGATTTTCGTTCTGAAAACGCCTCAGGTCTTGGTGTGCGTGCATTGGCCGACGCCATCCGTGCGGAAGGGGAAGAAGTGCTCGGTGTGACGAGTTACGTCGATCTGGCCTCGTTTGCGCAGCAGCAGAGTCGGGTTTCCGCCTTTATCGTTTCCATCGATGATGAGGAATTCAGCACACTGAATCACGAACCGGATCAGGAACTGCCTGTTATCGCTCAACTGCGTAAATTTATCCATGAGATCCGTTTCCGTAATTCCGACATCCCGATTTTCCTCTACGGCGAAACCCGGACCAGTCGCCATTTGCCCAACGAGGTGCTCAAGGAACTGCACGGCTTCATTCACATGTTCGAGGACACGCCCGAGTTTGTGGCGCGCCATGTGATTCGTGAAGCTCGGTCTTATCTGAATTCACTCTCGCCCCCGTTCTTCCGCGCATTGACCGGTTATGCGGCCGATGGCTCCTATTCATGGCATTGCCCGGGGCACTCAGGCGGCGTGGCGTTCCTGAAAAGCCCGGTAGGGCAGATGTTCCACCAGTTCTTCGGTGAAAATCTGCTGCGTGCCGATGTGTGCAATGCAGTCGATGAACTCGGGCAACTGCTCGATCACACGGGGCCGGTGGCCGCTTCCGAACGCAATGCCGCACGCATTTTCAATGCCGATCACCTGTTCTTTGTCACCAACGGCACGTCGACCAGCAACCGGATGGTTTGGAACTCGAACGTGGCGCCGGGTGATATCGTGGTGGTCGATCGAAACTGCCACAAGTCGATTCTGCATTCGATCATCCTGACCGGCGCCATTCCGGTATTCATGATGCCGACACGGAATCATTACGGCATCATCGGCCCGATCCCGCAGAGCGAATTCTCGGTCGAGAACATCAAGGCGAAGATCGAGGCACACCCATTTGCCTCTCTGGCCGAAGACAAAACGCCAAAAATTCTCACCATCACGCAATCTACTTACGATGGCATCATCTACAACGTCGAAGAAATCAAGAACGAGCTGGATGGCTATGTCGAAAACCTGCATTTCGACGAAGCATGGTTGCCCCATGCCGCCTTCCACGACTTTTATGGTGACTACCACGCCATCGGCGCTGATCGTCCCCGTTGCAAGGAGTCGGTGATTTTTTCGACTCAGTCCACGCACAAGATGCTGGCGGGGTTGTCGCAGGCGTCCCAGATCCTGGTTCAGGACAGCAAGCAGCATTTGTTCGACCGCGACGTGTTTAACGAAGCTTATCTGATGCATTCGTCCACTTCGCCACAGTACGCGATCATTGCCTCCTGCGATGTGGCCGCGGCCATGATGGAACCGCCGGGTGGCACCGCACTGGTCGAAGAATCGATTCTCGAAGCGCTCGATTTCCGCCGAGCCATGCGCAAGGTGGATGCCGAATATGGGGAAGATTGGTGGTTCAAGGTCTGGGGACCGGACGTTCTTGCAGAAGAGGGTGTCGGTTCGCAGGACGATTGGATGATCTGTGCCGATGATGAGTGGCACGGTTTCGAGCGGATGACCGATCGCTTCAACATGCTTGATCCGATCAAGGCGACGCTGATTACGCCCGGCCTGAATTTGAATGGGGATTTTGACGAAACGGGGATTCCGGCTTCGGTGGTCACCAAGTATCTGGCTGAACACGGCGTCGTAGTCGAAAAAACCGGCCTGTACAGTTTTTTCATCATGTTTACGATCGGCATTACAAAAGGTCGTTGGAACACGCTGCTGACGGCGCTGCAACAATTCAAGGACGAATACACCAAGAACCAGCCACTGTGGCGGATTCTGCCGGATTTCGTCGCCAAATATCCCCGTTATGAGCGCATTGGTTTGCGTGATCTGTGCCAGCAACTGCACAACCTGTACAAAAAGAACGATGTGGCGCGTCTGACGACCGAGATGTATCTATCGAATATGGAACCGGCCATGCGGCCAGCGGATGCCTGGGCGAAGATGGCGCGCAAGCAAATCGACCGCGTACCAATCGATGAACTCGAAGGCCGCATTACCGCCTCGCTGGTGACGCCATATCCGCCGGGTATTCCCTTATTGATTCCGGGTGAGCGTTTCAATAAGACCATCGTCGATTACCTGAAATTCGCCCGTGAGTTCAACAAGCAGTTGCCGGGGTTCGAAACCGATGTCCACGGTCTGGTCGCCGACGAAGCCGATCACGTCAAATCCTACTTTGTCGATTGCGTCAGGGACGATTGATGCAGTCGATACTCGTGGTCGGTGGCGCGGGCTATATCGGCTCACACATGGTCAAGTTTCTCGCGCGTGCGGGCTACCGTGTCGTGGTGCTCGATAATCTTTCCACCGGTCATGCCGATGCCGTGCGCTACGGCGAATTGATCGTTGGCGATATGGCCGACACGGCACTACTGGACCGGCTGTTTCATTCCCATCGATTCGACGCCGTTATGCACTTTGCCGCTTTCAGCCTGGTCGGCGAATCGGTTGATGATCCCGGCAAGTACTACCGCAACAACGTCGCCAATACGCTCAATCTTCTGGATGCGATGGTGCGCCATCAGGTAAGGCATTTTGTTTTTTCGTCCACGGCGGCAACCTTCGGTGAACCCCGATCAGATCGGATTGACGAATCTCATCCACAAAATCCGATCAATCCCTACGGCCGCAGCAAGTTGATGGTCGAGCATCTGCTGGCTGATTATGATGCCGCCTATGGCCTCAAATCGGTGTGCCTGCGCTACTTCAACGCCGCCGGTGCCGATCCGGAAGGTGAGTTGGGCGAGCGCCACAATCCCGAGACGCATCTTATTCCTCTGGTGTTACAGGCTGCTTCTGGCCGCCGGTCGCATATCCATGTATTCGGTACGGATTACGACACACCCGATGGCAGTTGTCTGCGCGACTATATCCACGTGCAGGACCTCTGTTCGGCTCATCTGCTGGCATTGGAATGGCTGCAAGAGCATCAGCAAAGCAAGCAATTCAACCTCGGCAATGGGGACGGCTATTCTGTGCTTGATGTCATTGAAACGGCGCGTAAAGTGACTGGTAAGGAAATCCCCGTTCTCATCAAGGATCGCCGGGCAGGCGACCCCGCTCGTTTGGTTGCGGATGCTACTCTGGCGAAACAACAGCTTAGTTGGAAACCAGATTACTCCGATCTGGCCGACATGATCGCGCACGCCTGGAATTGGGAGCAGGCTGGCGGATTATCCGGCTAAACCCAGGTTCTTCTTGCGCCACCCCCCCAAAGATAATCTGGAATGGTAGTCTGGAGGACAAACAGCTTCAAGTGACCTCATGCCGTGGATGTCTGGAGCCGATCGATGATCTGCCTGTGTTGACGGATATCGAAATCAATCCTTGACAACAGTTCATAAGTCTATAATATATGCCTCCTACTGACGCGGGATGGAGCAGCTCGGTAGCTCGTCGGGCTCATAACCCGAAGGTCGTAGGTTCAAATCCTACTCCCGCAACCAAATTTAAGCCCTTGATTGATAACCCTTTATTAGGTAATTATCATCGAGGGCTTTTTTTGCGCCCGCCCTTTGCGGCCACGCGCTGCGAACCACTCGGTTGGGGTCGCTCTTGCTGACAGTCTCTGCCTTATAACAGGCAAATCGTTCATAATTCAGAAGGCCGGTCATTAACCCAAGCCGCCAGGGAAAAGTCGTTTGGATCACCAGGAGCAGATATGCGTCATTACACGACCTTCAGGCAGCTTGAGATTTTCGAGGCCATCGCCCGGCTCGGTAGTTTTACCCGCGCCTCCGAAGAGCTTTTTCTGACACAGCCAACAGTGTCCATGCAGATGAAGAAGTTATCGGAGATGGTTGGTGTTCCTCTGATCGAACAGGTAGGGAAGAAGATCTACCTGACAGAGGACGGAAAAGAGCTTGCTCAGGCAACCCGTGAGGTATTTGGCATCATGGACCGGTTTACCATGTCGGTAGCCGAGAGGCAGGGTTTGAAGAAGGGCCAATTGCGTCTGATGGCGATTACCACGGCATCCTATTTTGCGCCGCGATTATTGGGTGAATTTTCTAAACTTTACCCCGGTATCGAAGTGAGTTTACGCGTCACCAACAAGGAACAGGTATTGGCGAGTATTGCCAATAATCTCGATGATCTCTATTTGCTCGGCCAGCCCCCCGAGGATATGGAAATCGAATCCACACCCATCATGAATAATCCCATTATCGTGCTGGCCGCGCCGGATCATCCACTGGCCAAAGAGAAAAACATCAACCTTGAGCGCTTGGCCGAAGAGCCGTGGCTGATGCGGGAAAAAGGCTCAGGCACCCGTAATGCCATTGAACGCACGTTTGGCGAAGCGGGAATTACGATTCGCCCACGACTGGAGTTGGGCAGCAACGAGGCGATCAAGCAGGCGATTCTGACCGGGCTCGGTATTTCGGCGCTGTCTCGCCACACGCTCATGTTGAACCAGCCCGGACAGTTTGCAATCTTGGACGTTCAAGGCTTTCCGATCATAAGGCAATGGTGCGCCATCTATCCTGCCGGTCGGCAGCTTTCGGTGGCCGCGCGTGCCTTTCTGGACTACCTGCTGGAGCGACCCGAACAAGAAAACGTGTAATGCGGAGGGCTTTATTGGCGAAGCGGGGGTGTCCGGTTATTTGGTCAACGCCATAAACAGCTTCGGCAGGCGCTCGGGAAGGCGTTCGATACGGTCGATGATGGTGTACTGCTGGCCGAATATGTCACGCACGTAATCGTTATCGCCCTCTTTGAGGCTGGCATCCAGACTGATGCAATAGGGGAAAATGCCCTGTTGATCGAGTTCCTTGACCGCTTGACGCGCGTCTTCGATCAATAGCCGATCGTCAGAAGTATCCACGTCCGAAGGTTGGCCGTCGGTCAGGATCAGCATGAGTTTCTTGTCTGCCTTCTGGGCGCTGAGGTAATGGGCGGCGTGGCGCATGGCCGCGCCCATACGGGTTGAGTAACCGGCCTCCATTTTCGCCAGACGGGCTTTGACTTCATCGTCCCAGCGTTCGCTGTAGCCTTTGATGTGCTGATACCGTACTTCGTGGCGGGTATTGGAATGAAAACCGGCAATGGCGAAGGGGTCGCCGAGTTTGTCGATGGCCCAGGCCAGCAGCGATACGGCTTCCTGGCTGAGTTCAAGGATGGTTTGTTCACTGCCCGCCGCCTTTTCGTTGAGCGATTCCGAGAGATCGAGCAACAGCATGACGGCGATACTGCGGCCGTTTGTGCGATGGCTCATATTGATGCGCGGGTCTGGATTTGCGCCGCTCTTGTAATCGATCAGAGAGCGGATGGCGACGTCCAGATCAAGCTCACTGCCTTCTTCCTGATAACGGATACGCACCTTGTCCTGCGGCTTGAGCGCATCGAGCATTTTCTTGAGCTGTTTCGCGAGTGCCGCATGTTTTTGCAGCAGGCGGTCAATATCGGCGGCATTGCCACTGGAATGCAACGATTCATACACGCTTACCCAGTCCGGTCGGTAGCTCTGACTCACGTAATCCCACTCGGGATAATGACGTGGCGGCAGACCCTGTATTTCCTGCGGTTCGATTTTGCGCTGTTCATCGAAGGCTTCTTCCTCATCACCCGCTTCGATGAATTTCCACAGTTGGCGATTGTCGTCACGGTATTCGACAACGGTATTGTCGAAATGTACCTTGGCGAACTGATCACTCTGACGACGGGTTCTGGCGACATAGCTCAGCGCCAAGTGCGCAACCTCATTGGTCGAGGTTGCAGGCTGTTCCATCAGTGCATGGAAACGCGCGACGAACTCATTGAGATCGGCATCCGTGTAACCGTGATCCGGTGCGAGCAAGGCCCGTGAGAGCATGGCGAGCCGGTGGCGCAGGCAGGAGGTGGTTTCCGGGTCGCAGGCATTCTCTTGTGGTTTGGGATGCAGCGCGAGGAAGAGTTTCCGCATACCGGGATATTCGCGAATCAGTAGCGTGTCGATGCGGCAATCTTCGAAGAACTCGACCGCCATGCGCTGGAAAGGGCTCCAGTTATCAGCGATTTGCGCTTCGGACCAGCGGCGGTGCCCAACGATATGCGCCAGAATGGCACGGTAGCGATCGATGCCGCGGATGCCATTTTGATCCTCGCACACATCCGGCAGTCGAATGCCGAGTTTGTCGTAATAGGGAATGGGCTTGCGGATTTGATCAAATGCGGTGGAGTAGGGCACCAGATGCTCGCTGTCCTGCCACAAGCCGCGCAGATACAAATCAAGATTTCGCTCGTTATCGACTAGGAGCGTGCCTTGCCGTTCGCGTTGCAGCACGGCGCGGCTGTCTGCCGATTGCAGGCTGAAGTAATCCTTCTGGCGTTCGGGATGATTGTTGTAATTGCGGATGCCATAGTCCACCCAGTTTTTCATGCCCGAGAGCGTGAGTTGGCCGAGCAGATTCGGTGCCTGGGCCAGAAAATCAGGTAAGCCGGGGCTTGGGAATGTCGTGTGGTGGCCGTGGATCGAGCCGGTGGTTCGCGTCATCAGATCCTGCGTGATATCCAGATATTCCTGGAGCAGCTCTGCCGATTGCAACCGTCGCGCAACGGGTGCCAGTGTGCGAATAAACGGATCGATGGCCCGGCCGTTGGGTGATTTTTGCATGACACGGATGGTGTCCATAACCGCCGTGAGTGCCGATTCACCCACCGCTAAAGCGGTTGCGGGCCATTCCTCCATGAACGCCAGCATGGGCTCCACCCCACGGCCAAGTTTGCCTATCACGCGGGCGGCTTCAAGATAGGCGTCAACCCCTTCGCTACTGAGAGAGGCGAGCGCCTCGGTCATGCAGTCTTCGAAGACGGCTTGCGCCTGGGGAAAGCGGGTGTCGAGCTTGGTCCAATAAAGATCAAGCTGCTGATCCCGGGAAAGCGTGTTATTCATCGCAGCCGCCGATTATGTTCAGCCAAACGTCGCGTCGATCGCGTGATCCAGCGTTTCGCGGATGTCGGCGTCATCGGTGATCGGGCGCACCAGCGCCATGCGGCAGGCATCGACCGGTGACACGTTGTCCTTGATCAGGGTTGCTGCATAGACAAGCAGACGGGTTGAAATACCTTCATCTAGTCCATGACCTTTCAGATTGCGCGCCACGTTGCCGATTTTGACCAATTTGGCGACCGTATCGGACGCCAAACCGGTTTCCTTGGCCACAATCTCGGTTTCCAATGCGGCATCCGGGTAATCGAAATCGAAGGCGGTAAAACGCTGCTTGGTGGATTGCTTCAAATCCTTCATCAAGGTCTGATAGCCGGGATTATAGGAAATCACCAACTGGAAATCGGGATGCGCGTGGATCAGTTCGCCCTTCTTGTCCAGCGGCAGGGTGCGGCGGTGATCGGTCAGCGGATGAATCACCACGGTGGTGTCCTGCCGCGCTTCAACGATTTCGTCGAGATAGCAGATGGCGCCGATACGAGCGGCGGTAGTCAACGGGCCATCCAGCCAGCGCGTGCCGCCTTCGTCAAGCAGGTAGCGGCCCACGAGGTCGGATGCTGTCATATCCTCATTGCACGCCACGGTGATGAGCGGCTTGCCGAGCTTCCAGGCCATGTACTCGATAAAACGGGATTTGCCACACCCTGTAGGCCCCTTGACCATGACGGGCAGACGATTTCGATAGGCAGCCTCATAAAGGGCGACTTCGTTATTCTGCTGCTGATAAAAGGGTTCAGCCTGAATTTTGTATTGATCTTTATCGGTCATGGCATGGTTCCTTATCAATTTGGCTCGGATGATTAACCCTACATGGTTGTCCTGAGCGGACGGTCAAGGGTGGTGAGATTGATTAAGCAAGCTGGGTGATGCACACATCTTGGTATGTACATGGCCCAGATGGCCATAAGTCAGGCGTAAAACACCCCCGGCGTGCCGAGGGTGTGCGCAATTAGTGATGAATTGCATTAGTCTGGGCGTCGATTACTTGTGAACGCCCAGTTTTTCGCGCCAGCCCGGATAGAGCTTGTCGGCATCTTTCGGGAAGGATTCGAAAGCACGCGCAAATTCCTTGTGCTCTTTGGCGAACTCGATCGGATCGGCACCGGCTTTCCAGCACTCGTAGGATTGACGCAGAGAGATCGCGCCAGCCGCCGGGCTGTCGATATGGCCGTAAGAACCACCACCTGCGGTGTTGATGACGTTGCCGTGGCCCAGGTTCTCGAAGAAGCCGGGCAGACGCAGCGCGTTCATGCCGCCGGAGATGATCGGTGTGGTGGGCTTCATGCCGTACCACTTCTGGAAGTACACCGGACCTTGCGCTTCATCCCGTTCGATCATGTACGCGATGTTGCGGTCGTCGCCTTCGCCTTCCATCTTGCCGTAGCCCATGGTGCCCACGTGGATACCGGAAGCACCTTGCAGACGGGAGATTTTCGCCAGAACGAAGGCGGTGTAACCACGCTTGGCGGATGGCGAAGTAATCATGCCGTGACCGGCACGATGGTAATGCAGGTACTGGCTTGGGTATTGACGACGGGCCGTTGTGATCATGCCGGGGCCGCCAACGAAGCCGTCGACGAGGAAGGCCAGTTTGTCGGCATCGGGGCCGAATACTTCCAGTGCGAAATCGGCACGGGCAAGCATTTCATAATGGTCGTCGGCGGTGATGTTCATGGAGAACAGCTTGGCTTGACCGGTTTCGTCCTGGGCGCGCTTCATTGAGTCGTACACGAGCGGCAGCACTTTTTTCAACGGGCAGAACACCTGATTGCCTTGTGGCTCATCGTTCTTGATGAAGTCGCCACCCAGCCAGAACTGGTAGGCCGCAGCGGCAAATGGCTCAGGCCGCAGACCCAGTTTAGGCTTGATAATGGTGCCGGCAATGTAACCACCATTTTTGATCGGACGGCCAAGGATGCGCCACAAATCGGAGATGTCTTTCGCCGGGCCGTCGAACATCTGGATGCAACGCTCTGGCACGTAGAAGTCGATCATTTGACCGTATTCAATGTCGCCCATGCCTTGGTTGTTACCGATAACCAGAGTCAGGAAAGACGCGATCATGAAGCGACCGTCAGTCACATTGCGGTCGAACAGTTCGATCGGATACGCAATGCGCATGTCTTCGGTGGCTTCATCGATGTGATAAACCAGCGCGTCAACACCTTTGGTGAAGTCGTCTGTGGTTGAAACTTCCACGTTGGTACCGGTTGACGATTCTGCCGCGAAGTGAGCGGCGGCTTCGAGGTAACCGTGGCCAGCTTTCGGCTTCATTTTGTAGGCGACAAGAATGTGCTTGCCACCGGCAATCAGGTCTTCTTCTTTCAGACTGAGGTCGGCGTAACGAGCAGATTGATCCATGATGTAACTCCTCTGTTTTATGAAAAGGGCACCTCGAAAAACCTTTCGAGGTGCCCAAAAAATCAGGATTGAGGCCCTGAACACGCCGAAGCACTTTAAAACCCGACTGATATAATTAATAATCAATTATATTTAGATAAAGCATAAGGCTCGACTTATACAATGCGCCGACTTACCTTGCGTCAATTGGTGGTCTTTGAGGCCGTGGCCCGGCATCTGTCTTTCTCCAAGGCGGCGGAAGAGCTTCATTTGAGTCAGCCCGGTGTTTCCATGCAGGTACGCCAGATCGAATCCTTTGTGGGACTGCCACTCACCGAGCAGGTCGGTAAAAAGATATTTCTGACCGAAGCGGGGCGAAATGTTCAACACGCGGCCATTAACATATCCGCTCAGTTGAGTGATCTGGGCAATGCGCTTGCGCGGCTCAAAGGCGCAGAAGAAGGACAGTTGAATGTGGCGGTAACCTCCACGGTGAACGCGGTAGCCACGGGTATTTTGGCAGGGTTTCGTGGGCGTTACCCCAAGGTGTCTATTCACCTTGAGGTATCCAACCGCGCAGAGGTGCTGGGGTTGCTGGCTACAAACCGGATCGATCTTGCCATCATGGGTCAGGTGCCCGATGGCCTCGGGCTTGAAGCGACACAGTTCATGGATAACCCGCTGGTTGTCATCGCGCCGGTTGATCACCCCTGGGTCGGCCGATCCGATATACCCATTGCTGAGCTCGCGAATGAATCCTTTCTCGTGCGCGAGGACGGTTCGGGTACGCAGGGCGCCATGGAGCGTTTCTTTTCAGCCAGGGAGTTGAAAATCCACAAAAGCATGCAAATGAACAGTAACGAGGCGATCAAGATGGCCGTTCAGGCGGGGTTGGGTCTGGGGATCATCTCGGAGCAGACATTGGAAATGGAGTTGATGCTCAAGCGGCTGGCCGTCCTTTCTGTCGAAGGATTCCCGATCATGCGTCATTGGTTCATCGTCCACCGCAGCGACAAACTCCTCTCACCCGTGGCATCGGCTTTCAAGACCTACCTGTTGGCTGAATCGGCGACCCTCGTGCACTGAATTTACTTCAGGCGAATTTTCTGGAAGAACCTGACGTAATGCACCTCGTTTTGAGCTGGGATTTGCTGATCTCACGTGTCTAAGCGGCATGGTGCGAGGATAATCATGGTCGCCGTGTTTTCAGTATTCGGTTTGATAAACTAATGTGTAGTATAACAATCCAAGGAGTCGTTCCCTGTAGCATGTGCGTTGTAAGGGAATTGAACTTGATTCAGGGGAGTTTCTTGAGCTCAGGTGCATTTTTAGCGTAACGACCGGATTCTCCATTGGCTATAGAGAACTTTTTAACTATGAACTACGTACTAACTTGTGAGCGTCGGTTACTGTGACCAAATTCAGTGAACTGGATATCGGTGTAGATGGCATGACTTGCGCCTCGTGCAGCTCGCGAGTGGAGCGTGGTCTAGCCAAACTTCCAGGAGTGGCTGCCGCCAGTGTGAATCTCGCCACTGAACAGGCAACGATCCAATTCGACCCGCAACAGGTGCATCCCGCCGACTTGGTCGAAGTCATCAGGGATGTCGGCTATACACCGGTTGTCGCCGAGATAGATCTCGCTATTGAAGGGATGACCTGCGCTTCTTGCGTTGGGCGCGTTGAGCGTGCACTGAAGCATTTGCCTGCTGTGCTGGATGCCGTGGTGAATCTGGCGACCGAACGCGCCCATGTTCGCTATATCCCGGCGATGGTTGGGCCGGAAGAGTTGATCGTCGCAGTGACAGAGGCGGGTTATGGCGCCAGCCTTGTCGATGATTTTGCCGATGGCCACACCAATGGTGTGGAGCCGGATGATAACCGTCAGCAGAAGAACATCCTCTCCATGAAGCGTGACGTGATTCTGGCTGCCGGACTCTCTTTGGTTATCATGTTCTTGTCCATGGGCGCCATGTTCATCCCCGGGCTGGAGCGCGTGTTGGCTGGAATCAGCCCGTTCCCGAATTTTTGGGACTGGGTTCAACTGCTCCTCGCTTCGGCTGTACTGTTCGGCCCGGGGCGACGTTTTTTCAAACCGGGCTTTATCGCCTATCGTCATCTCTCGCCGGATATGAACTCACTTGTTGCGACCGGCACGGGAGCGGCTTACGCTTATAGTGTGTTGGTGCTGGTTTTCCCCTTCTTGTTTCCGGTCGAGGCCAGACATGTCTATTTCGACTCGTCCGCAGTAGTGATTGCGGCCGTATTGGCGGGCAAATATCTGGAAGCGCTCGCCAAGGGCAGAACCTCCGCCGCGATACGCAAACTGATTGATTTGCAGGCGAAAACGGCGCATATCCTCGATGAATCCGGTGTTGAGCGGGATGTGTCCTTGGCACAACTGCACAAAGGTGATCGATTTGTCGTGCGTCCCGGCGAGCGTATTCCGACGGATGGGCGCGTGATCGAGGGACGTGCCCACATCGATCAATCGATGCTGACGGGCGAGCCATTACCTGTTGCCAAGGGACAGGGTGACGAGGTCGTCGGCGGTACGGTCGATCAGGACGGGCGCTTGCTGATTGAGGCGACTTCGGTTGGTCGAGATACCGTTCTGGCTCAAATCATCAAGCTGGTAGAAAGTGCGCAAACGGGCAAGTTGCCGATACAGGGTCTGGCCGATCGCGTTGTTCGCGTGTTCACGCCTGTTGTGCTGGCCATTGCGCTGATTACCTTCATTACCTGGATTGTATTGACCGGCAATGTCAGTGTGGCGCTTGTCGCCGCTGTTGCCGTGCTGGTGGTCGCCTGTCCCTGCGCCATGGGCTTGGCAACGCCCGCCGCCATTATGGTGGGCACAGGTCGTGCAGCAGAGTTGGGTGTGCTTTTTCGCAAAGGCGAAGCATTGGAAACCCTTTCCCGTGTGGATACGGTACTGTTCGATAAAACAGGAACATTGACGGAAGGCCGCCCGACTGTATCGGATAGCGGCGGCCCGTCGCCCGATGAAGCCCTACGCTTGGCGGCGGCTCTTGAAGGAGCATCCGAACATCCTCTTGGGCGTGCTATCGTGACTGCTGCAGAACAGCGAAGTGTCGTATTGCCTGCTGCCGAGGACTTCCGCTCTATCGTCGGGGATGGCATCGAAGGCATGATCGACGGACGCAAAGTGCGTGTCGGTTCCCGCCATTTTCTTGAACGTGAGGGCGTGGATCTCGGCTCGAATTCCACAGAAGCCGCTCAATTTGAAGAAGCAGGCCAAACGACCGTATTTGTCTCTGCGGATAGCACGTTTCTCGGCTGGCTGGCGATTGCTGATCGAATCAAACCCGATGCAAAAAGCGTGGTTGATGCCTTGCGCCAACGGGGTATCAATATCGCGATGGTCACCGGAGACGCGAAGCGGACCGCTAAAACGGTTGCCGCCATGCTGGGTATTGATGAAGTACACGCGGAAATTCGCCCACAGGATAAGGCCAGGGTGGTTAGCGAACTTCAATCCAAGGGACGTCGCGTTGCATTTGTTGGCGACGGTATCAATGATGCGCCTGCATTGGCTCAAGCCGATGTCGGCATCGCGCTGGCTTCGGGGACAGATATCGCCATCGAGGCAGCCGATGTCACGCTGACGCGTGGCCAATTGCGCGAGGTGGTTACGGCAATAACAGTCGCGCGACACACCCTCTCCAATATTCGCGGCAATCTGTTCTGGGCCTTCTTTTACAACATTCTTTTGATACCGATTGCGGCGGGCGTTGCCGTTTCGATCGGCATTCATCTCAATCCGATGGTGGCCGGGGTGGCAATGGGCTTATCCTCGGTGTTCGTGCTGGGGAATAGTCTTCGTCTTAAAAGGCTCAAAGCATTCCAACCAGATCCAATCACTCAATCAACCAATATCCCGTCTCACCCCAAAACCTAGAGGTATTTCCCATGAGTTCTTATGTTTTCTCCGTCACCAGCCCGAAAGATTATGAATCAACCGTACCCATGGTTACCGAGGCATTGAAGCAGGAAGGCTTTGGTGTGCTGACCACGATCGATGTGGCCGCCACACTCAAGGCAAAATTAGGGCTCGAACGAAAGCCATACATTATTCTGGGTGCCTGCAACCCGAACTTCGCCCATCAGGCACTGGAAGCCGAACCGGATATCGGCGCTCTTTTACCCTGCAATGTTGTCGTGCGCACCGAACCGGATGACACGGTGAGCGTCGTATTCATGGACCCGGTATCCGTTCTGGGGATGGTCAACCACCCCGGCGTGGACAAGATCGGTCACGAGGTGCGTGAAAAACTCATGCGCGTCGCCGAGGCTGTACGCGGTTGATGAAAGCACTTTGAATCAGGGGGATCAACAATGAGTGAAATCAAGTTAAAAATTACCGGTATGACCTGCGAACACTGCGTTCGCGCCGTCAACAAGGCGCTTAAGGATGTGCCGGGTGTAACCGATGTTGAAGTAACTCTGCAACCGGGTTCCGCAGTTGTTCATGGTGAGATGGACCCGGCCGAACTCATCTCTGCGGTGACCAGTGAAGGCTATACAGCGGAGGTTCAGTCTTGAGTGCAGCACCTCAGACCACGAGCACTTCGGTATTGCTTTACACCAGTCCCGGTTGTCCTGATTGTGCTGCCGTACGCAACTACCTCAATGAACATCGGATTGATTTCGAAGAGCGCAGCGTGGCTAACCCCGGTGTGGCCGATGAGGCCAAATCCCGTTACGGCGTGCGTGTCGCACCGGTTACCGTTATTGCAGGCAATGCAATATGGGGGACCTTCGCTGAACAGAAGCCGAAGCTTGATGCCCTGTTCGGGAAAACAGGAACGTAATAAACGGTACACTCGTGGCGATTCAGAAATGTTGGAGAGTCTGTCGGACTTTAGGTAAATCGGCTGCAAATCCATATGGAAGCTCATGTTTCAATTCTTTTTTGGTCAATGGGGCCAAATATTTCCCTGCAAAAGCGGCAAAATCTGCCCTAGCCCAGCTCGTTTTGCTATTGTTTCTAATAGTCCTACAGGCTACTAGGTTGGCGTTCAAGCACGCCACCAGCGACGTAATCCCATCTTCGTCACGCTTGCTCATGCCGCTCGTCCTCTCTGTTATACCTAAGATTCATTTGACTGCAGTTCCGCAACACATTGGTTCTACTTATGCTCTAAAGAAGTCTATTCAGCAGGATCGTGGCAGGATTTCATGTGATTTATATCACGCCCTATGATTTTTAAACGTATCCAGAAGCTGTTGTTTTGCACTGTTGTAATTTGGATTGTCGAAGACGGGGTTGCTGCGGTTTTCGAATAGATCGCTGATAAATTGGGCAATGGGAAGGACGAGTGTGGTCTCTCCGTTTCTATTGGCGAAACTGACAATTTTGAGTTCCATATTGACCTTGCCGGCTTTCAGACGCCTTAGCGCAGCATCATTAGATGTATAAATCTGAAGCCATTCATTGTTTAGAATGTGACGTTCCAGAAACTGTTTGATTCGTTGATCGGTGCACAATTGATCGTAAGTAGATGGTTCAGGCTCCGGTTGCTTCGTTTCCTTAACCCGTGCGGCGGCGGCTGACTTTGCCTCTTCGCCTTCTGCTGAGCGCTCGTCAGGTCGCTCATCGGAAACTTCGTTGGCATTCTCATGAGTTAGAGGCGAAGCAGTGCTGGACACCATGGATACCATTTTTAGTTCAGCCAGCTCAACTTGAGCGACGACAAACTTTTGGTTAAGTTGTTCTCTACGCAAGGGAATCTGGGCCTCCCGTTCTTCTTTCTTGCGTTGCTCGATTTGTGACAGTTGAGTCCGCTTGTCCTTCAGATGGGAAAAATAGTTATCAGTGGCCGTTTTCGGTACCGCCAATTTGAAGAAGGAATCGCCGAAAACAGGGTGTTTGATCAGTTTCTTCACCTTGCTTTCAACTATCAACGTATCCCGGATGTCGCTGGAGGTTGAGACTTCCAACTGAATAATGGAGTCAAGGGCGTTCAGTGCTTCTTTCCATTCATCACACTGCCGTCCTTGCGTCAAGAGAATGTGGACCATGAATGGATTCAGCACGTTCTCCAAAAAGGCACTGGCTACTTCAGAGAGCGAAGCCACTCCGATAGCGCTATTGATAATGAAGTCAATCCGGCTCTGGCTTCTGACGGTTACTGAAGTGCTTAACTGAGACTTGTCTTTGTGCGAGGGCTTGGCATGATGGATTTCACTGTTTTCGATCGTATCCAGTTCTTCATATAACGCATCAAATGCAGGTTTTTTCTTGGATGTTGTTGATCTTATAAATGATTTTACCGAATTGGCGATTGTTTTTATATCATCGGTACTGAGGTAAGGGTCTGAGCCAAGTATGGCCAATTTGCTGAGCACTTCACGGGCTGGATTTTTGAGGTTGCTGAAAAAGTCCGCGTCCGTATATACGGTATGCAGGATGATGGCTTGTAACGCAATCGCCTGATTTTTAATGATCGGGTTAATATCGTCGTTATTGATCAGATCAGAGAGAATGGCACCGGCAAGCGTTATTATTTCCTGATCATGATTATGGAGCTCAATTTTCGATGGCAGACTGGGGTGTGATTTTCTGAAACCTTCAATAATCGCTTCAATGAGTTTTTTTGGTGACCATGATGATTTTGACTGCAGGAATATGTCTTTATTATCCACCGATGATTTCAGGAAACTCTGTATTTCTTCTGAGGAAATCCTTGTGTGCTCGGTCAGTTGTTCCTGAATGAGCGACTCGCTGTTTGAGATGGCATCGATCAATGACTCCAGCTCTGATCGTTGTGGCGTTCGTTTACTTTTGACTTCGGGAATAACGCCGGATTGAATCAGCAGATCATTTAATAAAATATAGAGTGGTTCCAACTTGTACAGTACGTTGGTGCCGAGAGAATGGATCAGTTTGTCCCGAATATCACTCTGGAATAAACCGCTCGCCTTTATAAAGCCGTAGGTGATTGAGGATACGGTGTACAGGTGTTTGGGAAAGCCTACTTCATCTGTCAGATTCAGACTTTTGATTCTGGATTCATACTGCGCGTGCTCAATGCCGTACTTTGCCTTGGCATGCGCAATCGTGTCCTCAATCTGTAGTGCAAGAGATCGGTTTTGAACTACGTTCACCCAATTGATCTGATTCAGAATCGGATTGCTTTCCGAGATAACGGAGTAAAGCGTGTCTTCGAAATCTTTTCTGTTGTTTTTGAGTTGGGCGATTTTTTCGAATAGATCTGACGTATCGTGCTGATTTGAGGAGTGATCAACACGAGTAAACAGCTTCTTCTCTAACTCGTTAAACAGGCTGTTTAATGCACTATCCAGGGCCGACTTGGCGAGTCGATCAAGCTCGTCTCTTAGTTCTTCAGTGCTTGTCTTTATTCGATTAATCATAACCCTGTTCCTTGAGTGCTATCGAATAAATTTTTTTATATTCTTTAGCACTGGTTATCCATCCGAAATCCTTTTGCATTCCCTGTCGCTGAATTGTTCTGTATAGATCCTGGTCGCTGTATATTTCCATGAAATACCCGATGGCCCAGTGGATGGCCGAAACATCCAGGTAGTCAATAACAATACCGGAAGCTGAACCATCTTTAATACTTTCTGGTGTGATATGCGTGACAGTATCAGCCAGGCCACCCACCCGGTGGACAATCGGCAGAGCACCATATCTTAGGCTGTACATTTGATTCAGGCCACAGGGTTCGAATCGGCTGGGCATAATGAACGCATCGCCAGCCGCTTCGAGCCGGTGCGCCAGTTTCTCGTCATAACCGATGACAACGGCGATCCGATCCGGGTTTTTCGCCGCAAGGTTGCGCAAGGCATGCTCAAAGCGGTGTTCTCCCGCGCCCAGAATGGCGAACTGCACCTTCGGACTGGTCATGGTTTCTATGACTTGTATGAGAAGATCGATCCCTTTTTGCTCGACCAGTCGACCGACATAGGTGATGAGCGGTGTGTTAGTGTCGATCGTCAGGCCTAGTTCGCGTTGAATGTTTTCCTTGATAATCGCTTTTCCAGTCATGTCTTCGGCGCTGAAAGGGTTTTCAAGCAATTGATCGGTTTGTGGGTTCCAGTCTTCACCAATGCCGTTGAGGATGCCTTTGAGTCGATCCTGTTTATGGTGGAGGAGCCCATCGAGCCCATACCCGAACTCCGGTGACTGGATTTCTTTCGCGTAGGTTTGGCTTACCGTGGTCACGAATTCAGAGAAAACAATCCCAGCCTTCATGAAGGACATGTTGCCCCAGTATTCCAGTGCATCCGGTCGCCACAAGGACCAGGGGAGGCCCAATCGTTCGAAGGTTGGACGATCAAACACACCCTGATAGGCCAGATTGTGAATGGTGAATATGTTCTTTGGTGAACTGCTTTCTGAGAGCAGAGCCGGAATTAATCCTGTTTGCCAGTCGTTGCTGTGAATGATATCCGGCATCCATTCTTCCCCGAACAGCCCGGTGGAAAGAGCAACCACTGCCCGGCAAAACAAGCTGAACCGATCCGGGTTGTCGTGCCAGGTGTTGCCGTCCGGCCCCATGTAGGGATTGCCCTGGCGGGCCGAAAACACAGGGTGGTCGACCAGATAGACCAGATGCCCGGTAGTCAGGATCGCCAAGTTGATTTTTACGGGTTGGCCCAGGATCTCGCGGTGGCCGACTTTGGTTTCCGATTCGATCAATTCGGCCCTGATATGGGCGTATCTGGGCAAGACGATGCGCACGTTCACGCCCACTTGAGCCAGCGCAAGGGGCAGTGCCCCTGACACATCGGCGAGACCGCCGGTCTTGATCAACGGGAACATTTCGCTTGCGGCAAAAAGAACGTTCATAATTCTGTGTGATCTCTCAGTGTATTCTGATCATCAGCGCGCAAAGGGGCGGTAATGTCAGTTCCATATGGGCACTTTGACCATTATGGGGGCTGTCTTTATGGTGAGTTAAATCCAACGCGGTGCCTGAGCCACCATAAACGGGCTCGTCCGAATTCAATACGATAGTCAACTGGTCGGTATTCGGTAGGCCGATTTTGTAGTTCATTCTGACGACGGGCGTGAAATTAAGGATGGTCAGGATGTTCTGGTTTTTGGCGTGTCTAAAGAAACTGATAACCGAGTTCTTGCGGTCGTTGCAATCATTCCATGAGAATCCGCATGCTTCAAAATCATGGTAATGCAGTGCCACTTCATTTTTATATAGATGATTCAGTGCCGTGCTGAATTGACTGATTCCTTGATGGAGTTTGTATTCGAGCATCCACCAATCAAGTTGGGTGGCGTGATTCCACTCGTTGCCCTGGCCGAATTCGCAACCCATGAACAGGAGTTTTTTTCCCGGATAGGCACATTGGTAGGCCAGGAGTAGCCGCAAATTAGCGAATTTTTGCCATTCGTCACCGGGCATTTTATTCAGCAACGAGCCTTTGCCGTGCACGACTTCATCATGTGAAAAGGGGAGCACAAAGTTTTCGGTGAAGGTATAAAGCAACCCAAATGTCAGATTGTTGTGGTGATATTGTCGGTTGATTGGGTCTTCCTGGAAATATTTCAGGGTGTCATTCATCCAGCCCATGTTCCATTTCAATGCGAATCCAAGCCCGCCGACTTCGGGCGGTCTGGACACCAAAGGCCAGGCCGTGGATTCCTCCGCCATCATCAAGGCACCGGGGTTCCGACTTTGTGTCACATGGTTCAGATTTCTTAGGAAATCAATGGCTTCCAGGTTTTCTCGTCCGCCATAGGCGTTTGGCAGCCAATCGCCATGCGCGCGTGAATAATCGAGATACAGCATGGACGCCACGGCATCGACACGCAGGCCATCGAGATGCATTTCTTCGATCCAGTACAGGGCAGAAGCAATCAGGAAATTGCTGACTTCCTTGCGGCCGTAATTGAAAATCAGGGTGCCCCAGTCACGGTGTTCCCCACGCCTCGGATCTTCGTGCTCATAGAGTGCTGTTCCATCGAAGCGGGCGAGGGCAAATTCATCACGGGGGAAGTGAGCCGGAACCCAGTCGAGAATGATGCCGATGCCCGATTCGTGTGCCTTGTTGACGAACTGCTTGAATTGTTCCGGCGTGCCGAAACGGGAGGTCGGGGCGAAATAACCCGTGGTCTGGTATCCCCAGGAGCCATCGAAGGGGTGTTCGGTGATGGGCAGCAATTCAATGTGGGTGTAACCGCGGTCTTTGACATACGGAATCAATTGCTCCGCCAATTCCGCATAGGTTGGGAATTGTTTGTCTGTCAGTTTCCATGAAGCTAAGTGAACTTCGTAGACGTTCATCGGGGTGTGCATCCAGTCTCTTTGCTCGCGCGCCTTAAACCAGAATTGATCTGTCCATTGGAACGCCTCGTCACTGACTACCTTGGCGGCCGTATTGGGGCGAAGTTCAAAGCTGCGGCCAAAGGGATCGGTGCGAACGCTGGTGGCCTGGGTATCCCTGTTTTTGATTTCAAACTTGTAAAAATCGCCAGCAGATAGGCCTGGGATAAACAATTCCCAGACACCACTGCTGATTCGACTGCGCATCGGATGGCGTCGACCATCCCAGTTGTTGAAATCGCCCACCACGCTGACACGACTGGCATTGGGTGCCCAAACGGCAAATTTAACTCCTTTAACGCCTTCAATCGTGATGACGTGTGCGCCCAGTATTTTCCATAGGTCGTAGTGCTTTCCTTCACCGAACAAGTGCAGGTCGAGTTCACCGAGTACTGGCCCGAAGCTGTAGGGATCGGTGATCTGGTATTTGTGATGTTCCGCCGTTTCTATTTCCAGAACCGGGTGAAAGGGCAGCGCATCTTCGGCGAAGAATCCAAAAAAAACACCGGGATAATCGGCGTCGGCAGTCAATTTATGCCATTGCCCCTGGGTGCTCAATATCTTGACCTGTTCGGCCTGAGGCTGGTAGGTGTGAAAGCGGCATTTGCCCTCGCCAAGTGGATGTCGGCCCAGCAAGGAAAATGGATCATGCATTCTCGATTCGATGATGGGTTGAAAATCTAAGTGCATCAATGGGTTCCTTGTGTAGGCATGAGTTGCTCGAATTGGCCAGCCCGAATAAAGGTATCCCTTATGGTGAAACTGTTCAACTCTCGCATGGCCCGCGGCCTTCGGGTAAGTGGTCTGGAAATTTACTGTTGAGTCAAAACAGTCCATTAATTACTGGCATTGAAGCCTTGAGTCGCTCTTGCCGACCCTGTTTCGATCTTGGTTCGAACCAACGAATTGATCACCAGTCGGTCCGTGTGAAAATGATGTGAAATTTATTTTTCGTTTTGGCTTGACGGTCATGTTCCAAGGATAGGATTATGGCTTGAAGGGCCTGAATAATGAGGTTAGATTGCAGGTGATCAACTATCATTTCCTTATGCTCATCAAGCCATAACGTTTTCAGTTGAGGATCATTTAGGGAAGGTCTGCACAAATGCAGACCTTCATGTGCAGGGCATGGATGCCCTGCCGCTCAATGACGTAAGTCATTGAATTGCTGAATCCGAGCCGGGCGTGTATAGGCACGGGTGTTTCTGCAGGAAGCCAGGGAAGGATTCGTGCAAAGTTTTCTTAGGGAAATTTTGATGAATTCAGAGATTCCGTGCGGCACAGGGTGTGCTGCCACGAACGATCACGCACGTGATTGTTCATGAAGAAAATCAAAAACTGCTTTTTTGATTTTCGCCCTCTGAACACTCTAGGATGGAATTGTTCAGAGTGTCCTTAATTGTGTGACAAAGGGATATATTTATGTTGATTGATAGCCCCAAACGATTGGTCAGTCGAATCACCCGCGATACATTGGCTCTGGTTTTGTCGGGAGGCCGTGGTTCTCGTCTCAAACAACTCACCGATTGGCGAGCGAAGCCTGCCGTCCCCTTCGGTGGAAAGTTCCGGATTATTGATTTCCCATTATCCAATTGCGTTAATTCAGGTATCCGACGCATGGCAGTACTGACGCAGTACAAGGCCCACTCGCTCATCAAGCACGTCCAATTGGCCTGGGGCTCGAACCGGATGGCTCGTAACGAGTTCGTGGAGTTGCTGCCAGCACAGCAGCGGATCAACGAGAAATCATGGTACAGCGGCACCGCCGATGCCGTGTACCAGAACATCGACATTCTGCGAACCCATGACGCCGAATACATTCTCATTCTGGCGGGCGATCATATCTATAAAATGGACTACGGTCCGATGATTGCCTACCACGTCGAAAAAGGAGCAGATTTGACCATCGGCTGTATCGAAGTGCCCGTGGATGAGGCCAAGGCATTCGGCGTGATGGGTGTTGCTGGCGAGGGGCGGGTCAACATGTTTCTGGAGAAGCCCGATGCCCCCCCTGAAATACCGGGTAATCCCGGCAAGGCATTGGCGTCGATGGGCATCTATGTCTTCAATACCAAATTTCTGTTCGAGCAACTGATTTACGATGCGGATGATCCACATTCGGATCACGACTTTGGTAAGAATGTCATTCCACGAGTGATCAACCGATATCAGGTGTTCGCTTATCCGTTCCGGGATGTTCAGAACAATACCCAAGCCTACTGGCGGGATGTGGGGACCATCGATTCTTACTGGGCGGCAAATCTTGAACTGATTGGCGTGACCCCCGATCTGAATCTGTACGATACCGACTGGCCGATCTGGACACATCAGGAGCAATTGCCGCCCGCCAAGTTTGTATTCGACGACGAAGATCGGCGCGGGATGGCTGTTGATTCCATGGTGTCCGGCGGCTGCATCATTTCAGGTGCCTTGGTGCGCCATTCCCTGCTTTTCTCCAATGTCATCGTCAAAGAGCAGGCTTCAGTCGAAAGCTCCGTGATCTTGCCCAACGCGATCGTCAATAAGGGGGTCAAGATTCAGAATGCCGTTGTGGACAAAGGCTGTGTCATCCCCGAAGGGATGAAAATCGGATTCGACCCAGTTGAAGACAAGAAGCGTTTTGAGGTCAGTCCGAATGGGATCGTGCTGGTGACGCCGGACATGCTCGGACAACGTTTACACATGGTGCGCTGATGAAACACAAGAAGTTACCCGTTGTTCTTTGCTGGCATATGCACCAGCCGGAATACAGAGACCCTCGGGATAAAATCTACCAGCAGCCGTGGACTTACCTGCACGCCATCAAGGACTATGTCGATATGGCCGCGCATCTCGAGCGTCACCCGCGCGCGCGCGCAGTCGTCAATTTTGTGCCCATCCTGCTCGAACAACTCGACGATTACTCGGTCCAGATCGCGCAATACCTCGAAACACGCGAGATATCCAAGCTGCGTGACCCGTTGCTGGTCGCTTTGGTCGAGCCCGCGCAGATTAACGATTCGGCTGCGCGGATGACCGTTGTTCGGGCCTGCCTGCGCGCGAATGAAGACCGATTGGTTAACCGTTTTGAACCATTCAGGGATCTGGTAGATCTGGCGCGTTCAATTTCTGCCAATACTGAAAACGGGCATTATCTGAGCGATCAATTCATGGCCGATTTGGCGGTGTGGTACCACTTGGCCTGGATGGGTGAAACCGTTCGTCTTGAAAATACACTCGTTAAACAGCTGATGGCCAAGCCCACCGGGTTCGACAGTGATGAGCGCGCTCAGCTGCTGGCGCTCATAGGTTCCTTGATTGCGGGAATCTTTACTCGCTATCGGGCGTTATCGGAAAATGGACAAGTTGAGCTATCCATGACGCCTTATGCGCATCCGATTATGCCGTTGTTGCTCGATATGACCGCCGGTAAGCAGACTTGCCCGCATGACCCGCAGCCGCAGCACCTGAGTTATCCCGGTGGCGCAGACCGTGTGCAGTGGCACTTGCAGCACGGTTTTGCTGTGTTCAAGCGCTTTTTCGGCGTTCATCCTACTGGTTGCTGGCCCTCTGAAGGCGCGGTTTCCGAACCGACGGTGCATGAATTGGCTAAAGCCGGTTTCACTTGGTTGGCCAGTGGCGATCAAGTGCTGAGCCACTCGTTACAGAAACAGAAGATGGTTGCAAATGATTGCCGTCACCGAGTGTGGCAGTTCGATGCTTTGTCGCCCGCACTTTTTTTTAGGGATGACGGTCTCTCCGATCTGATCGGGTTCGACTACCAGAAATGGCATGCAGATGATGCTGTTGCCGACTTTATCGCCCATTTGATGAAGATTCGTCACGATTGTCAGAATGACGACGCTGTGGTCTCTATTATTCTCGATGGTGAAAATGCCTGGGAGTTTTACCCACACAATGGTTATTGGTTTCTGGATGCCTTGTACAAGGGATTGAGTACACACCCGGATATCGAACTCACCACGTTCTCCGAGGTGGTGACCAAGACTTATCAACGCAAGACCTTGCAGCACCTTGTTGCGGGGAGTTGGGTGTATGGCAATCTGACGACTTGGATCGGCAGTGCGGCCAAGAACCGGGCTTGGGATATGCTGATTGAGGCACGTCTGGCATTTGTGAAAGCTCAGTCCATACGGCCGTGGGATGCCCAAACCGAGGCGCGGAATCTCCAGCAACTGGCTATCTGCGAGGGCTCAGACTGGTTCTGGTGGTTTGGTGATTACAACCCGGGCGATGCCGTTCGAGATTTCGACCACTTGTACCGCTTACAGTTGACTCGATTGTACGAGCTTATCGGTGCGGATGTGCCGGCCAATCTGTCTGTTCCACTGTGTCTTGGCGTCGAAGCAAACTCGGCAGTGGAAGCGGGCGGTGTGATGCGGCGTGGCCAATAATGGGTAAAGAGTCGTCCAAAGAGAAAAAAAATTTGCCTGAAATGCCCTGTGCCCTGCGAAGAGCGGGCGTTCTGACCCCTGTATTTAGCCTGCCATCGGGTGATTTTGGCCCCTCAGTGGATCAATTCCTGGCGTTCATGACCCAAAGCCGCCTGACTGTTTGGCAAGTGTTGCCGCTCGGGCCGCCACTTATGGATGGTTCCCCTTATCAGTGCGCATCTTCTTTTGCGATCAACCCGGCATTCCTGTCCGACGCCCTGTTGCTCAATCCCGATGATTTTGACCCTGTCGCCACGGTGTCCGAACGAAGAGCCGGGCAGGGCGCCTTGACATCCCTGTTGGCCGAATTCGAACAGTTTTGTCGTGCGTCGTCTAACTGGCTTGATGATTACGCCTTATTCATGGTCATCAAGTCCCATGAACAGGGGCGGTCGTGGCTTGAGTGGCGACCGGCATGGCGAGATCGTGATCCGGCCTCCCTTGAGGCTTTTGCACGGGATCATGCGAAAGCAGTTTATGCCATACAGTTCGAACAGTTCCTGCTGGATCGCCAGTGGCGGCGCATAGTCACGAAAGCCCACGAACTTGGTATTTTGATCTACGGTGACCTGCCGATTTTTGTGGCCGGTGATTCGGCCGACGTTTGGGCGAATCGGGCGTTTTTCCAACTGGACGAACGAGGTTTGCCCACCAAGGTGGCCGGCGTTCCGCCCGACTACTTCTCCGCAACCGGGCAGCGCTGGGGGAATCCGCTCTTTGACTGGTCCCGCATGGCGGCCGATGGGTTCTCCTGGTGGAAACAGCGAATGGCCCGCCACATCGACATGTTCGACTGGGTGCGAATCGACCATTTTCGTGGGCTGGCGGCGTACTGGTCGATTCCCGCTCATTGCGATACCGCGATCGATGGCCGCTGGGTCGAAGCGCCGGGTGCCGCTTTATTGACAGCTTTGAGCGAGGCTTTCGGCGGTGATCTGCCCATCATCGCGGAAGATCTGGGTGTGATCACCGAAGATGTTACCGCTTTGCGCAAGGCATTCGGTATGCCGGGCATGCTCATCCTGCAGTTCGCTTTTGATAGCGATGACGATAACCCCTATCTGCCCGTGAATCACCAGGCCGATTCGGTCGTGTATACCGGAACGCACGATAATGATACGACGCTGGGTTGGTGGCAATCGCTCAGCCCGGATGCACAAGCGCACGTGTACGACGTGCTCGAGCAGCAATTGAAACTGTCGAGGGCGGAGCCGATGCCCATGGCTCTTATTCGTGCGGCCATGGCCTCGGTTGCTCAATTAGCCATTATTCCCATGGCCGATTGGCTGGGTTGTGATTCGAGCGGTCGAATCAATACGCCGGGTACACCGACGGGTAATTGGACCTGGCAGTTTGAGCGTGCCGACATGAGTGCTGAGTTATCGAAACGTATCCGCGCTTTGGTGACAGAGTATCAGCGCGACCCCGGCTGACACTGATGTGCGGTTCATTTGAGCGAGTTTGGCGCCTACCGGTTGTCCACACACGCTACCTCAGAAACAGAGCGATATATCCCAGCGACAGCAGAAAGGTCGCGGCCAGCCAGGCTGCTGATCCAAACAGGGCCGGATTGCGCGACAGGGCGACCGTATAGCCTGCTTTCAACAGATTGTTGCTGCCGCTCGCAATGAGGATGGCGATTTCCAGGGCGTTTTCACTCACGTGAAATTTTCCGTCCAAAAGCGACAGGATGAAGGGATCGATGTCCGTAAAGCCGACCATGAAAGAAAGCACGTGCAAGCCACTCACGCCGTAGTCGGTGACGACGAAATGCGTAACGGTGGCAAAAAATACAAACAGGAAGGCAAATAACAAAGCCGTCGAGAATTCGAGAGGATGGCTGGGTGGCAACTCAGGCTGTGGCTCTGCATTCACCTTCACCCTTCTGAATTGCCACAAGGCAAGCGCCGCTGTACTGAGGATCAACAGGGCGAACGGGGCGGCAAGATGGGTAGCTGTTTGTGAATGCCCCAGCACGACAATTAGCACCCAGAGTCTCAAATACATCATTGTCGTGGCCAGCAACACCGCGACACCGATCAGACGAGCCTGAGGTTCGGGCTGTTTCTGTGCGCGCCTACCCAGCACAACAGTGGCTGCCGTGCTCGAATACATGCCGCCGAGGATGCCCGTCAGCAGGACGCCACGTTCCGGGAAAAAATAGGTTTGGGCCAGATAGCTCAAATAAGAAATCGCCGATACGACAATCACCGCGAACCAGACCTGATGCCAGGTTACGTCGATAAATCCAGCGATCTGGCGATCTGGCAGCAGGGGCAAAATCACCCCCGCCATCAGGAAGAATTTGACCAGTGTCAGCGCTTCGTCGTGTCGGAAGGCATCCGAAAACCGCCTGATGCCGGGTTTTTCACCCAGCAACAGCAAGACCACGATCATGAAGACAATCGGCAGCCATAATGGGCCGTGTAGAGACAGTGGGCCGAGTAGATAAACCACGAGTGCAATCAGTGTGCTCAGGAGTCGATCATCCTGAGTTCTGGTTAGCCGATACCAGTAGGCTAAAGACAGTAACGCACCGATGACCAGCAAACCCACGCCATAGGCGATAAAGCTCGGGTCAATGACGGTTAGTCCATAGCCGAGAATCGACAGCAGGGTCAGCGTGCGCGTTGTGCCAAAACCCAGATCCTTGTTGGCCGCGCGGCGATAACTGTGCCACTCAAGACCGATGAGAAACCCGAAAATCGACGTTTCCAGGAACGCGACCAGTAAAGGTGAAAGTGAATTGATTGAGCCCATGTATGTTAAATCCGGAACGGTTTCGCTCATCATGGCCGCAGCGGGCGGTGACGGCAAGAGCGCGAACAGACACCAGGGCACCTCGAAAAACCTTTCGAGGTGCCCATGCACCACATGGAAGTGGTGCCGCGCAATCGCATAAGCGATTGAAATAGCGTGAGTTTGTCGCGGGCTTCCCGCGACGAACGTCCTCGAAAAATCCCAAGGATGGGGTTTTTCGAGGTACCCACCAGGATAAATAATGGACAGGAGGCCGTACCAAGAAAGAAATCTCTATCAGAAATGCTGATTGAAAGTCTCGACGACTTTTTCGATGGTGATTTGTCATTTAATCAGTGGGTGACGACCACCTTTTTTGGGTGAAAAGTAAAGCAAAAAAATTGGTTATATCGAAAAATCTTCTATTGACAGCATTGGAACTATGCACAGCGGAAGTCAGGTCATGGCTGGAATTCAAGTTCCCGTATCGACTTTACTTAAAATATACATTGTCTATTTAATATATTGATTTTATTGTATATATTTTCGATTGGTCATGTTGGTGTAAAAATAACCAGAAGCGGTAACTGCTTGATGGGTTGTGCTTGTGGAAACTTTATACCCAAGGTTATCCACAGTTTTTGTTGATAACTTTTATGCTCGTTTTCCGTGCAGGATAGTGAAAGCCGAATCCCTCAAATCGCTCACGCTTACCAAGCGGTGAATCATCATGGGGCAGGCGTGCGAGCGCTTGATATGTCAACCCGATTACTCATGACGGAGCGCCTCAATGGGGTCGAGTCGTGCTGCCTTGCGCGCTGGAAAATACCCGAAGACGACCCCCACAGCGGCTGAAAATAGTGCAGCCAGGGCAACAATTCCTGCATTGAAAACAAAGGGAATGTGCAAAGCGCTGGCCAGCGCGATTGATCCGCCAAGGGCCAGGGCAATACCGATCAGACCGCCAAGCGAGGATAAAACAATCGCTTCAACCAGAAACTGGAGCAGAACTTCCCGCTCGAGTGCGCCGATCGCCATGCGGATACCAATTTCACGCGTCCGTTCGGTGACGGACACCAGCATGATGTTCATGATCCCGATGCCGCCCACGAGCAGGCTCACCGCCGCAACCGCCCCCAGTAGGGCCGTCAGAATCTGGGTTGTTCCCGTGAGCATCTTGGTGATTTCTTTCATATCCATCACGTTGAAGTCGCTTTCCCCGGCCGTTGGTATATGGCGGCGCTCACGCAGAATCTGCTCGATATCCCGCTTGACCCGGTCTGTCGATACACCCTTGGCGGCAGAAACCTGAATAATGTTCACATCCAGGTTGCCGGAGATGCGGCGCTGGAATGTCCGAAGAGGAATCAGCACCAGATCATCCTGATCCGTGCCCATGGTGGATTGGCCTTTGGCATCCAGAACACCGATGACCTGACAGGCCATTTTTTGCAGCCTGATTCGGTCGCCGATCGGGTCCTGACTGCCGAACAACTTGGATTTGACGGTGGCGCCGATTATGCAAACGGCCGCGCCGGAACGAAGTTCACTGCTGCTGAATCGGCGTCCGTCCTGTATGGTCCAGTTCCGTGCGGCGAAATAGTCGTCCGTGGATCCGCTCACCATTGTCGACCAGTTCTGGTTGCCGTACACCACCGTCATGGCGCGCGAGGAGGCGGGTGCTATTGCCGCTAGGCCCGGAACTTCACGGGCAATGGCTTCGGCATCTTCCGCTTTGAATGCGGGCGCGCCGCTGATCTGTCCCGGCCCCATGCGTTTCCCGGGTGTGGCAATCAACAGGTTGCTGCCGAGACTGGCGATCTGCTCACTGACCTTTGCCGTGGCACCGCCGCCGAGCGTCACCATCACGATCACCGCTGCGACCCCGATGACGATGCCGAGAATGGTCAGGAACGAGCGCATCACGTTGCGTCTGATTTCGCGTAATGCCAGCAGAAAGGTATTCCACAACATCATGCCGCTCCTGTTTGAGCGGTGTCGCTTTCGACCAAGCCATCTCGAAAATGGATGACACGCCTCGCATAAGCTGCCATGTCCGGTTCATGCGTCACCATCACCACGGTAATGCCCTTGTCGCGGTTGAAGCGGGTAATCATTTCCATGACTTCCTGACTTCTGGCCGTATCGAGGTTGCCGGTTGGCTCGTCGGCCAGGAGGATGGCGGGGCGTGTCACGATGGCGCGCGCAATGGCGACCCGTTGTTGCTGTCCGCCCGAAAGTTCGCTGGGCGTATGGTGCTCCCAGCCGTCCAGTCCCACATCGGCAAGTGCCGCACGTGCCCGATTGTGGCGCTCTGCAATCGGTACGCCCTGATAAATCAGCGGCAACTCGACATTTTCCAGAGCGGAGGTTCGGGCCAGCAGATTGAAACCCTGGAAAACGAACCCCAGTTCGTGGCGTCGCAACAGCGCCCTTTGGTCGCGGTTCAGTTGCCCGACTTCGAAGCCTCGGAAACGGTAGTTTCCACTGGTGGGTGTGTCCAGACAGCCGATGATGTTCATCGCGGTGCTTTTGCCCGAGCCACTGGCGCCCATGATGGCCACAAACTCGCCTTCTTCAATCGCCAGATTGATACCGCGCAGGGCTTGCATGGACGCGCTGCCCTTGCCATACACTTTGGTTACGCCTGCCAGTTCAAGCAAGGGGCCTTGTGTCGGTGCGGACGCATCACTCATTTTGTCTGCTCGTTCATGTCGACAATCAGTGGTGTGCCGGGTTGCAGCGCACCTTCCGTAATGGCGGTCATGATCCCGTTCGTCTGCCCGGTCATGACATCGATCGGTTCAGGTTTCCCATCCTTCAATATCCAGACGCGCTGCTCCTTGCCTGTCGGTGCCTGCATCGAATTCTGGGTGGAGCGCGGAGGGCGTGGCATCAAATTGGAGATCAGACCGCCGCTACTTTTGGTTGTTGGCATCACAGGCGGTGAAAAGCGCAGTGCCGCATTCGGTACGAGGAGCGCGTTCTTGTCTTCGTTGACCAGAATATGCGCGGTGGCCGTCATTCCGGGGCGCAGCAGAAGATCCCGGTTGTCGACCTTGAGAATGGTTTTGTAGGTCACCACGCCGGAAACGGTTTGCGAGCCGTAGCGCACCTGGGTGACTTTTGCATCGAAATTTCGATCAGGAAAAGCGTCCACTGTAAAACGGGCGGGCTGTCCCACATGGACCTGACCGACATCTGCCTCATCGACATCGACCTGCAACTCCATCTGCGTGAGGTCTTCAGCCAGTGTGAAGAGTACGGGTGCCTGGAATGAGGCCGCGATGGTCTGGCCCGGTTCCACATTGCGATTCAGCACGATGCCATTGATGGGCGAACGCACAACGGTTTTGGAAAGATCGGTGCGGTTGGCGTTTTGCACCGCCTCGCTTTGCACAACGCTGGCCCGTGCGCTGGCAAGGTCTGCCTTGGCCCGGTTATAGGCGGCCTGTGCTTTGTCGAATTCGAGTTTGGAGGGCACCTTGCCGCCGCTCATCTTCCGCACATCCTCCAGTCGGGCGAGCTGGCTCTTGGATTCCTGCACCGTGGCTTCGGCCTGTTGCACCCGCGCGCGCGCCGCATCAAGCGCTGCGGTGGACTGCCGTAACTGGGCTTCGAGCTTGGTCGGGTCGAGCAGGGCGAGCGGTTGACCGACCTTTACCTTATCGTTGTAGTCGACCAGCACTTCCTTGATGGTTCCGGAAACCTCGATCCCCACATCGACCTGATTGGTCGGTGCCAACGTGCCCGTCGCCGTCACTTCAACCGTGAGATCGCCGCGTTGCACCGGCTGGGTTACATATTGGGGCGTGTTGGTTTCCTGCCCTCGAAACAGCATATATCCGGCGACCAGAACGGCGACGGCCAGCACGATGAGCAGCCAGCGTTTCCATCGGCTACCGCCGGATTTTTGCATGAAAATCGGCGCTCGGGCGCTTTCGGCACCAGCAGAAGGTTGAGGTTTGGTCGCGCTCATGGCGTGATCTCCGAAGAAGAAGTGAGGTCAGGGGCGGGTGGGTTCGCGACCCAGCCTCCACCCAGGGCTTTGTAGAGTTGAATCAAACTTGTGCTGACAGCCGCTTCGCTGGTGGTGAGCAAATCCTGCAGGGTCAGCAGGCTCCGTTGCGTATCGAGCACCGACTGAAAGTCGATCAGGCCTGCGGCATATTGGCTCTGCGCCAGCGCTTGTGCACTTTGGGCTGCGGCGACCGCCTTGGTCAATGCGGCACGACGCTCTTGTTCGCGTGTATATGAAATCAATGCATTCTCGACTTCGCCAAAAGCCGTCAGTACGGTGGATTCATATTGAGCCAGCGCTTGTGCCTGCAGCGCATTCTGGATCTGGATGTTCTGATGAATCCGACCGGCATCGAATAGCGTCCAGGCAGCATTACTGCCGAGCGAGAAGGTTCTGGCTGCGGCCGTGAACAGGTTGCCTGTGGCCAAGGAAGCCAGACCGATACTGCCTGCCAGAGAAAAGTCCGGGTACTGGGCGGCCGTTGCCACACCGATTTGGGCGGTCTGCGCCGCCAATTGCCGTTCAGCCCGGCGAATATCCGGGCGACGACGGAGCAGATCGGCCGGAATACCCGTATTCATCATGGCATCGGCCCGGGGAATCGGCGCGGTGGCGAATGGGGGCAGGTCTTCGGGGTTGATGCCGAGCAGTATCGCGATCTGGTTCTTGGTTTGGGCCAGGCTGGTTTCCAGCACGGGAATCTGGGCACGGGTCTGTTCCAGCGCGGAGGTTGCCTGTTCCATGTCGAGGCGACTGGTCAAACCCGCCTGATAGCGCCATTGGGCCAAATCACGGGTTTGCGTCTGGATGGCGAGATTGGCCTTGGCAACAGCAAGCCGGGCCGCATAGGCGCGCAGATTCAGGTAGTTGACGCCCACTTCGGCCGTGAGACTGGTCTGAACGGCAGACAGATCGGCTTCACTTGCCGCAACTTGTGCCGAGGCCGCTTCAAGTGCGCGCCGTTTCCCGCCGAAGATATCCATTTCCCAGCGCGCATCGAAACCCGCGCTGTACTGGTTGTTGGTAAGCCCAAAACCCAGTTCTTGACTGCTGCCATTGCGGTTGGCCGAAGCGTTCGCTCCGAGCGTCGGGAATCGATCTGCTTCGGCAAACCCGCGCCTGGCGCGGGCTTCAAGCAGACGGGCTTCTGCCTGTTTCAGATTCTTGTTGTTGGCTAACGCACGCTCAATCAACCGATTCAGAACCGGATCATGGAATTCGCGCCACCAACGAGCCAGCCCGGCGTTATCGACGCTGGAGGGTGCGTCGTTTGGTGTTGGCGTTTGCCAGTTTTTCGGTACGGGAACCGTCGGCCTCTGGTAATCCGGCCCGACTGCCGCGCACCCGGAAAGCATCAAGGCTGCCGATAAGACTACGGCAATGTGCCTTGGATAGAGGTGTTTGAAGTTCAAGCGCGGATCACCTGGTGGAAGCCAAAATACTCTAAAAATTATACCGTATAAATTTCTTGAACAGGCTTTTGGTGTATGAAGTCCAGGGAAGGTCTGCACAAATGCAGCCCTTCCCGTGCAAGACATGGATGCCCTGCCGCTCAATGACTAAAGTCTTTGAATTGCGGAACCCTGTTCGGGCGTGTGCAGACATAGGTGTTTTTGAACCTGAAGCTGGCGTGAGACCACGAAGCAGGGACGGATTCGTGCAGAGATTCCCTATGGTTCGAGAGCGTGATTCAAGGACGGGGAACCACAAGCTCATCCAAAGGTCAGTATGCTCCAGCCACAGTTCTGGTTATGTCCTTATGTTCTTTTAATT
>JAJYPA010000225.1 GCA_021795795.1 Pseudomonadota bacterium | reverse complement strand
CGTGGAACGGGTGGCCGGATGTTCATGGAATCGGTGGCCGGATCACCGTGGAATCAGTGGCCGGATGCGGCCAGAATACGCAGCCTTGTATACTTGTCCATAAAACGGTCGTTTTTGGACGGTTCCAAGCGTGGCCTGTATCACTGGCCGATGCTTTCTCGAAGTGCTAAAATTCCCTTTCACTTTTCTATGGTGTGAAAACGTATGGGAAAGTTGCGTTTGGGCTATGCCCGCGTATCGACTGACGATCAAACGACCGCACTGCAGGCAGATGCTTTGTAGCGAGCGGGTGTCATCGCGTCTATCAGGACACAGCGAGTGGCAAGTTTGGTGTGGCCCGCCCACAGCTGGAGGAGTGCTTGGCCGACTTGCGCGAGGGCGACACCCTCGTCGTTTGGCGCCTGAATCGGCTTGGGCGAAGCTTGCCTGACCTTGTACGTATCGTCACTGAGTTGGATGAGCGCGGGGTTGGCTTTGAGTCGCTGACAGAGAAGATTGAAACAACGAACGCATCAGGCAAGCTGATGTTTCATCTCTTTGCGGCGCTGGCTGAGTTTGAGCGAAATCTAATCCGGGAACGTACCAAGGCCGGTCTTAGCGCAGCGCGTGGTCGCGTGGGCGGCAAGAAGCCCAAGTTGGACGCTAAGCAGATCAGGCATATTAAAGCGCTGCTGAGTGACCCGAAGACTAGCGTCACTGAGTTGGCGCGCGAATACGGGGTGTCGCGCACGACAATCTATAAGCACTGCGGCGTTAGCTAGCTGAGGGGAAATGGGAGCCCAATGAAATTCGCATACGAAGACATGAACGATGGTCAGTTCGAGACCTTGATCGTTCTTTTATGTCAGCGGTTGCTTGGAGCTGCCGTTCAGGGCTTCGCAAAAGGGCCTGATGGTGGACGCGATGCCAAGTTCATTGGGACAGCGGAATTACACCCGAGCAAGTCGGCGCCGTGGGTCGGTACAACCATCGTCCAAGCCAAGCACACCAACGGCTATAACCGTAACTTCTCCGAGTCCGACTTCTTCAGCACGACGGCCGCGAACACTGTGCTGGGCAAAGAAATTCCCCGCATCAAGAAACTGCGTGAGACCAAGCAGCTGGATCACTACATGCTGTTCGCCAACCGTCGGCTGGCGGGCAATGCCGAAACCGAGATACGCGAATACATCGCGTCTCATTGCGCCGTTCCTGCCTCGTCGATCTATCTCTGCGGGCTGGAGCAACTGGAAATCTGGCTGAAGCGATTCCCCGAGGTTGCGAGAGAAGCAGACCTTGATCCGGTCGATTCGCCGTTGATCGTCAGCCCCGATGACCTAGCCGAAGTAGTACAGGCATTGGCCCGCCAGAAGGATGGCGTGGTCGCACTGCTTGACGATCCACCGACTGTGCGCGTGACCTACGAGCAGAAGAACGCACTCAACAACATGAGTGCCGATTACGCCAAGGCGCAGCGGCGGAGGTACCTGAAGGAGACCGCTCAAATTCGGGCTTTCTTGGCAGCACCGGAAAACCTCGACCTGCTGCGCATGTACGAATCTGTAGTCGATGAGTTCCAACTCAAGATCATCGCCAAGCGCAAGGACTACCAGACCTTCGACGAGGTTATGGAGTATCTGATGGACCTGTTGTTCAACCGCGATCCTGTCTTGCGGCAGCACGCCCACAAGCGCTTGACTCGCGCCGTGCTGTTCTACATGTACTGGAATTGCGATATCGGGGAGGTGGGTGATGCTGCGGCCGACCAAGCACTCTCATCCTGATCGCACGGTCATCAACGTCTCGTTGCTGCTGCTGGCTCGCCTGAAAGCCCGGCGCGTGGATGAGTACGACGTGCTGCGCAAATTTGCGAAAAAAAGTGTCGTTGGCGGGGACGTACTGTTCTTGCCGGCGCTGAATTTTCTGTATCTCATGGGCCTGATCGAATATCGCCCAAAAACCGACGCCGTGGAGTACATGGGGCCAAATGAAGCTGTCTAGACTTTATTCCAGCAAGCCTGACTTGTTCGAGCCTGTGGAGTTCGTCCAGGGCCTGAACGTTGTTATGGCCGAAATTCTCCTGCCGGAGAACCGAAACAAGGACACTCACAACCTCGGCAAGACCACGCTTGGGCGCTTGCTCGACTTCGGCTTTCTTGCCAAGCGCGACCCCAAGTTCTTTCTCTTCAAGCACATCGAACTGTTCAAGGACTTCATCTTCTTCCTGGAAATCGAGCTGGAAGATGCTTCATTCGTGACAATCCGGCGGGGCGTGGAAGAAGCCACCAAGATTAGCTTCAAGCGCCACGAGGCCGGGCACCAGGACTTGTCGGGATTATCGCTAGCGGAGTGGGACCACCAGGACATGCCCTTCGAGCGGGCGCGTGATCTGTTGGATGGATTGCTTGACTGGCGCGCACTCAAACCCTGGGCGTTCCGTAAAGGCTTGGGCTATCTGTTGCGCTCTCAGGACGATTTCCGCGACGTGTTTCATCTGCGCAAGTTCGCTGCTGCGCATTCGGATTGGAAGCCTTTTCTGGCTCACGTTCTCGGCTTTGACGCTCAACTCGTGGCGCAGCACTACGAGAAGGAAGAGCAACTTGCGGAGAAGCAGTCCACCGCGCAGACCATCAAGAACGAACTGGGCGGGTCCATTGAGGACATCAGCAAGATCGAGGGCATCCTGTTGCTCAAGCAGAAAGAGGCTGAGAAGAAGCAGAAACTGCTCGACGCCTTCGACTTCCGCGCCCAGGATAAGGACAGCACCAAGCAGTTGGTCGATGACATCGACGAGCGCATTGCGTCCCTCAATGCTGAACGCTACTCTCTCAACCAGAACAAGAAGAAGATCATTACCTCGCTGGAAGAGGATCAGATTCTCTTCAATCCTGACGAAGCGCAGCGCCTGTTCGAGGAAGCCGGCGTCCTGTTCAAGGGGCAGATCAAGAAGGATTTCCAACAGTTGATTGCCTTCAATCGGGCCATTACCGATGAGCGCCGCGGCTATCTGCAGGAAGAACGCGCAGAGCTCGAAGCTGAGCTTAAGCGCATCAATGCAGAACTGAATACCTTGGGCAAGAAACGCTCGGAGATGCTTTCATTCCTGAGCGGAACCGATATCTTTGGCAAGTACAAGCAGGTCTCGGACGAGATGGTGACGCTGCGCGCCGACATCACTTCGCTGGAGCGTCAACGCGGCTTCCTGCATCGTCTGCAGGAGCTGCGGACCGAGATCAGGGCGTTGACCGAAGTGCGTGGGCATCTGCAGACCCAGATCGAGGCGGATGTCGAGAAGCAGAATTCTGATCAGAACAGCTTGTTCTCGGCAATTCGCGTGTTCTTCAGTGAGATTGTCGAAGAGGTGATCGACCGCAAGGCGCTGCTGAGCGTATCGCCGAACCAGGCGGGGCACCTGGAGTTTAGGGCGGAAATTCTTGATGAATCAGGCAATGCAACCAGCGCCGACCTTGGGCACACGTATAGGAAATTGCTATGTATTGCCTTTGACTTGGCTATTTTGCGAGCCCACTTGGACGACAAGTTCCCGCGCTTCGTTTATCACGACGGCGTGTTCGAGTCACTGGATGATCGCAAAAAGGAGAATCTGTTGGCGGTCATTCGTAGGTATGCCGAGCTGGGGCTGCAGCCCATTATTACGCTCATCGATTCTGATTTGCCAGCGCGTGCTGCTGATGAAGAACCGGTGTTCTCCTCTGATGAAGTTGTTATCACGTTACACGATGAGGGACAGCAAGGGCGACTCTTCAAAGTGAAGGCGTGGTAACAAAAAAGGCATGGGGCGTTTGGTATTTACTCGACCTTTGCCTATTGAGGCATCGGCAATGGTGCGCGCGTCTGGTAGTTGCCTACAGGGGGAAAAATGAGTGAACGTAATGATCTTCTCGTTTCCGTCGCGAACGAGATTAAGACCTATCGAAAAGGTGATCTTCCTGAACCGACGCCGGAGCACGTTGATCGTTGGCTTCGTCAGTTCACGCCTGCTCAACAGTTGCCGTTCCTGCGCGAGTTTGACCATGTCATCAAGCAAACCTTCATCACTCGAAAGAATGTGAAGGACTTCCTGCGCCACCTCGTTACCAACCAGAAGTTGGCCGGGGACGATCCCACGGCGTACTGGTCAGCGGCGAACTTCTTGAGCATCCAGCAGAACGGGCAGAGCCAGAAGGAGATGCTGAAGCTTTTCTCGAGGTGCCTCGAAGACGAGTGCGGCCTCGACCTGGATGACTGTGGAGAGGATGAAGGCGACTTCATCTATCTCGACGACGTGATGTTCAGCGGCAACCGTGTGGGCAATGACCTTGAGTCGTGGATCGTCAACGATGCACCACAATCGGCCACGGTCCATGTCATCGTTGCGGCTTTGCACACACTGGGTCAGTTTCTTGTCGAGCGGAAACTCAAGGGTGTCATAGCGAATTCGGGCAAGAAAATCACCATTAATTACTGGCGAGCCCTCACGGTCGAGAACCAGAAAGCACACAAGAATAGTTCGGGAGTGCTTTGGCCCACGGCAGTCCCAAACGTAGCCGAGGTTCAGGCCTACATGGCTTTGCCGTCGAGATTCCCCTTCGAGCCGCGACAACCCAGTGCGCAGCCTATTGAGCCATTCTCTTCGGAGGCCGGGCGTCAGGTCTTGGAGAGCGAGTTTCTCATTGCCGGTGCCAAGATCAGGGCCATGAGTGAGAACTCGAAGCAAATGATGCGACCGCTCGGCTTTAGCCCGTTCGGCGTGGGTTTCGGCTCGATGATAGCCACGTATCGGAATTGTCCCAATAACTGTCCGCTTGCCATGTGGTGGGGAGATCCCGACGCGACTTCGGGTGCCCTGCACTGGTATCCGTTGTTACAGCGGGAAACGTACCCGTCCGCAGAAAACATCTTCGATGACCTCATGGCGCTCTAACACCGACCGAGCCGAGAACTGCCTGCTGCGAACCTATTTCCGCCGCGAGGTGGTTGTCGTCTACAAGACGAAGGAGGACTTCGGTGGCCTGTCCAACATGGCGTCAGGATACCCCTTGCAAATCAACGGCGTCCGCATCTTGACGACGGAGGCTTTGTATCAATCCTGCCGCTTTCCCAACTTACCAGAGGTCCAACGGGAAATCATCGGGCAGCACAGCCCGATGACCGCCAAGATGAAGAGCAAGCCGCACCGCAAGGACTCAAGGTCAGATTGGGACGAAGTCCGATACAAGGTCATGCGTTGGTGCCTCCGTGTGAAGCTCGCACAGAACTACGCGGAGTTCGGTCGGCTTCTGCTGGCCACGCGTGATCGGCCGATCGTCGAGCAGTCACGCAAGGACGACTATTGGGGAGCCAAGTTGGCGGATGAGACCGGTGACACACTAATTGGGCAGAACGTTCTCGGCAGACTCCTTATGGAGTTGCGGGAGAAGCTCAAAGGCGACGCGGATGGCATGCTGAAGACGGTGCCACCGCTCGGTATCCCCGACTTCCTGCTGCTGGGCAAACCTATCGAAACGGTCACGGCCAGGAGCTCAGGCAACGGGCAGAAGTCGCAGGCCGCATTGTTTTAGCGTTGCAAGCCAAGTGGGCGAGGGTGCAGATGTTGACCGACTACTTTTGACGGTTGACGCAGGGGATTGATTGAACATGGCATTCTCCATGGCGCCTATTGTTATGAGCGTTTTTATGTTATTGAAAAATAATGACGTTTTGCTAAAAACGACGATCGCGTGGGAATAGCCAATAAGTATGCCGCCCTGCATCACGGAGGAACCTCCTGATAAGGGGGAATGCCCATCGTTCGGGTCACCAATACGTTGAAAAATATGTTCTTATTGAGCAGGTTAGTCCTGACGCTGTCTCGTTCCTAAGCGATAGCCACTTGCTAGGTGGGTTCCTACGACGCCTTTCCTCCCAAGAGTCCATCCATTGATCGCCTGTCTTCATGACGGTCCAGGCGGGTAGCATTTGGTCGCCAGGCATCTTCCCCGCCAGACGCGGCCTTTATTTCCGGTGGTAGCATCTCCGCTAGGCGGGCCAGGTCTTTCTGTACGTTGAGGACCTCCCTGTCCTGGGTAAGATCCCCCTGAACTTCGCCCGTGGCGGCTTCCTCTTCTTCTTCCACCGTTGTGGTTTCAGCTTCCAACTGCTCCAGAGAGGTGCTCCCGGACTGTCCATCTTGAGCGCCACCCTCTGCGACATCGCCTTTTGCCGGCATCTCATCAGCAAAATCCATGTCGTCCAGACCAGGTTCCGGATCCTGGGGTTTTGCGGCGAGAACACCCCCGTGCTCACCCAGGAAGCGGTAATTTTTTCGATCCCGGATGGGCTCCGATTGCGCAGGCGGAGACTTTTGGGCTCGTCCCAGGAATACCTGATTCTTGAAGTACAGGATTTGTCGCCCGTAGACCGGTGCGAAGCCCGACACCATGACAATCATGTCCCCGGCTTTCACGATGTCCGATCCCTGCTTGATCGGGCCGCGCAGGCGCAATACCTCGTCCGGCGTCAGAAGATCCCTGGCCTGCCAGGTAATGGACCGGCTCTGCCCCTTGGGCGAAGGCAGAAAAGATCCCTCCAGGCTCTGGGTGGTGTTCTCCATGGGGACTGTTTTCTTGCCCAGGGTCTTCGATAGCCACTCGGCGGTCGTTACGTCATTGGGGGCGTAGAAGATGCGGACGTGACAGTTCTCGATGATGACCGAGCCACCGGCTTTACCGTAGCCATGGCCTTCATCCTCCAGTTGGGATTTGCTCTGGGTAATCAGGAAAAGCTTGACGTTGTAACCCGCGAAAAAGGCAATGGCATCCTGGAAAATATCCATCTTCCCAAGACTCGGGAACTCGTCCAGCAACAGAAGCAGGGGATGTTTCCCTATACAGACCATCCGCCCTTTTTCCTGTGTCAGACGGTTTTCGCTGGTGAACTTCGAAGCGATCAGGTTCAGTACCAGCCGGATGAGAGGTTTCAGGCGGTTTTTGTCTTCCGGGCTGGTGACCAGATACAGGGAGACCGGGTTCTCCGCATCCTGCAAGTCGGTGATGCTCCAATCCGAGTATTCCGTCCATTCGGCCACGATGGGGTCACGATAGAGAGACAGGAAGCTCATCATGGTGGAAATGACGCCCGACTTCTCGTTAGCGGCCTTGTTCAGCATTTCCTTGGCGGATTGGGCGATGACAGGATGTACTTTGGAGTCTGTGCGGTATTGGTCTCTCCAGGCTCGATCGAATTTTCCGCTCGGGTTGTGCTCGGTAGCGATCATCTTATTGAACGCCTGATCGACGTTTTCCAGCGCAGGATCGTTCAGGAAGGCTCCTACGCCCCGCAAGGTCTTGTCCGGTTCGGCGTAGAGCACATGCAGAATGACAGAAGTCAGTAGCGCGAAGCCGGTCTTTTGCCAGTGGTCATTCAGCCCCTTGCCGTCCGGATCGACGATCATCGTGGCGATATTCATGACATCCTTGACCTCGAAGGGCGTGCCGACCCGCACCTCTTCGAGCGGATTGAAATGGCAGCATTGCTCTTTCGTGCCCTGGTCGCCGTTATTGTCGTCTAACCCATATCCCGGGTTGAATTTCAGGATGGTCTGTCCAATGGATTGCCGCCAGCCTGCGGTCAGCAAATAATTCTCCCCCTTGATGTCGTGGACCACGACACTTTCCTGCCAGCCACCCAGCAGGGTGGGCAGCACCAGACCCACACCCTTGCCAGACCGGGTCGGCGCAAAACAGATGATGTGTTCGGCACCCGCGTGTTGCAGGTACTGTGTGTGGTCCTTTTCATCGGGAATGCCGCCCACATAACAGACCCGCTTGCTGGTCTGGTCCCTGGCGGGGCGCAAGCTCCTGGGCGGCAGCAAGGCCATCTGTTCGAGTTCCTTTTTCGTGGCCCAATGGGCCGAACCGTGCAGATCCGTCTCGTACATCTGCTTTTGTAGACGACCGGTGCGGACGAATTGCCAGACGCCCATAGCCAGGGTGGGTACGGCGGTAATGCCCAAGGCCAGCTCCACTGCCCTGTCCATCATCGGGTATTGCTTGAAAGCAAAAAACGCCTTGCCCAGAGCCAGGGGGGAATAGACGGGCAAGCCCAGGAAAGGTTTGGCGACGTAGTCAGGAAAAAAATTGGCGGCGTAGCGCCCGATTTCGTTATGCACTCCCAGACTCGCTCCCAGATAAGCCGCCGCGATCCCTGTCATGGCGGTGGCCGCCATGCCCAGAAAAGGCGCGTTACGAATCTGCTGCTGCTTCCGGTAGTCGAGGATGTTCTGCTCCGGTTGATGGGTGCGCATAGGCATGAAGAGGAACTCCCTGAATGGACTGGGTGCCAGGGTATAGCCTTTGATGTCGCCGATCGGCGCGGGGAAAAGCTATACCCAACAGAATCCGCAAATCGAGGCGTGACATGTCCCTCCGTTTTCCTCTCTCCGTCCTTTTGACCGCTCTTTGTGGGGCGTCCTGGATGCTTCCTGTTCACTGGATCGGGCCTTTGCTGTCTCTGATCTTTGTGCTGTTGGTTCCTCTCCAGACCCGCAGGCGATTCCGCTATCTGGTGGCGCTCTCCTACTATACCGCTGGATCTGTTGGGCTTCTGCGGGGCGTGGCGGTATTTTTTGATGCACACGCTCCCATGTGGGAAGGGGCTTTCCTGTGGCTCGGGTCGGCGGCCCTGCTTTCCGCTGGCTGGGCGTTTGCCGACCAGCCCTGGAAGGCACTCATCGTTCTTTTGTTCGATGCACTGATCCCGCCGCTGGCGTTTTTCGATTGGCTATCGCCGCTGTCATCGGCGGGTGCCCTCTTTCCGGATATGGGCCTGGCTGGGCTGGCGGCCCTGGGGACACTGTTCCTGATTGTCGATGACTTGGGGATATACAAGCGACATCTGATGGTACTGGGCACCTTTGAGATACGGTTACAATGGGGGATGGTGGCCACGTTAGCCGGGATCGCTATCCTGGCCAACGGTCTCGCGGCGCAATCCAGAAATGCCCCACAGGGCTGCCGCCTGCATAGCTGCCGCCTGCAAGGCTGGCTGGGCGTGGATCTTGATGTGGGCGAGGCCCGCCAGTCTATCCTCACCAATCAGGCTCGCCACACGGCAATCGTCAGGGAAACACTGGCGACACTCCGCACGCACAAGGGTGTCCGAGTCGTGCTGCTCCCAGAATCATTGGAAACGGACTGGGCAGGCAACATCTGGGCCATACAGCGGGCCATCCCCAGGGGGCAGACCTGGCTCGTGGGAATGAACGTTCCCCGCAAGCCAGGCCTTGTAACGGATTCCATTGTGGCCTTGCAGGCGGCAGCCTTGCCGGCGGCAGCCTTGCGGCATGAGGGACCGCCGCAGATCCTGTTCAGTTCCGCTTTCCCGGTACCCGTGTCCATGTGGCACCCCTGGTCCCGGGGAACGGGCTACACGGAATCGACCAACGTGGGCTATTCGGCCGCCTGGTGGACGCCTGCCCGCAAAATTGAGGGACGCAGAACCTGGGCCAGCATCTGCTATGACCAGTTATTGCCCTTCGTCTGGATCGAGGGCGTCCTCCAGAACCCGCAAGTGGTGCTGCTCACGAACAACGAGTGGTGGGCGCAAGGGACGGGGATTCCCGTCATCCAGCGCAATACCGCGTGGGCCTGGGCAAGACTAATCGGTGCTCCGGCCATAGAGGCGGAGAACGCCTGACAAGCTGATTCCTGTTCTGCCCTACATTACCCCCTAGCAGGATCTGGTATCACTCAGACTCAGCCCTTTGAAGTTGATCGCCCTCTTCTCGCCGCTTCGCGCTTGCCAATGCGGCAGTAAATACCTCGTCAATTAACGCCTTCAGGAAGTTAAAAGTTTCTTCAACTGAAGCTGCGTATGACTCAGATATTTTTTTAATATCGCCCGCCCGGATAAGGCCTATCTCCAAATCATTTCGCATCTCATTTATTAGCAAAATATTCAGGTCGTGCAATTCTTTTAATGATATAATACACTTTAAATATAGATCTAAAAGATATTTAAACCCGCTTATTATTTCACTGCTATTCTCATCCTCTTTATCCTCTTTAAGTTCTACACCGATACGTTTCTTAAACGCAAGCAATGTCATCGAAAACATCACCTCTTGAATTTTTCTGTAAATATCTGTTAGGACAGAGACTGCTCGATTACTGGCAAGAAGAGTCATAACAAGATTATTTGACTCCAGAGAAAACTCTGGAGCCTGAGAAAGATCGGATAATTCTATTTTTTTGGCATCAGAATTAATGAAAATTTTTAACATCTTGATCGGAATGTTGTAATTTCTAGATAACTCCATAAGCATGCTCTGATAAAGATTAAGTTTTGCCTCATAGACTTTCTCTAACTTTTTTTGGTCTAGATAGAATATGTAAGCAACTAAAGCTGAGAGAAGTAGTGGCAGGTCTTTAAATAAACTATTATTTACATTTTTTTGCAAGTATTCAGTCAACATCAAAACCACAAAAATTATTACAACTGACGCCAACACTCTCCTTGAAAATCTTCCGAATAAGCGAGATTTTATACCGGCAAAAAGATTGTTGAAGCGCATCACCTCCACACCCTATGACTGTACAGAAAAGATGCCGAACAGAAGTTGGCAGCCAAGCACGAATCGTTTGCGTTAGCGATCAGCCCCGATTTAAGAGATTCGCTCATAATAGTTCAAATACCCCTCACCGCCGCCACCAGCGCTGCTGGCGAAATATGCGTGTACCGCTTCAGCATCTGCGTGGATTTATGCCCTGTTATGGCCTGCACGGTCATGATGGGCAAGCCCCTTTCACACAAGCGGCTGGTGGCCTCATGACGCAGGTCATGGAAGGTCATCCCCTCGATGCCGGCCTTCTTGAGTGCCTTGAAGTAGCTGGCCCGCATACCCTCTATGGTATAGGACCAGACTTTCCCTTTTGCCGCGCTGTCCAGGCGTTCACGCTGCCGCTTCAAACAGTCTTCCGCCGCAACGGATAAGGGTACCAAGCGGGACTCTCCGTTTTTGGTATCCTGCAAAAATGCCGTGTGGTTCCGAAAATCGATCCGGTCCCAGGTGAGTCCCATGATCTCCGCCTGCCGCATAGCTGTTTCAATGGCGAAACGCACGATGTCGGCCAGCTCAGGATTCGTCTTCTCACACGCAACCAGAAGCCGCTCTTCCTCATTACCGATCAACCGCCGATCCCGGCCCCGTGGCAGCTTGGGCTTGCGAATCAGGGGCACCGGGTTGACGAGCTCCGGCATCCCCCACTCGGACCGCGCAATCGTGTACAGATGGGAGATGAGTGCGAGGTAAAGCCGGATGGAATGTGCCCCCAGCCCTTTGGGATGGGCGTCGCCGGGCTGCTCCCAATGCTTCACCATCAGGGCCAGTCTCTGGCCGTTGATCTCAGACAGGGCCAGTTCCCCAAAAGTGGCTTTGAGGTCCGCCATGATGACCAACTCACGGCGTTGTGTGGTGGCTTTTTTGTCGGGCAACACGTCAATTTCATAGCGCAGCAGGGCATCAGCGAGACGGAAGTGTCGGGCTTCTACGCGCTGGTAGGTTTCTTCGGGGGTCTGCCGATCCAGTTCGGCTTCTTTCTTGAGCGCCCAGGCCATGGCTTCGGCCTTGGTATCGAAGGTAGCCGACAGATACGGGTAGCCCAGTTTGCGGATCTGCACCCGCCAATACTTGCCACGACGATTGATGCTCGCCATTCACCCGCCTTGTTCTGATGGATTTCAGACAAGGTAATATGAGGCTGTGCCAAACTCAAGCGCAGACACATCCGACGGTTACAGAGGTTTTGCTACGACACGAGGATTTTTTGTCCACCGATCCGGAAGGGTTTTACTGTGCCATCCGTCTGTGCCAATGGTTTTTCTGATGGATTTTTTCTATACAACTTACTGTTTTATATGGTGCCCAGGGACGGAATCGAACCGCCGACACGAGGATTTTCAGTCCTCTGCTCTACCGACTGAGCTACCTGGGCCAAGAGCGCGTATTTAAACGGGGTCCCGCCCGGAAGTCAAGGCC
>JAJYPA010000224.1 GCA_021795795.1 Pseudomonadota bacterium | reverse complement strand
GGCCATTGGCCTGGGTGATGATCTGCGTCACGCGCCAGCGCACGTAGCGATCAAAATCCGGATTGGCGAACACCCGCGCCAATGCCTCTAATCCCAAATGCGGGAATGCCACGTAGTCCTTGCGGCTACTTTCCCAATGATTCGCAAACTCGTCCAGGTCGGCCCATTCGCGCCCGAAGATGCGGCGCGCGGCGAGATATTCCTGGGCCAGTACCTGGATGGGCGGGAGATCCAGCGTCCAGATCACCAATCCGTCGCAGTCGGCCCAATCGTTGTGTCCGACATGATGCTTGCCGATCCATCCGATCAGGTTTTCATAGCCGGGCCGGTATTGTTTGGCCCATGCCTGCAGAGCGGGTGCCATTTTTTTGTTGACCAGCATGGCGACTTTCAGGCCCTGCTCCCAATAGGTGAGCAGGACGCGCTGCGCGCTTTGGAAAGATGTGGCGGGATTCAGGATCAGGGCGGTCTTGGTGTGATTCAACGGACGCCAGACCAGATGTACATGGTCCTCGGCGAAGTTTTCATTTACCTGTTTGCTCATCTCGGTCAGCACCATGTCGGGAGTGGCCGTGTAGACTTCGATGCGTTTTTTGGATGCGCCGGCGTGACTGAGGATCAGTTCCTCGCCGAACGCGGTGGGGAAGTACAGCAGGATTTTCCGGTCGGCGATGCTGCCGTCAGCGCCATCGATGAAAAAGACGCTGCCGTGTTCGAGCGCCTGCGCCAGGTGCTTGGCGAAAACGGTGGGCACGATTTTTTTACGGGAATCGGCAGAAGGGGAATACGCCCGCTCGAATAGCGCCTCGTGCTGGATTTTTTGGGCGCGAATAGATTTCAGGAAAGGCTGCACGATTTTCCGCTGCACCTTTTTGGTGCTGATCCATGCGGTCAATCTTTCCGCGCTCATCGGTTTTTCGTCGGCCATGACATCCAGAAAATGTCGGTAGAGAAAGCGGTAGGTCAGCATCACCTTTTCGGTGGATGCGATGGACTGCTGCAGGGCTTTGCGCTGTTTCCGGTTTTCTGGGGTATCGGGGGTTTGCGACAGTTGGAAGCGCATGCTGTTGATCCAGTAGTCGGTAGCGGCCCGCGCCTCCTGAAAAACCTTCCAGCCGATTTCCTGGGTGTCCATGAGGGTAGGCATCTCGTCCTGTCGGATTTCGGTGGATTGCGAGAACAGCCGTTTGTCGTACTGGAGGAGTGCGGTGGTGGTGCAGACGGCTTTTTCCTGATACGAGAGAAGCCGGTTGAGTTGCGATGCGCACGGCAAGAATTGGGCCAGGGTGGCCTTGCCGACGGCGATATTTTGGCCGAATGCCGGATACGGTCCCAAATTTTTGACCGGCGCATCCAGTTCTTCCAGGATGGCCTCGGCCTCGTCGGGTTTTTGCAGTGCGTGGATGAGCGTTTGAGCGACGCAGCCGTGCGGGCAACGGGCACATTCCTGGCCGCACCCGTGGTGCTGGTGGGTCAGGATGTCGGGGTGCATGTCGCCGTTTTCCTGGCTGAACGCCCCGGCCAAATCCATCTGCACACCCTCTTGGAGATGATTGCGGTAGCAGCCTGGGAGCGTGTTGTCCGCGATTTGCTGGCGGATGGTTTCGGCGTCGGCGACAAAGTCCGAATCGCGGGTCCAAAGTGGTTTGCCGTTGACGGCATCGAGGCGGTCCAGGATCAGGATTTTAATGTCTTCTTCATCGGCGATGGAGTTGGTCCGGCTGTTGCGCAGGTAGTACGTGCCGTCCTGATCGCGGTTGGTATCGATGATGCGGTTAGTATCCCGGCGCTGCGGGGTGGAGATGACCGTGTGGTCCTTGTCGCCTTCGGGCGCGGGTAACCTGGCGAGCATGCGGGTCTTGCCGGCCCCGGTGGAATCCACGTTGGTCCAGACGCCTTGCAGGTCCGCGGTCTCCATGTGTTTACGGCGATACTCGCGCATATCCATCTCGGCGCGGACCTCATGAATAGCTTTGAGATGGGGGCGCAGTACGACGGGGATGGACCGTAGAGCTTCGCCGCTGGCGATATCTTCGGGCGTGTGGAGCGGGGCGTGACGCAGGTTTTCGGCGGCGTCCAGGATGGCCTGTTGGAGCACGGCATCCATGCGCCCTTCGGTGAGCACATCGTTCCAGTCGCCGAACCAGCAGTTATCGTTTGCTGCCTCTGGATCTCTGGGGTACAGGGCGGCCGACTGCAGAGCTGCCGATGGCTGTAAAGTGGCTGCTATGGCAGATGGTGGCGGGGGCAGGAGATAAAGCACCCGGCGACCGATGGCTTCCAGGGTGCGTCCCAGGTAGGCGGCGGCTTTTTCGCCCTCGCGGTTTTTGTCGCGGTCGACCAGCAGGATATGCACTTCGTCGGGATCGGCTGGTGGTAGGGCATCGGCGTCGAGATCGAGGATGGCTTCCGCGAGGTTTTTGTAGCCGCTGGTGGACCAGAGGACATGCAGGATGCCGCCCGTCTGCTGCGCCACGGCGATGCCGGATTCCATCCCTTCGCTGTAAAAAATGAGTTTTTTGCCCTGTGCCAGCAGGTGGAGGATGGTGGTGTCGCTGGCACCCCAGCCCCGGCCCTGGGGGTCTGGGTTGGCGGGCACGTCGATCCGGGTCATGCCGGCGGGTCCCATCATGGCGCGTCCGGTCTTGTGGACGGGATGATAGTCATCGGTGGCATGGGCCAGGAAAGTGCGTTGCATCCCACACATACGGTCGACGTTGGGGTGCTCGCGGGTTCCGGGTAGAAAATGCGCAAAAGGCCAGTAGGGAATCCCAAAAAGAAAGTCCGCGCCCTGGTCCTGCTGTTTGCGCTCGATCTCGGTATCCTGGAGCAGGCGGGTCCCGATGATGCCCGTCCGGCACCATTGGGTGGACAGTCCTCGCCCACGCAAATAGTCAAGGACGGTTGCCTGTTGCTCCATGCAGACCACGCGGTCGGCATCGTTGGGCACGCGGCATCCGGAGACGTGCCCACGGGATGCGGTGACCCAATCCAGTTGCGACCAGCGCAATTCGGCCTGCGCGGGGCTGAGGGTGGAACGGGACCGGGTGCTACAGCGTCCGCTGGACAGCGCCAGCCACTCGGCCTCGCTGAGATCGCCTTGTCGAGCGTCGGGGACGAGTCCCCGGACTTCCTGGAGGTGTTGCATTAGCGTGGTGGCGCCACCGCGCTCGCCGCCGCGATGATCGTACCAGTAGCCGGTTTGCCAGATTACCAGCGATGGCGAATCCTCGCGGAAATCGGCGCGCACGCCGCCATGAGTCTCGCGGTGGAGTCGCGCGCCGAAGGATCTGGCAATTTTACAGGCGAGGTGATACCAGTCTTCGGGGCTGCGGGAAGGCAGACGAGGTTCCAGGCCGGTCCGCGACTGGTCGATACCGCGCATATCAATGATGGCCATCTCAGTGCCCCGCGATGTGACCGGCGCGGGGTCCGCGCCGTGAAAACAGCCATTGGCCGTGTGCGTCGCGGGCCGTGATGAGGGTGTCGGTCGCCGCCGACACCCGGGCGGGCCAGTCGGACTTACCATCCGTAAGGATGAGCATGTCGCCGGGGTCGACCTCGTCGAGAACTCCCCAAAAGACGGGATTGCCGTCGGGGTCAGGCCGGGCGATGACCCGGATGCGGGGCGGTGGAGGGCTGGATGCCAGCACTGCCGCCGCCCAGATGGAGGGGTGACAGCCTGGGGTGTTGGCCTGCTCTTGCAGTTGTTTCAGCGTGGCCGGTGAAAGTGTAGTGGGATCGTCTGGTCTCAGCATGGTAGATCTCCTTTTGCTTACTATCCTTGGTGCCGCAAAATTTTCGGGGCCTCATTACCCCTTAGTGCCATAAACCCGTTTCTCATGAACCATGTCTGAATCTGGACTGCTTCTTTACTGCTAAATGGCATCCTGCTTACCACTTGGTGCCGCAAAATTTTCGGGGTCTCAACTATCCTTGGTGCCGCAAACGGTTTTCCGGCTTTTGTGGTCTTGGTGCCGCAGGAATTTTTCGGTGCTGTTTTGATCGATGGCGCGGGCGAGCATCTGTATCTCCTGCCACTCCACACGCCGGATCGTCACTGTTTCCCCTTTGAATTTTTTACGTAAATGCCGGGTTGCCCTGGCTCTGGTCCGGGGGTCGTGCTGTATCAGGTATTGCGCCGCATCCTCGATGGAGGTTTCCGGCGTGAACAGGTCGGGACGGATTTCAGAGGGGGTTATCTGCAGGGCATTGGCCAGAATGACGACACGGCTCAATGGGACTTTGCGCCACTGGCTGATCGCCGAAGGGGTGACGTCCAGGATGTCCGCGATGACCCGGATACCATATTTCTGAACGATGAGGGGGATGGTCATGGTCAATCTCCGTCTAGCAGTAGGGATTAGTAATGCACGGTGCGCGGGCCATGTCAAGATGGTGTTAGGGCTGGTGACGGTTCGGGATACAATGGAAAACCAAAAACCGTTATCTGGATGAGGAAGGACATGACGCAGATCGAGGCGAGGAAAAATCGCAACAAGCCCCGCAACACGATGTACCAGTTGATGAAGCAGTTACGGGAAGACAGTGGGATGCCGCAATCGGAAGTGGCGAAAAAGTTGGGGATTCGACAGGAGGCTGTGGCGCAGTGGGAGCGACTGGAAGGCAATCCGCCGGGGATCGCCCGGTTGCCGGCGTTGGCTCGAATCTACCAGGTGGATGTTTCCGTGCTGGAAACCGCGCGCGGTGGTGCGGCGCAATCCCATCGTGCGGTGCGATTACCGGAGCTGGACTTCGATCATGGTCAGCGTCCGCAGATTCACGGGTATCCGCTACCGTGCCTGGATGCGATACAACCGGATGATTTTGTGACGCAAATCTTGTTGGCGATCCGTAATCCGGAGGTTCGTTGGCGAGTTGTGTCCACGCCCTGCGATACCCGGTCCTTTTTCTTCAAGCTGGATAACGACAGCATGGAACCAATGATTGCGCAGGGGTCATGGGTGGCGTTCGATCCGATGATCACGCCCAAGGATCAAAACATCGTCTTGATCTATCGAAAGGAAGACAAAAAAATCTCCTGGCAGATTCGGGTGCTACGGATCGAGGGGGGTCAGAAAATTCTGACGGGCGCCACCAAGTCATCGTGGCCGCCCAGGAATATGGAGACCCAGGATAAGATCGTTGCCGTGGCCATCGAGTCGCACACGATCTTTCCCCGTTGAGGCGTAAAAAGCGCTTTACCTGAAAAATTTCTCACCGTCGCAGTGATTTTTCATGTAATGCCCCCTGAAAAAGGGGGTGGAAAAGGTGTTGACAGGGGGTATGAGTAAGGATTAGCATATTTAATAAGCGGCGGGTATATAAGTATGAAAACCCTCTGCGGCACCATGGTAAGCAGGGAATAGGAGGTCGTCATGCATCTGGTGGGAAACGTGTGAAGTGGATGATACGGGCGGAAAACCGCTATCAGGTGGTACGGGTGGACCGGGACATGGTGACCTTGTCGAATCGTTACGGTGCGGAGTTTGAGGTAGAGATGGCCGCGCTGGTGGAGAACGGGTATCGCCTGGAGTGTGAACTGGATGCCGTGATTCCGGACTGGTGGTTGCATGCGCAGGGCGACGTGGTCCCGCAGTCGAAACCGGAAACGGAACCGGCAATCGATACGGAGACGGTGGAGAAGCCGGAACCCGTGTTGGCGCAATCTGTAAAGCAGGATGTCTTCGCGTTGTTTGATTTTTAAGAGAGGAGAACGGTCATGACGGAAATGGAAAAGATCGAGGAACAGATTCGCAAGCTGATGGCGAAGAAAGAGGCGCTAGCGGCGGGCATCCCCTCCTCGAAAAGTGAGTTGCGCCGGACTTTTTTCAAGGCATTGCAGATCGAGTCGCTTTTCGGCCTGAGTTTCGCGCAGATTCTGGGTGCATTGGATGTGGTGCGTACCAGGGGCGTATCGCCGGAACAGGGGGCGGAGCTGGAGCGCATGGGCATGGTGGTGATGAAGAAATATGTGCAGCGGCCGGAACCGGAACCGGTGGCTGAACCGCCGGTGCGGGCGGTGGAGTAAATCATGATACGGCGGTGGGTGCGTACAAAGGGATTGGATGTACGCACCCGGTTCTGGACCCTTGTTGCGACATGGAAGTATCGCCATGCCGACCCGGACATCTGTTGTTGCGGATGTGAATGGGGAAAAGGGGGTGATATTTGTCATCACGGTGGATGCCGGAGTGCCAGGGAATATGCCGTGACGGCGTTTGTGGAAAGGAAAACGAGAGGATGACACCCATGAGCTACACGAATAAAGACCGGGAAACGGTCATCAAGGCCACGCAATCCGCGCATTTTCTGCATCAGGATTTGCAGAACCTGGTATCGGCGGATCATCCGTTATTGGGTGACTATGCCCTGGACCTGCTGGATGCGTTGGTGGTGATCGAAAAGAAGCTCCAGCGGTTGCAGGGCGTGATGGATGTCCTGCAGGAAACGCCTGGAGACAGTCATGCACATTGAGATCGTGGGCGCGGATTTGCCGCTGGCGGAGATCACGCGGGTGGTACGGCATATGGCCGAGGAATTGGGTTGGGAGGCGCATTGGGACGGTGAAAAGTTTCAGTTGCGCGAGGGTTGCACCCTGCCAAGGGGGAGGATTCGATGAGGATGATCTGGATGCTGTTCATGCTGATGGTGGCGGTGAAGGCGACTGTCGCTGTCACCGAGCGCCCGCGTCCCCTGTTTGACGCGCTGCATGAGTCTGGCGAGTCGCGGGAAGTGGCCGAGCGGACCCGGATGGAAGTGGCCTTTTTCGTCGAGGCCGTGGAACGAGTGCGGCGGGCAGCGTTCGTCTGGACGGCAAGGTTTTGGGAAAGGCTGAATGAAATTTTACCCCAGGATGACGGAGCTTTCAGGAAGAATGTCGCTTTTGGAGAGTTTGCTGGCTCGCCAAAACGGGCAGGGATGTCTCTACGGTTGATAAGGAGAGTAAATGATGAGCACAAAAAAACACAATGGACAACGCGGCAAAAAACGTTCGCAGTCAAGTCATAAAATCGCGGTTGAACGGTTGGCCGCGATCATTAGTCTTTATATCGATGAAAATAAAAAGAACTTCTGGATTAATGATAAATCCTTAATGAGGACCAGCGCAAGACGAACGGAAGATTGAGTTGGTCACGCGCCTTTCTACAGATATGGCGGGATGGCTGGTTATGGGTTGAACAGAGGCAACTGTGAAAATCAAAGATAAAGAACTCAAAGAAAGGGTCGATGTGTGTGACCGGGACTGCCTCAAAAAGCCCTGTTACTGGCCGCGCCCTAACCCTGGCTCTTTTACGCAGGGACGCGGATACCGAAGCACCAGCGTTAAAAGGTGGGTATGGGGGACGCGCCATGCGCACGGCTGTCCCGTGGATGATAGGGAAGTGGATTGAGAATTGCCGGTATGACTTATCTCAAAAGGAGAACAAACATGGCACGCAACATCGTTATTAGTATCCGGGATGGTTCGGTTTCATGTGTATACGGTCTGGACGCCGATGATCGCGTTATTGTACTCGATCATGACACGTCTGGCGGCTGTGATGCTGTAATCGAAGGTGAAGAAGTGAACATCGTTGAGGCCGACATTATCGAAAAAGACGGGATTATTGATCTGGCGATTGCCGCTTGCGATAAGTTGTATGGCTGACTAAGAAGGAAATATTACGTTGACGGTTGCAGGTTTCAGTACAAGGAGATTTCGCCATGAATGGATCGGAACTGCAAAAGGAAATCGACAAGCTGGTGTGGTCATTCAGGAATTGCGCCAAGACCTGGACGGTGCGATGCGCCTGCGTCAAGTCTGGAAAGACCGTCTGGCGGAATGCGCGCCCTCGTACTTCGAGGTGGATGCCGCACATTGGGATGACCTCTCTCTTGCGGGGAGCACCCCCATCCGGGTGGCCTGACATGACAACACTCATCAGGTCGCCCTGGACGCCGGAACAGATCGAAACGCTAAACCGCCTGCAACGCGGGGAGTTGTACGGTCACCCCTATACCTGCCCGCATCGCGGTGAGGTACCGCATCACGATAACGGCCATGACACTGGCTGTCTGTTGGCCACCAAAGAGGGATGGGTATGCCCGGATTGCGGGTACACCCAGGATTGGGCACACGCATTCAGTCTGGATGCCATGTCCATGTCGGAGATGATGCGGTTGCTGTCGCACAAAGAAGGAGCATGCCAATGACCCGTGTATTACCCAGTGCTTCCCTGATTTTGCGCGCCAGGGGCTACGCCAGAGCATGCGCAACGAAACGAGAAGCGCAGCAATTGGAGCGGCTGGCGGATCGTCTGGAAGCTATTTTGGAGGCACAAAGGCGATTGCAGCGGCGTCTTTTCGGCGATGAATCAGCATCGCGGGAGAACTGATATGTCCAGTCAATTGGCAACTTGCATTGCATGCCGCCGTTGTTGCCGGCGCCGAGATAATGGACTAACGGCTTTTCAAGGATGAACCCATGAGCACGAAAATCTATAACGGCTTTTCCATTGCTACCGATTCCGCCACTCGATTGATGGATACGGTGATTGGTTTTCGCCCGTATATAAGAGCGGAAGGCCAAAAAATGCTCGATGCTTTTTTGCGAAAAACCGGAACTGCAGAGGAACCGTTAAAGGGCTGGATGACCTGGATGGATTTGCGGGCCGCGACGGTAGACAAGGGCATCCGTGCGCCGGGCGTTGACACCGATTTTCAGTTGACCTTTTTTCCAGACGGTGACCGATTCCTTGGCATCGCCTTCACCGAGCACAACCGGTGGTTTCGGCACTGGGTACGACAACCGCTGGTTAGCGAGTATCGCTATTGGAACAACGCGGATCGACCAAACGGCATATCTCGCAAGGAATGGGGACGCCGGGAAGAAACCTGGGACCGTGTGCTTGGCATGGAACCGCCGGCTACGCGAGGATTCAGCATTGATCTACATGAGATCGGCGGGCCGTGGCCACAGCACAAGGCCGATCGGAAACGGAAGAAATAGAACGTATGCCATTAGCATTAACGTCGCGGGAGGGCTGATATGACCAGGGAATTGGCAACTTGCATTGAATGCGGTTGTAACGATTTCCATGCTTGCGAGCATGGTTGCTGGTGGATGCGTGTCGATTACAAGGCTGGCCTTGGTGTATGCAGTGAATGCGCTCACCGAGTCAAGGATTGGGACCGTGGAGACCGGACGCTCTCCGGTGCAACGCGGATGCTTTTGGAAACGCCCTATGGAGCGGATTGCCGTCATGAGTGACAAAACGGGCATCGCCTGGACCAACAGCACCTGGAACCCGATAACCGGATGCTCCAAGGTTTCGCAGGGCTGCAAAAATTGCTACGCGGAGCGCGAATGGGGCCGGCTTTCCGCCAACCCGAATGCCAAATCTTACTATGGCCGTGCATTTACGGATGTAACCTGCCACGAAGACCGTCTGGATCAGCCCTTACGGTGGAAAAAGCCGCGCATGATCTTCGTCAACAGCATGTCCGATCTGTTCCATGAGGACGTGCCGGACGCATTCATCGACAAGGTGTTCGCGGTCATGGCGCTGGCGGAAAAACACACGTTTCAGGTGCTCACTAAGCGCCCGGATCGGATGCGCGATTATCTAAGCATGAAGAAACGCGAAGACCTGATTGGCGATGTGGCCATGCCTCAAGTTAGCGCTGGTAACTTTGGCGTGCTGGAATGGCCCCTGCCCAACGTCTGGATGGGTGTATCGGTGGAGGACCAGGTAACTGCGGATGAGCGCATCCCGTTGTTGCTACAAGCCCCTGCTGCCGTGCGCTGGATCAGCGCAGAACCGCTAATCGGTCCCATTGACCTAGCAGAAGTTCCCGTAGGCATGTCCGGGCCTTTGCGTCCTGGTGGCGGAATCGGGCCAGATACGCCGAAATTGGACTGGATCGTCTGCGGTGGCGAGTCGGGCTTGCAATCCAGAATTATGCGTGCCGAATGGGCCAGAAAGTTGCGCGATGATTGCGTAGGCGCTGGTGTCCCCTTCTTCATGAAGCAGTTGGGTGCCGCTTTTGTCGGCCCGGAGGACGGGCTGTTCGGTGTCCTTGCGCCGCATACCGAAGCCAAAACCTATGATTTTGGTCACCTGAAAGATCGTGCTGGTGCGGACATAAACGAGTGGCCGGAAGATTTGCGGGTTCGGGAGTGGCCGAAGGAGGCAAGTGATGCAAGCACATGATCGTGAGCAGTTGTTGAGTAGGGCGATAGAAATTTTTGATGGGCTGCCCGCAAGCGACAAACAAGCGGATGGACCGTTATGTGCCATTAAAAAAGCGGCGTCGGAATTGCAAGTATCGTTACCAGACGATGTTATTAACACTCGTACTGCGCGGAAAAGCGAACTGGTGCGGGAACTAATGTATCGGATTTTATCCGAAAAAAACGAACACCCAGACGATCTTGCCATTGACCGTTTTGCAGAAGCGATGAAAGCCAAAATGCGTCGCTCCCGTGAAGAAAAGAGGCGTAACGGATGGCAGACGGCATCCGCCGCCCACCTGACCTACCTGCTGATGGAACACCTGGAAAAGGGCGATCCAGTGGATGTAGCAAACTTCGCCATGATGCTGCATCAAAACGGACAGAACATCGACGAGATTGTTGTGCAGGCTTATCGAAAATCCGTAAAGGAGACCCACCAAAATGATCTTTCATGACGCCGCCATTCACCTGTGGACCGATCTCGGTATGAACCATGATGATTATAAAATAATTCTGGTTTTATTCTCTGTCTGCACCATGTTTTTAGGGGCATTCGTAGTATATTATTTTTATAAAAAAGCCTACAAGAAATTAGGTGTATCTAAAAGTTCGTGGATGGAAAAGTTAAAGTTTAACCATGCAGCATTTACCGTTATGGCGATTATTGCTTTGGTTATGATGTTGGGTTTTGTCGGATTTTATGGAATCGTCAGACATATGCACTGGTCAGTGTCTTATCAGCAATCTCGCTCGCACCGTTTTGTTGAGCCATGAATGGACTATGCCACTGTGCGGGCTTATGGAAAACTCGTTGCTGGTTGAAACGAAGGAGTCAACATGAACCGGATTATTGCTTTGGATGTGGATGGTGTTCTGACCGATTTCGATGCGCACTGGCGGCAATGCGCGGAGCATACGCTTGGCCGGGCCATCCCGCAGATCAACGAGGATCACCAGCTACGGACGCGGTACGGGCTGACTTGGCAGGAATGTGACGCGGTTTGGCGGAACTATCACGACGATGAGTGGTTCCGCCTGCCCCTGTATAACCATGCGGCGGACCTGATCTATGCGTTGGAGGATTTGGGCTGCACGGTCTGGGCGGTAACCAGCATTGATGTGCAGCATCGCGTCGCCCGGGCGGAGAGTCTTGCCGGGTTGATTCCGTCCGGTCGCATTATTTGCGTCGGACATGCAGCACCAGCCAGCGCTAAGGCCAACGTGTTGCGCGACCTGGGTGCCGTGGCGTTCCTCGACGATCATCCGGCCAACGCTAGCAGGGCTGCCGCCAGCATGGCTGTCAGTTCGGTCTTGTTGTCCGTGTTGCTGGATCGCGGTTACAAAGGCTTGGAAGCCCCGGATCATGGGGTGACGGTTATCGACGATCCGATGGATTTCCCGGTGCTGGTGGAACAGTTACTGTGGCGAACGGGAAGGCTTGCACCCCGCGAAGGGCTTGCACCCTGCAAGGGGGCGGCATGAATCCTTTGGAGAGTTCCATCCGTGCTCGCCCTGCCGGATTGCCTAGCGGTCCCAGAGAAGATTATATCCCGCCACACCCCTATCGGCGCGATGAAATTCCATCTCGAGGTGCATCCCCCTGCGGGGACGCAACACCTTGCCGGGGTGCAGCCCCCCGGTTTGATGGGGGACGCTTGCCGGATCGTATCGAGAAAGCCGTGGAGTCTGGTATTCGAGATGTGCAGGAGGTGGTGCGTGCGGTACGCGCCGGGGATGCTGTGGTGCGCTCCATGCTCACGCGCATGGAAAAGTCCGGAAAACTGCGTCTGCATCGGGATGAAAGGGGGTTGGCTATGACCATTG
>JAJYPA010000685.1 GCA_021795795.1 Pseudomonadota bacterium | reverse complement strand
ATTGAGAATATCCGTAGAGGGTTACGGATAGTTCGGGAGACTGCGGAGCAGTTCCTGGAACACCGGCCCTGGGACCTCCTCGCGAGCTACATCGTCGCTCAAATTACGCGAGGGCCATGGTCACCACTAGGGGCTTTTTCGGCACTTGCAGGGCCTTAACTGCCTTTTCTAGGATCAACCGTCTGAAGTCTGCTGACCTCTCCTTGCTGGCAAAAAAGCTGCAAGAGAAAGAGTGTCCGGATTTGCCTATTTTCATTGAGGATGCTGGACATCTGGCCGATGTATTGGTCAATCGCACGATGGAGCAGCATGGCCTGGATGCAGAGCGCGCCTTTGCGTACACGCTGCCGGTGGGCACAGCAACACCAACTGGCGTAAACCCCGGCAATCTGTACAAAGCATTTCGGGAGAAGGAAAACCCTGCGCACGCGGCCCGTGAAACAGGATTGATGTTCGGTCAGGCGAACAAGATCGCTGAGTCACTGGCAAGATCCAGTAGCGACCTGCTGCGCGAAACCGAGTCCCGGGCAACGCGTTGTAGAGACATGGATCCCCGCATCAAGCGGCAACGGCAAAACACACTGCAGATGGCCTGGGATTACCCCAGAGCAATCGTGTCGCTATCCGCCAATTTGCAAGCCGCACGAGTTCAGCATGATATTGAGTATTTGCGCAAGGCCCGGTTCTTCCTGCTGCGCGCGGATTTGGCCTGGCCCAGTTTTGTGCGACGCATGCACGATACCCCAGAACAACCCGTCGATGCCTGGTGTGCGCGTTTGAGAGAAATGCAGGCGATGGCGGAAACGATACGGAGGGGGATTTGATCGCTGTTGAATACCGCTTTCAATGTTTGAAGCTGATTTTCCAGCTCATTCAGTGTGGTCGTGAGCATGTCCGTGCCTACATTTCATCAAAAATTTACGTGAAAATTCGGAGGGCACTAGGTGGCACTTCTTAAAAACGTATCGCAAGGTACGTTTATTGCTTGTTAATGACACTCGTGGGTTTGAATATGTAAAGTGTCACATTTGTGACCGATTATGGGCAGAATGTCACACAGGGCGCACAACTATAGTGCAAGGGGTCAGATCTGTTGAGTTGGCTGGTCACGGAGCTTACTTTAGGAGACAACTATATGGTTGAAAATGATTTTCAGTGCCACATGAACACACTATCCGTATTATCCGTTGGAGCCAAAGTAAAAGGCCTGCTCAGCACTGACGGCTTAATATTACACGCAGACATCATGGGCGATGAGGACATGGTCGGCACCCTGCTTTCTCTGCTTGCTTCAGCAGCAAGGAAAGTTGGACAAATGAATCAGTTAGGGGCTTTGTCACAAATCCAGATAACTTTGGCACAGGGAGAAATCAATATCATTCCAGTGGATAACGATATTTTAGGCTTCTTCATAATACCCAGTGATGAGTGCAACGCTTTAACTACCACCAACGGCTGATCTGGCCGATCTACGTACAAGTGAATACATTATGCGCGAAGAATTGATTCAATCGGTACTTTCTGATCTCAACGGCGCTTCCGCCGACATTGAGGCCTCTGCTATCATCTCGACCGATGGCCTAACGATTGGCTCTGCACTCTCCTCCACCATGGATGAGGCTCGTGTGGGTGCCATGGCCGCCGCTATGCTGTCTCTGGGTGAGCGGACCGCCACCGAACTGGCGCGCGGCAATCTGGAACAGGTCATGATCAAGGGTAACAACGGTTACGTCCTACTGATTCACGCCGGACCAGAAGCGGTACTCAGTGTAATTGTTCGTAAGGAGGCCAAACTTGGCCTGGTGTTTCTCGATGCCAGCCGCGCCGCCAAAGCAGCCGCTGAGCTGCTGTAATGGTTCATTACGGCTAGCTACGGACTATCGGTAAAATGCATTAATTATTTAACTTTAGCCAAGAACCGGCGAGCGCCTGCCATCAAAAGCGAATATTGAGGCGATGGCCAGAGAAATACGGAAGGCGTTTGGCCCATTGGCTGACATTAGTTTAAAAATAGAGGGTTGCCAATGAATGACGAAGTCATAATGCGCGATTTTGAGGCGTTCAGAAAACTGGTCGGGTTGGATGAGTTACGCTTGGAGCGATTGCGTGTAGTGGGGGGATGGCTAAGACCAAAAGTAACCGAAATAACGGACGCCTTTTATGATCGACTCCTGGCAGACCCGACTACCGCCGCTTTTCTCGATGGGAAAATTGAGCACTTAAAAAAGGTTCATCACGCCTGGATTGAAGATATCCTGTCAGGTGTTTATGATGAGTCTTTTTTTATTCGCCAGATAAAAATTGGCAAAGCGCACGTCACAAATCAGGTTCCACCGCTTTTTCTCGCCTCTGGGTTCAGCATTCTGCGCGTTCTGCTTTTTGACCAGATAGAAACTGCAGCCAAAATGAATCAGCCAGACACTTGTCCGCGATGCTCTCGAGCGCTCGGCCGTTTGTTGGATGCCTGCCAGTTTTTGATTGATCGCTCTTATGAACAGGATCGGCTTAATCGTGTGTCCAAGGCTACAGGCATGTCATTATCTTTAATTGAGGCATTGGTGATGCTCAAGCAGTAGCCTGAAGCGCATATATCGACTACAACAAGAATTGTCTGCGAAGATGATAGAAAACATCCTCCGCAAAACCAGGGATGTCCAATGAGACAGGAAAATGCGAAAAGAAAAACAACAGCCCATGGCTGGAGTTGTAGAAACAGCCCTGATGCTAGCCATTGAAAAACGTGACCGAAATACCAAAGTACATTGCGAAAG
>JAJYPA010000015.1 GCA_021795795.1 Pseudomonadota bacterium | reverse complement strand
GGTCCGATGGCTCGGATGGCTCACCGTGGTGGTGGTGGTCAGTCTGAACGGCTATTTATTGGCCACCAGTTAGTTTGCTGAACGCGACTCTGCACTCATAAGGGCCGCTCAAGCGGCTCGTAAAAATAGTACCCTTGCGAGTCGTCGATACCGATCTCGCAGACCTGACGATAAATAGCTTCATTGGACACGAACTCCGCCACCGTCCGAATACCCATTTCATGTGCAAAATCGCAGATGTGCCGCACAATAATCTGCGTATTCCGGTCATGCGGCAATGTCCTGATCAGGCTGCCATCGATCTTCAGGAAATCCATGTTCAACTTGATCAGATGATCGAAGTTGGAATAGCCGGAACCAAAGTCGTCGATGGCGAACAGACAACCCATTGCCTTGAACCGATGGATGAATGCACTAACGGCCTCGTAGTTGTTCACGCCCTCACTTTCAAGGATTTCAAACACGATCAGACGCCCCATGCCGGTTTCCGTCAAACGTTGTTCGAGGTAATCCGACAATTCCTGATTCAGCAAATCTTCGGTCGACAGATTGATGCTGACCGGAACTGCGCTTTCCTTGAATACCTCCAGCACCTTGTCAATCATCGTTCGAGTCAATTGGCTATAGAGTTTGGTTTTCTTCGCAACATCCAGAAACTGGTTGGGGCTGATGACCAGACCATCCAAATCGATCAACCGGATCAGCGCTTCATACTTGGTCACCGCTTGCGTCTTGTTATCCACAATAGGCTGGAAGTAAGGCACGATCCGAGATGTTTCGATGGCATCTCTGATTCGCTTGTACCAGGCAATGTTATTTTCCTGCTCCTTCGTCGAATCCAGATCGTCGAACAGGCCGATGCTCTGGTGATTCAGTTTGGCCTGCTTGATGGCGGCAGACGCATGAGCCAACCCACCATCGGCCGCGTGGGCCACACCCACCGTAATGGTCAGCACGATCTCCACACCTTCCACCATGAAAGCTGAATTCGTCGTTGCGGTAATCAACTCATCGAAGAAATGCCTGATTTGGGGGAGCGATTCGACAGAGCTGAAATACAGCGCAAATTCATCGCCACCCATTTTGTACAGGTGAATATCTTTCAGATCATGGATGTGCGTAACCAGCCACAATCCATACTGCTTCAGAAGCAAATCACCGATGGCGACACCGTAAACGGCGTTGATGTCACTGAAACGATCAATATTGATCAAACCGATCAAACCACCCGAGCTGTTTTTCAGTTGCTCGATAAATGTCATTCGATTCGGCAATCCGGTATTCGCATCCGTCGTCAGATGATGTTGCAACAGTTCCCGCTGTTCGAATGCCCGGATGGCGAAGCCGATATCGCCTGCCAACTCCTCCAGCATCGCTATTTCCTGTAGATCAAAACCCGACGCACGCTGTGCGTACACAGCCAGCACGCCAATCGGATCGTCATGAACGCTTGAAACGAGCGGAAGTGCAATCAGTGATCCGGACGCCGTTTGTGCTGCCAGCAACTGCCAAGGTGCAAGACTCGAACCCGAATCGGAGGGATTAAACAACATCTGATCAACCACTACGGCCCGGTGCGTCAGAAACGATTGAACAAACGGATTTTCCACATTGATCTCAGCAGCATCGCTCACCAAACGCCCGACACTCAATGGGTTGTCATCATCAAGAGAGCAGGCACGCACAATCAGTTGCGACTGTTCTAGCCGCAAGATCATGCACACACTATAACTAGGATGAACCGCAAGCCGATTGACACTATGGCCCATTAATTCTCGTACATTCTTGGACGTGATAAGCAACTGATTAATATCAGCCACCGTTCGTAATACACCATCGAGGTAGGTTGTCTTCACCAGCGACTGCTTTAATTCATATTGCTTTTGGCTTAGAGCGCTGAATGTCTCGTTTAATGTTCGGTTCAGCTCATTCAGCTCATCAATAAAATAAGAATCGGCTGGCGCGTTCCCTTCCCGCGCATGATTAATAATCCGCGAAAATGGCATCGTAATCACTCTATCCGCGACAATATAAACAGCTATGGCAATAAGACTTAAAACAATAAATAAACCAAATCCATACCAGAATGCAATCCTGTTCATACGGTCAAATACATATTTCCTGTCTAGCGTAATCAGTAATACAACCTGCTTCTGATCCACGTTATTTTCGTAATAATTTATTATTTCACGATAATCAACATGCCCTTTAATGATACCTTTTGCCATATCAGTCACAGGTAAATAATTTTTTTTCAGCAAGGTACCAACCAAAGAGCGCGATGAAGACGCACTAATATGCACACCATCAACTGAAGCTGAAATAGCCAATAATGATCGATTAATCGCCACTGCTCGATCGAGAATACCCTGTATCAGGGAAATGGGTTTGTCGCCAAGTGTATATCGAAGCTCACTCTCGACATAAAATAGATTCTGATTTAAATCGCCCGCCACTGATTGCAACATCAAATGACGCTCAACAACAAAAAAACTGGCAGTCAGGGCAGTAATCACAATCCCTATACCGACTGCTGCCAATGAAGTAAAGCGATTAATTTTCATGGATTAATCACGGCATTTTCTCAACAACATGGAAACCTTGACTCTTCAGGTGTGCGAGTATGTCTGGATCAACGTGCTGATTTAACCAGACGATACCGTGTGTTGAAGTCATGAACTGATCAAATGTTTCCCCTTCCAGATAGCCTTTAACTGTTTCGTAGTACGTTTTTGGATCCGCATGGAACACTGCCAAAGCACGATCAAAAATTTCTTTGAGCTTAACGAAATCTGCTCTGTTCTCAGCGTATACGCGTCGATTGACGAACAAACCATCAACGACGACAAACGACTTCAGTGAATGCGTTGAAGCGATGGTTTTAAAACCATGCTGATGCAATTGAGTCAAATAGGGGGAGTAGGAAAGCAAAAGCACGGGCTCTGGGCCAGGTTTTAACAACACCATCATTGCCTGAGAACCGTTGATCAGTTCAAAAGCATGGTCCTTCAGGCCGTTTTCATTGATGAACGAATGGAACACATTTATCTGAAGTGAGTCTCGTTCCAAATAAACCTTAATTGGCTTTGATTCGGCTTGCAGTGCAGCAAGCGTCCGGTTGGAAAGAATGGCATCGGCACCATATGAACGATCAGTCAAAAAAACGGCTTCCAACTCGTCAGGGTGTGCGAAGTGCAACAACTCGTATTGCGTGGCGGTGACGCCCTGCACAAAACCACGCTCGTAAAGATGCCGATTTTCAGATAGATCGACAAGCCACAAAAAACGAAACGGTGTATTTTTTAACCAGCCTTTTTCCTGTGCGTAGATAAAAGGGGTAAAGCCAACCCAAGGATTTGAAGATATTCGAATCTCGGTCTGATCGAGATTCGAGACATAACGATACACGAGGACACTCGTGCCGATGATGAACAACCCCAGTAGCGCAATGTAGGTTTTACGCATCGCTCTCATCCAGGAGGGCAATTGCTCTGGCCAGTAATTGGCCGAAGCTCTAATGCGTCGCCAAGGCATCGAGTCTTTTTTCAAGATCGGTTGAGGTGCAAACAGGCGTGAGCACCGTGATTTTTCCGGATTTTAACTGAATCCAATTCAGACAATCCGCTTGCGGCTCGATGGTTGCTGGGACTTCATTGGCCTCACGGATCAAGGCGACCGAATAAGAACGTTCCTTCAATTTGGGTAGCGCAAACATCTTGCTGATCATCCACGGCATGCGGTGGATGTCGGAAAGGTAGACCAGATGATGGGCATCCATTTGCCTTTGACCAAACTTCGCCAACAAGGGATCCGCCCATTCATCGACTTTCTTCGCGTTTGCAAAAACAATCACCGCCACCTCGCCCGGCAACTGGACGGGGACATCCTGCTGATTGGTTAATTTCAGGCTGGGGAAGGACTGCCCCAGCACTTGAAATTCGGTCTGAGCCGCAGCAGGCATGGAATCCGCTCTTGCCACAATGCCTAAAAGATTCACGCCAACTAAAACGATATAACCAAATAACTTGTAACGCATAGCTGTCTCTCTAAAGGAAATTTTAGGAACATCATGACTGTGTCCGAATAAGTCGTTCAAACCGATTTATCGAGTCATATAAACACCCGTTTTTACAATTTTTCCTTTACGGATGGGAATCGATACCCCTTATGGAAAGATTAGACCTATGATCACCTCGAAAAATCCTAAGGAAGCGCTGATTTATTCAGTGCTTCCCGCTTGGGGCAGGATGCCCCAACACGAAAAAAGACGTAAGTCTTTGATTCGTTTGAGCCATCGCGGGCGGGTACCGCGATGAGCGAGCGGAGTTATTCCAAGGGTGGAATAAATCAGCATTTACCTAAGGGTATGGTTTTTCGAGGTTCTGCTGTGCAGGCCGAACTCAAGCAACCATGCCTTGAATCAAAGCGTATCGTAAAACGCCTTGGCGCCGCCTTTCATGAACCAATAGTCGTGTAAACCTTGTTCTTTGAGGTAGTACTGCAACCATTGCACCTGGTGCCCTGTCGCGTCGATAAAGTACATCGCGCGGTTCCCCTGCTTGGCCCGACTCACCCAATCGGCGAGTCGAGCGTTATCCAAGGGTACATGCACGTCACGCATTTGGAATAAGGAAACGCCCGCTCGCTGGTCGGCATCACGAATATCCAGCACAATCGCATTCGGATCACCCATGACGCGTTCATAAAAATCGCGTGGACTCAAAAGATGCGCGGCAAAATCAGCCTTCGAAATCAACTGGCTGGCCGACTGCATTTTCGTGCTGAGCAAGTCGGTCTTACTCGGGTTGGCTTCGGCCCAGTTAAAAATCCCGGCATCATAAACGAGTACAGGCTTCACTCCTGACTGCATGGTGCGTACGGCAGCCTTGTAGGATGTTTCGCATGTCGTGCCGTTACAGTAGAAGACCAAGGGCTTTTTCGTCTTGTCCGCCAATGCTTTCACGCTCAGATCAAACCCAGGGGAGGACAAAGGCACCGATTCGGCGCCTTCGATGTGGAGTGTCTGATATTCGTATTCCGAGCGCGCATCGATGATCGTGTACTCGTTGAAGTGAGCCAATAAATCAGCGGTGGAAATAGGTTTCACACCCACCGTTTCATATTGGGCCCGCAACGGGAATTTTATCTCATCCGCCGATGCCACGGCCGTCGCACCACCCAGCAGCAGCGCACACGTAAGCCCTAAACCCGTTCGACCAATAAACATAATCAACTCCTTGATAGATAATACGAAAATACAGGCATAAGAACCAAGAGGGCAACGAAATCCACACCAATAGTCACTCATGACCGCTCATAATGCTCAGGTACACACCCCTATTACGGCGTTGCATCTGATACATTGCAGCCTCATTCTTGTTCAGTTTTCAGGATCGCGCAAATGTTCCGAAGCCCCTTCGATCGTATTCCATTCGTCATCTTTCATGTCATGGTGATGCTGCTCCTGGCGACGTCCCTGTGGGCCTGCAGTGCTAAAGCCCCGGATCACCCTTTCTTACCCTGGGATATCAAAGTGTTCCCGGATGGCAGCAGTGCGGTTTTCGGCGTGCATCTTGGCAAGGATTCCCTGCTCGAATTCAAACGGGTATATGACCAAAAAGCGGAACTAGCCATCTTTGTGGATCCCGACAAGAAAGCCTCGCTGGAAGCGTATTTCGGCACGATGAATGTGGGCGCGCTCACGGCGGGTGTCACGTTGGTTGCAAAGACCGATCCCAAGGAACTGAACGAATGGATTGCAAACAATCACGCCAAGCCGGACCCGACACCCAGTGGTGCTTGGAAGTACCCGATGACAGACGAGCACATTCGTAAAGCGCAATACTTCCCAATCGAATCGATCACTTATCGCCCCGCAGCAAAATACACGATCGATATCATCAATCGTCATTTCGGCAAGCCGGAAGAAATACGCTTGGCTCAGGATAAGACCGAGTACTGGCTCTATCCCCAAAAAGGACTGCTGATTTCCATCAGCAGCAAGGGTAAGGACCTGTTTCAGTACATTTCGCCGAAGGATTTCGAGAAACTGACAGCTACTGTGCCGGCAAATTCATCCTTGGATAATCAGGCAGATCAACTCAAAAGCAAGTGACCGGCGAGATTACGTCTCAGTAGCCGTGTAATCGCCGTGCTCGCGCGTGGCGAGGAACCGCACATCCTTCCAGCGCTCCTGCGCCATTTGCAGATTGACGCGCGTGGGGGCGATGTAGACGAGATCCCCCGCGTGGTCGAGCGCGAGATTCGCTTCGTTCTTGGCCTTGAACTCTTCGAGCCGCTTGGGATCGTCACACTCGATCCAGCGTGCCGTGGTCACGTTCACCTGTTCGAACTGGCAATCGACGGAATACTCGGTTTTCAGCCGCTCCGACACCACTTCGAACTGCAATACACCCACTGCACCCAAGATCAAATCATTGTTGATCAACGGCTTGTAGAGCTGGGTAGCGCCTTCTTCGCACAACTGGCTCAAGCCCTTGAGCAATTGCTTGGATTTGAGCGGATCCCGCAGTCGCGCCCGACGGAACAGTTCAGGCGCAAAGTTCGGAATGCCGGTGAAGGCCAGACGCTCGCCTTCGGTGAATGTATCGCCAATGCGGATCGTACCGTGGTTGTGAATACCGATGATGTCCCCCGGATAGGCTTCTTCCAGGCGTTCACGGTCGGAGGACATGAACGTCAGCGCATCGGGAATTTTGATCTCGCGGTCAAGCCGGACATGCTTGACCTTCATGCCCCGGGTGAACTTGCCCGAACAAACACGAAAGAACGCAATCCGGTCACGGTGCTGCGGATCCATGTTCGCCTGAATCTTGAACACGAAACCGGAAAACTTTTCCTCGGTCGGCAACACATCACGGGCCGTACTAGGACGCGGTAGTGGGCCGGGCGCAGCCTCAACAAACCCATCGAGCAGCTCCTGCACGCCGAAGTTATTCATGGCCGAGCCGAAATAGACCGGCGACAACTCCCCGCGCAGATAAGCTTCGTGGTCGTACGTATCGGCCGCGCCCTGCACCAGTTCGATTTCCATGCGCAGTTCATCGGCCTGATCGCCCAGCAGGTCGTCCAGTTCGGGATTATTCAACCCGTTGATTTCGGTTTTGGACTGCGCACGTGTCGGCAGAGATGGGCCGTAGAGAATCACTCGGTCTTCATACAGGTGATAAACCCCCTTGAAGCGCTTACCCATGCCGATCGGCCAGGTGATGGGTGCACAACGAATCTTCAGAATGGATTCGATTTCATCCAGCAGTTCCAGCGGTTCCTTGCCCTCGCGATCCATCTTGTTGATGAACGAAATGATCGGTGTATCGCGCAGGCGGCAGACTTCCATCAGCTTGATGGTTCGCGCCTCGACACCCTTGGCCACATCAATCACCATCAGTGCCGAATCCACCGCCGTCAGTACACGATAGGTATCTTCCGAGAAGTCTTCGTGACCGGGTGTATCGAGCAGGTTGACGATGTAATCCTTGTACGGAAACTGCATCACGGAACTGCTGACCGAAATCCCCCGTTCCTTCTCCATGGCCATCCAGTCGGAAGTCACATGACGGGTGGATTTACGCCCCTTGACCGTACCGGCCATCTGAATGGCGCCGCCGAACAGGAGCAGCTTCTCCGTGATCGTCGTTTTACCGGCATCGGGGTGAGAAATAATCGCAAAGGTGCGCCGACGCTGAGTTTCGGCGGCAAAATCGAGAGCAGTCATAAAAATACATCCGCTAGCGGAACAAACAAGGCGGGCATTCTAACAGCCCACCGACGCTCCGCGCGGGAATAAACCTCTATACAAGCTAAGCATTCAGGCGCCAAAATGCGGCAACAAAGTTTTGCAGCAGAGGACTCGATGACAATGCGCTTTCGGATAATTATCCTGCTTTTGATCATCATTGCAGGCAGCACCGGCTACTGGTTCTACGCGCACGGCCTTCATTCGCAGGGCACTCGCACCGAATTGACGCTGTACGGCAACATCGACCTTCGGCAGGTCGACCTCGCCTTCAACGACGCCGGTCGCATCGACACGATCCCCGTGCAAACGGGCGACGCAATCCGTTCCGGTGACATAATTGCAACGCTTGACATGCGCCGCTTCGATGCCGCACTGGCGTCTGCCAAGGCCAACCTTGCCGCCAATCAGGCCGCGCTGAATAGACTGCTGAACGGCACGCGCCCCGAAGATATCGAACGCCTGCGCGCTGTGGTGGCCGCCGACCAGGCCAACCTCACGGAGAAGAGATTAAGCTTCGACCGGATACAAACACTGGCGAAGCAAAAAATGGCCTCGACCCAGGATCGTGACTCCGCCCGTGCCGCACGCGATGCCGCCGAAGCGCAACTCAAGGCCGACACCGCCTCGCTCAAACTGGCGATTATCGGCCCCCGCAAGGAAGACATCGAACAGGCCCGCGCAGCCGTTGCAGCGGCCGAAGCCCAGGTCAGAAGTGCCCAGATCGCCCGGGACGATGCCGTGCTCGTCGCCCCGGCTCAAGGGATTGTCCGCAACCGGATTCTGGAACCGGGCGACATGGCCTCACCGGCTCAGCCCGTCATTTCGCTGGCACTCACCTCACCGATCTGGGCGCGGGTCTATGTGGATGAGCCCGACCTTGGCCTGGTGCAGGAAGGCATGCCGGCCACACTCACCAGCGATAGCTTTCCAGGCAAGACCTTCAACGGATGGGTGGGCTACATCTCACCCACGGCTGAGTTCACCCCCAAAACGGTCGAAACTACGACCGTGCGCACCGATCTTGTCTATCAAGCCCGGATTTATGCCTGTAACCCGAACGGGCAACTGCGACTGGGGATGCCGGTCACCGCACATATTGCACTGGGTGCCAAACCCCGATTACATGGCGAAGATCCCTGCGGCAGTGAAACGACGACCGATAAATCAACCATCACCAAGCCATCCCAAGCACACTGATGACGCCACAAAGCGCAGATGACCAAACGCTGGCCATCATTGCCGACGGAATACATAAGTCGTTCGGCAAGCCACCCCGACGCACCGAGGCGGTGGTGGATGTTTCCCTGCGCGTTGTTCCGGGACAGGTCACCGGTCTGATCGGTCCGGACGGCGCGGGCAAAACCACCCTGATGCGCCTCATCGCAGGCTTGCTCACACCGGATTCCGGCACGCTGACCGTCCTTGGACTCGATGCCGTCGCCGATCCTTTGACCGTACAGGCGAGCATCGGCTACATGCCGCAGCACTTCGGACTGTACGAAGACCTGACCGTTCAGGAAAACCTGAATCTCTATGCCGACCTGCAGGGCCTGCCTCCAGATCAACGGGCAGCACGCTTCGCCCAATTGCTGCACATGACCGGGCTGGCACCATTCACGACACGACTGGCGGGGCGCCTTTCCGGTGGCATGAAACAGAAACTCGGCCTGGCCTGCACGCTGGTTCGCCCGCCTCGACTGCTATTGCTGGACGAACCGACCGTCGGCGTCGATCCCGTATCCCGGCGGGAGTTGTGGGCGATTGTGTATCAACTGGTCGCCGACGAGGGCATGAGCGTCCTGTTGTCCACGGCCTATCTTGACGAGGCCGAACGCTGCAAGGAAGTCATCCTGCTATACGAAGGCCGCGTGCTGGGCAAAGGTACGCCCGCAGAGTTCACGGCCCACCTGACTGGACGCGTGTATGGCGCCAGTCGGCCCGGCATGGTCCGCCGTCATCTTCAGGCCGAACTCCAGAGACAGCCCGCGGTTCGTGATGCCATCATCGACGGCGATCTTGTACGCGTCCTGCTGGCTGAAAACGCACAACCACCTGAACTGCCCGGCGTGACCTGGCAGCCACTGCAGACCCGGTTCGAAGATGCGTTCGTGCTGCAATTGCGCGAACGGGAATCCCAACAACATCGGAAAAACCAGGAACATCAGGAATCCAAGGAATCAGCGGACGCCGAGCTGCTAACCACGCCAAAAAACGCCCCGGTGAAAAACCGTGAGGACATCATCATTGTTTCGGATTTGACACGTCGTTTCGGTACATTCATTGCGGTGGATGCCATCAGTTTCTCCGTTCAACGCGGTGAGATTTTCGGGCTGCTCGGTGCCAATGGTGCGGGCAAATCCACGACCTTCCGTATGCTCTGCGGCCTGCTCCTGCCCAGTGCGGGCAAACTCTCGGTTGCCGGCGTGGATCTGCGCACTGCGGCTGCCAAGGCGCGCGCGCGCATCGGCTACATGTCGCAGAAGTTCGCCCTGTACGAAGTCTTGAGTGTGCGCCAGAACCTGATATTCTTCGCCAAAGCCTATGGCTTGAACAGGCAGCGGCGTGCCGCACGAATTGACTGGGCTTTGGCAGAATTCGGCCTGACGAGCTATTCCGATACCAGCTGCGGCCTGTTGCCGCTGGGCTTCAAGCAACGCCTCGCCATGGCCTGCGCCCTGATGCACGAACCGGACATTCTGTTTCTGGATGAACCTACCTCGGGTGTCGATCCCATCGAACGACGGGCGTTCTGGCAACGTATCAACCAACTCGCCGACCAGGGCGTTACGATCATGATCACCACCCACTTCATGGACGAGGCGGAATACTGCGACCGGCTCGTCATCATGAGTCAGGGTGACATTCTCGCCGCAGGCAGCCCCAAAGATGTACGCGCGCAGGCCAAAAGCCCGGAACACCCCAATCCGAATATGGAAGACGCCTTTATCGCCCTGATCAGCACACCCAATGCCCCGAAGGCCCCGAGGCCAAGCCAATGAATACGAAGGCCCGGAACACAACGGCACAGAACACGCCAGATACAGCACTCGCTCGCGGCGGAGCCGGACGACGACTGTTCGGGCTGATCCGCAAGGAAACCCTGCAAATCCTGCGTGACCCGTCCAGCATCGCCATCGCCTTTTTGATGCCCGTCGTCCTGCTCCTGATTTTCGGCTATGGCGTCTCGCTCAACGCCAAGCACATTCCCATCGCACTGGTCGCCGATGCGCCGGATTCGCAAACTGCGGCCCTATTCGGCGCGTTCGACCAATCCACCTACTTCAGCCCGAAAACCGCACCAAACCTCCCTACCGCCGAACGCTGGATGCTGAACCGAACCGTCGATGCCATCGTTCATCTGCCCAGTGATTTTTCGGCCAAGCTGAGCAATGCGGCAAACCAGGCCCCCGTGCAGATCATCGTCAACGGCGTGGATGCCAATCAGGCTCGACTGACCCAAGCCTATATTCAGGCAGCCTGGCAGGGCTGGCTGAGTGCCCGTGCAACGGCAGTAGGACACTCGGCAGATCAACCCGTAGTGGTGGCCAGCCGTATCTGGTTCAACCCCGAATTGCGCAGTCGCGATTACCTCGTCCCCGGCCTGATTGCCGTCATCATGACCCTGATCGGCGCACTGCTCACGGCTCTGGTGATGGCGCGCGAATGGGAACGCGGCACGCTCGAAGCGCTGATGGTCACACCCGTGCACCTCAACGAAATCCTGCTCGGCAAGCTCATACCCTATTTTGTGCTTGGCATGGGCGGGATGGCGCTTTCCGTCTCCATGGCCATCTGGTTGTTCCATGTTCCCTTCCTCGGCAGCCCATGGATCCTGATCCTGACTTCCGCCATCTTCCTGCTGACAGCACTGGGCATGGGGCTGTTCATCTCGATCGTGGCCAAAAACCAGTTTGTCGCCAGCCTGATCGCCATCATCACCACCTTCCTGCCCGCCTTCATGCTTTCTGGCTTTATCTTCGATATCGGCAGCATGCCCGGCTGGTTGCAGAACCTGACGTACATTGTCTCGGCGCGCTACTTCATCGTGATTCTGCACACACTGTTTCTGGCTGGCGATGTCAACGGCGTGATTTGGCCCAATACCCTGGCCATGCTGGCCATTGCAGCGTTTTTCCTCGGCGCCAGCCGACGAAAGATCCGCAAATCCCTGGAATGATTTTGAGGAATCCATGATGTGGCAACGGATTTTCGCGCTCGCCATCAAAGAGTTTCAGGCGTTGCTTCGCGACCCCAAGGCACGATTCGTCGTTATCGGCCCGCCCATCATTCAGCTTGTGGTGTTCAGTTTCGCGGCAACCTTCGATCTCAATCACATCCCGTTGGCCATCTATAACCAGGATGGTGGTCAGGCAGCTCAATCGCTGGTTGCGCGTTTTACCGGATCGCAGCATTTTGAGATCACCGCCCGATTGACGCATGAGGACGAGATAAAACACGTGATCGATCAGCGTGAGGCATTGATGGTCCTGCATATCGGACCGCGCTTCGAGCAGGATCTGGATAGCGGCAAACCCGCCACCGTGCAACTGATCATCGATGGGCGCAATTCGAATACCGCCGCCATCGCACTGGGCTACGCCAGCAGCATCGTGGCCGACTTCAACGCCCAATGGCAGCAAACGCATCACCTCGCCGCACCGCCCTCGGTGATCGTCTCCCGTGCGTGGTTCAACCCGAACCTCATAAGTCGCTGGTTCATCGTGCCCGGTGTGGTGGGCATTCTGATGCTGGTGGTCGTGATGGTCGTCACTGCCCTGTCGGTCGCCCGCGAGCGCGAACAAGGCACATTCGATCAATTACTGGTCACGCCATTGCGCCCCGTCGAAATCCTGATCGGCAAGGCCACGCCGGGGTTCGTGATCGGCATGATCGAGGGCGGCGTGACTATTTTTCTGGCCGTTCATCTGTTCGGCGTCCCGTTCGAAGGCCACATCGGCACCCTGTTTGTGGGACTCGGGCTTTTTCTGATGTCTGCAATCGGCGTCGGACTGATGATTTCCGCGCTGGCCACCACTCTGCAGCAGGCGGTACTTGGTGTATTCCTGTTTCTGGTGCCCGCCATCATCCTCTCGGGTTTTGCCACCCCCATCGCCAACATGCCACCGATCGTGCAGGATCTGACCCTGATCAACCCCATGCGCTATCTCATGATCATTTTGCGCGGCGTATTTCTCGAAGGCAGCTCGTTCGATTCTCTGATTGACGAATTCTGGCCATTGGCGATCATCGGCCTTGTGACGCTGGCATTTGCAGGCTGGTTGTTCCGGCATCGAATGAATTGACACCGCGCTCGGCTCGGGCAGAGTAGCTTGTGCAGTGTTATTCTTTCACCCTACTGAATTCACGAAAAGATAACGACATGAATAACGAGTGGTCACTGTTTCTGCAGACACATCCGGAACCGGCTCACCCTGCCAGCCCATCGGCGGCTGCCTGGGTTTTGCTGGACACACGAGCCAGCCTGCTTGTCTGCGGCGAGGAAGCGGGCGATTTCCTGCAAGCCATGCTGACTCAGGAAATCCTGTCGCTCGATGACAGCCATGCGGCACGCGGCGCACTGTGCAACGCCAAAGGACGGATTTTAACTACCGTGCTCATCCATCCGCTGCGTTCGCAAGACGGTGGACAAGGCATGACCTATCGTCTGACCGTGCCCGCCGAACTCGCGGCCGATCTGTTCAAAACGTTGAAACTGTACGTGCTTCGTCGCCGTGTTCTTATCGAGATCAGTGATGACTGGCAAAGTATCGGCGTACTGAACCCCGATCCGGCTTTGCTGGCCGCCAGCGGCATGGCTACATCACCAGCGGATCCTCTCGCCCAGAGCACCCTGCCCTCGGGCGTGGTCGCGACATGGGAACACTTAGGCGATGACACTCGACTTTCATTGCAGGGACCGACCCATGCGCTACTGGCACTGACCCCTCATTTGCCACAACGAACCACACAAAATGCCTGGGACTGCGCCGAAATTCACGACGGCATTCCCACCATCAATCGTGAAACGGTGCTGCACTTTGTTCCGCAGTGGATCAACCTCGACCTGCTCCAGGCCGTGAGTTTCAAGAAGGGCTGCTATCCCGGCCAGGAAGTCGTCGCCCGCCTGCACTATCTCGGGAAATCCAACCGCCGCATGGTCAGCGGATACACACGCATGGCCGAACCGGTTCTGCCGAAATCAGTCATTCATCCAGCTAACGAACCTCAAACCGAGGCGGGCGAAATCGTACGCAGTGCGATCTGCCGGGTTGGCAATGAGGACATGCAGGTCTTTCTCGCGGTCATACGCTTGAATCATCTGCACGACGAACTCCTCATCGAAGGACAGCCGTGCACATTGCAACCCGGCCCTTTTCCTGAGACGGCAGAACAACGACACTGACAGCAGATAGCCATCCGCCGGGTTTGACGATACGTGTAAAATCGTCACAGTCCCGGCCTGAATCGCACGCGGGGCACAAGACACCTGATCCCATCGAGATAGACAGCCAGAACGAATCCATACGAATCATTCGGCAAACAAAACACAAGGCAACCACGACTTATGAATCCAAATACATCCGATCTGCTCACCATTGGCAGTCGCCAATTTCATTCCCGCCTGCTGACCGGTACCGGGAAATTCAAGGACCTGGCCGAAACCGAAGCCGCAACGCAGGCCGCAGGCGCACAAATCGTTACCGTAGCCATACGCCGCAGCAATATCGGCCAGAACCCGGGCGAACCCAATCTGCTGGATGTGTTGCCGCCGGAGCGCTACACCATTCTGCCCAACACCGCAGGCTGCTACACCGCAGAAGACGCCGTGCGCACCTGCAAACTGGCGCGGGAGCTTCTGGACGGGCATAACCTCGTCAAGCTCGAAGTGCTGGGCGATGCAAAAACCCTGTACCCGGATGTCGTCGCTACGCTCAAGGCCGCCGAAATTCTGGTTGCCGATGGCTTTGAAGTGATGGTTTACACCTCAGATGATCCGATTTTGTGCAAGCGCCTGGAAGAAATCGGCTGTGTTGCCGTGATGCCGCTGGCCGCGCCCATCGGCTCCGGACTAGGTATTCAGAACAAATACAATCTGCTGACCATCATCGAAAATGCAAACGTGCCGATCATCGTCGATGCCGGCGTGGGCACGGCATCAGATGCGGCCATCGCCATGGAACTGGGTTGTGACGGCGTGTTGATGAATACAGCCATTGCCGCCGCCAAAAACCCCGTTCTGATGGCCTCGGCCATGAAAAAAGCCATCGAAGCCGGACGTGAAGCCTTCCTTGCCGGAAGGATGCCTCGCAAACGCTATGCAAGCGCTTCTTCACCTATCGATGGCTTGATTTCCTAACGACACGATGATGACTACCGACACGCCACCAGCGCCCCATACGCACCGTCCCATCCGCTCGTTTATCCGGCGTGAAGGGCGGCTCACCACCGCGCAGTTTCGCGCAATCAACGAGCTTTTGCCCTCGCTGGAACTCAAGGCAGAGGGCGATTTGCTCGATCTCGAAGCTGTATTTGGACGCAGCGCGCCGGTCACCCTGGAGATTGGTTTTGGCAATGGTGAAAGCCTGCTGCACATGGCCGCAGCAGCCCCGGACCAAGATTTTATCGGCATCGAAGTCCACAGGCCCGGCATCGGCCACTTGGCACTGGGCGTCGAACGCCTGGGCTTGACGAATATTCGCATCGTGGCCGAAGACGCCGTACCGTTCATCCAAAGCCGTATCGCGAACGCCAGTCTGGATCGCTTACTGCTTTATTTCCCAGACCCTTGGCGTAAAGCGCGACACCACAAACGGCGAATCGTACAAACAGAATTTGCGAGCCTGGTCAGCCAAAAGCTCAAACCCGGCGGGCTGTGGCATCTGGCCACCGACTGGGCGCCCTATGCCGAACACATGCGCTCGGTGCTCGATGTCCATCCGGATTTTTCTGCAGAGCATAGCGGCTCCGGAGAAAACGCGCGCCCCGGCTGGCGACCAGAAACCAAGTTCGAGCGACGGGGCATTCGTCTGGAACACGCTGTGTTTGACCTGCTTTATCGACGATCCAATAACGACTGAGCCGTCCCCATGCCCCAATCGATTGATTCCAGCAAAGAGCAAACCGATATCCGTTTCGGCAGAGATGAGCTGATCATCCAGAACCGCTATGAAACCGCGATCCTGTTCAACGATTTCCTCATCGCGCTGTGGTTTATTTTGGGCAGCGTGTTTTTTATTGTCCCTGGTCTGGCAAGTGCAGGTGCTTGGGTTTTCCTGATCGCTTCGATCCAGTTCCTGATTCGCCCGACAATGGGCTTGCTGCGGAATATCCACCTGCGCAAAATAAAATCGGATTCATGATTTTCCAACCAGAAACCCGGGGCTGTCAGTTAAAAGATCACGCCTGAACGCATCAACAACTTGTGAGACAAAGGATAAAAGCCTAGAATCCCAAGCTTGGTTTTTGTTGGACCCGGTGTCTTATTCGATCAATGAACACGCGCTGTAAAGCGGGTGAGCAACCCTTGATCCAATTAGATCTTCAATTTGTTTTATTAAGGAGAAGCCATGTCTGTTAAGCATCCCGTTGTGGCTGTCACCGGTTCGTCCGGCGCTGGCACCACCACTGTAAAGCGTGCTTTTGAACACGTATTTCGCCGCGAGTCACTCACGCCTGTCGTGATTGAAGGTGACAGCTTCCATAGCTTATCTCGGGTGGAATTTAGAGAAGCTGTCAAAAAGGCGGAAGCTCTGGGCAATTTCTCCTTCTCCCATTTCGGTCCGGAAGCCAACCACTTTGACAAACTGGCCGAACTGTTCAAAACCTACGGCGAATCTGGTACCGGTAAAAAACGCTATTACATCCACAGCGATCAGGAAGCGGCCGAACACAATGCACGCCTAAACACGCACCTCAAACCCGGCGAGTTCACCCCGTGGGAAGATATCCCGGCCGGTTCTGATCTGCTGTTCTACGAAGGCCTGCACGGTCTGGTCAAAACAGACAGCGTTGATGCTTCGGCTCACGTGGATCTGGGCGTGGGCGTTGTCCCCATCATCAATCTGGAATGGATCCAGAAGATCTTCCGTGACAACGCAGAACGCGGCTATTCCGCTGAAGCCACAGTCGACACGATTCTTCGCAGGATGCCCGACTATGTGAATCACATCACACCTCAGTTCTCCCGCACGGATATCAACTTCCAGCGGATACCGACTGTGGACACCTCCAATCCATTCATTACGCGCGACATCCCCACGCCTGATGAGAGCATGGTCATTATCCACTTCAGCAACCCCAAGAAGGCAGGGGCGGATTTCCCTTACCTGCTGTCGATGATCCCCAGCTCATTTATGTCTCGTTATAACACCATCGTCGTTCCAGGTGGCAAAATGAGCTATGCAATGGACTTGATCCTCACACCAATCATCTACAACATGATCGAACGACGTAAAGCCTGATAACGGCTTTCAGTCGATAAGAAACACGAAAACCCGCTATTGAGCGGGTTTTTTTATTAGTCGAATTGAACAACCATCGGGTTAACCCAAAAGAAAGCCCCCTTGAAGTACAGTCACCTGGGAACGCCATAAGCGTCCGGCCGTTCCACCTGTTCTTACGGGTATTGAGTTAGGTACAAAGTGTCCGTCCGTTTGTTAGTGGACACTTTTATGAACCTGACACCATCTGCTCGCCAACGGCGCTAGGAGTCTGCGCGGCAGAAGCCCTGGTCTTTATTCATGCGTTGGTGATGGCTTGTTACAAAACCTACAATCGCTTCACCTCAATACCGTATTTGAGCAGTGCGTAACCCAGTTTGCGCGTGGTGGTGTTCAGCAGCCGTGCGGCTTTGGCCTGTACCCATCCACAGCGTTCCATAGCCTGGATCAGTCGATCCCGTTCGGTCAGTGGTACAACTTCAGTGATCTGTTCACCTCCATCAACCCCTTCACTGGCAGCAGAAGATGCCACCGACCGGGAGGGAACGGAAAGAGTCACGATGGGATGTCCACCAGCGGCGGGGCGCAATGACATGGATAAACACTGATTGCGCTGACAGGGGATATCGGTCTGACGAATGACATCCCCGCGCAGCATGGTGCAGGTGCGTTCGATGCAGTTCTCCAATTCACGCACATTGCCGGGCCAGAAGCAGGACAACATGGTTTGCATCGCATCGGGGTTGAACGTCAACCGGCGGTTGTTTTCATCGTTGAACCGCTCAACGAAATAGCTCACCATCGCAGGAATGTCTTCACGTCGTTCGCGCAGTGGTGGCAGGAAGATGCTGACTACATTGATCCGGTAGTACAGATCGGCACGGAATTCGCCCTTGCTGACGGCTTCTTCCAGGTTCCGGTTGGTTGCGGTGATAATGCGCACATCGACGCGCCGAGTCTGGGTGCCCCCTACCCTCTCGAATTCCCGCTCCTGAAGCACCCGAAGCAACTTGGCCTGGAAGGCAGCGGATATTTCACCGATCTCATCCAGAAACAAGGTACCGCCGTCGGCCAGCTCGAAGCGTCCCTTGCGTTCCTGCGTGGCGCCGGTAAACGATCCGCGCTCGTGACCGAACAGTTCGGACTCAAGCAGCGTTTCGGGCAGTGCCGCACAGTTCAGTTTCACGAACGGCTTCTCGCGACGTGGGCTCAATTCGTGAATTGCGCGCGCGATGACTTCCTTGCCCGTGCCCGACTCGCCACGCAGCAGCACGGTCGCCTTGCTTGGCGCTGCCTGGTGCACGTCGGCGAACACCGACTGCATGGCCTTGCTGTTGCCAATGACGTTGTCGATGTTATAGCGCTTGCTCTGTTCCTTCTGCAGCCGGTGTTTTTCCTGAATCAGCCGGTTGCGTTCCGCCGTGATGCCCTGGTGCAGGCTAACGGTCTGGCCAACCAGATTGGCGACCATCTGGAGCATCCGCACATCGGAGCCGAAACTGATTCCTTTGTGCTGCTCGGTACGGTAGATGGCCAAGACGCCGATACAATCAAAGCCGACCTTGATCGGAACACCAACGAAGGCGTGCAGGTGTTGGCGCGAAGCATCCTTCTGCACTGTGCGATGCAGAAATTCGGGTTCCTGCGAGGTATCCGGGATGACGACGGGCATACCCACACGCATGATCTTGCCGATCATGCCCTCTCCGAGCTGATAACGGCCGCGCTCCATCTCGGCTGCGGTCAGGCCCGTTGCGGCCATGACGCCGACATGACTGTCGTCCATCCGCAACAGAATCATGGCAGGTGACATATGAAGATAGGTATCCAGGGTTTTAAGCACATCGTTGAGACTGTGATCCAGATCCAGAGACGAACTCAGAACCTTGCTGACCTCGTACATTGCGGTCAGCTCTTGGGAATTATGAGCCGTGGCGTTGTTATTCATGATGGGTTACCCCGTTTGCGCGCGTTCATTCACGCAGTCACCGATTCAGGTGGCGTATCGCCATACAAATCAGAGCCAAGGCCCTGATCATCCGCCGGGCAAGATTCAGTTCGGGCACAGGCATCCCAACCAGTCGACTGAGGCATAGAGTACTCCTCTGAATCATTATAATTCCATAATATTCGATGGATTTTTTCTACTCCACACATCTTCCTACCTTCGAATACGAGCAGCGGCCTGCGGATCAACAACGGGTCGGCCAGCATGGCATCGATGGCTTCATCCGCCGTCAGCGACGCCGGGTCGATCTCCCCTGATTTGATCCGAGGCGCTGCTGGATTGAACCACTCGGTTATGGCCATATCCTGGAAAAAAGGCCACAGCGTCTCTGCGCGCCACGGGGTCGACAATAGATCTCGCACATCCAGTTCGTGTCCGGCAGCCAGAAGCTCTTGCTTTTGTAACGCCTGATTGCGGCATCCCGGTTTTTCATAAAGGATGATCGTTGCCATCGTGTCTTGCTCCCCTTCAGGCTGTTGCCGCACAAGCAGCAGGGATTGGCAGGCTCCCTGTGGTTTGCACCGCGGATTTCGACGTAGTCACCCCGGCCCGCCAGGCCAACAGACCATCGACTTGTTCATGGATTGCTGATCGAATCTCCGGCCGCAATTGCCTGAGCCACTCGCGAGGTATGGCTGAAACGCCGTAATAGGCGCCGGCCAACATGCCGCCCAAGGCGCCGGTCGAATCGGCATCGCCCCCCTGATTCACGATGGCAATCAAGCAATCCTTGAAGCTATTCGTCGACAGCACATAGTGCAGCACGGTATTGACCGTATCAACGACATAGGCGCTCGATAACCCGTTGTACGGTTCATAACGAAACTCGCGATGTTGATCAACCAGTTTCTGAGCCAATGACGCCACATCAGAGAGATTGCCCCCTTGGAGCAGTCGGCGCGTCATCCGCCCCATCGACAGAATCGCGGCGTCCGAAAGCATGTTGTGATGCGTGAAATGGGCTTGCGCCAGGCTGATATGTTCGAAGGCGGACTCGTCGTCCAGCGTCGCCAGCACGGCAGGCAAATTCCGCACAGCCGCTCCATTGCCCGCATCCCATTCCGAATAGGTGCCTTCAAGGCTTTGTTCCACCAGATAGCGGCGAATCCCACGGCGGCAGGTATTGCCCACATCCACCGGATTGCTCTTGAGCCATGCCGCCATGCCGTTCGCAAACCTTTGGAGCGACCACTCCGCACCCGCCAGGATGCTATCGCCTAGCGCCAGGCTCATCTGAGTGTCGTCGGTCACTTCGCCCGGTTTAAGGCGCAGCCAGCCGCCACCGATCATATGTTGATGAACACCATATTCCGCCTGGATCTCGCGCGGCACCATGAACTCAACGGTCGCACCGAGCGCATCACCCACGGCCAGTCCCAAATAGGCGCCCAAGGCCCGGTCTCGCAATGTATTCTCCATGGGTTACCTCCCGGCCAACGGCCCACGTAAAATCAGCCAGCGCATGAGTCGCATGGATTCAGTAATAATCCATGCGGACGGCATAGTCCCCACCAATGACCAGATATTCCGACTCGCCTTTCAAGGGATGGCAGGGAATCAAGCCATTGAAAAAAAGCACTTTCACCAGCGGCACCTCCACCTCGAGGATGATGTCGCCGAACTCGTCCGCGATCCCGCGATCCCGGGTAAACGACACCAGATTGTTCAACCGGATCACGCCATGGTGCGCGTCGATCCGGGAAATCATCGGGTGTTCGGCAAAATCGTTTGTGCCGCGATACAGTCGTACATGTCGCTGCCCCGTCGCAGCGAAATGACGTAAAAACCATTGTGCGAATTCGAACAACAGGTCCAGTTGCAGACGAATCGCATTGTTGTCGAATCGCGAGGACGTCTTGTCCATTACATATTGCTGCCACGCCGGGCTGCCATATCGACCAATCACCGCCTTATGGAAGGTCGCGGGAATCCCGAAACGACTCTCTACCCAGGCTTTCAGCACCGCACCTTCCGGTGAGTTGCTGTCGAACCCCCAGCCGTGCAGCAACCGCAGATACTGGGCCCGAAACCGTCTGGCATCATCGCCACTGCGTGTGGTGGCCGTGGGAAACTGCGCTTCCAGATAGTGCTGAAAGCACAAGCCCGCCGATTCCTGATCCGTCGTCTCCGCCAGAGCGGAAAACAGTGCCGCATGTGTTTCCCTTGTACCGGCAATGTGCAGCGGCAAGGGAAAGGCATTAAAATCGGCCCCCATCAGCAGCCCGGTTGGCAACCCAACCAGATTGCTCCCCATATTCTGTGCATTCTGTACGGAGTTATCTCCGACACGTCTTCGATAGCGTTGTCCTGGCGTTTCGGCCGTCACTACAGCAACTCATTCGCCACCGCCGACCGAACCACTTCCAGCCTCAAAGGCATCTGCAGACAGGCGATTTCTTCAACACCATTCGCCGACTTGATCGACGCGTCAGCCAGCAACAGCAACCTGGCTTTGGGGAAGCGTGACAGCACCGGCTCAGGGCGGATGACGTCATGATCCGACAGTAATTCCGCGCCCACGATCAGAAGATCGGGCGGCCAATCGCCAGCTTTTACTTCAGCCGCTTCCAACGAACCGAACTCATGCGTCTCATATTCGTCATGCAGCATGAACTGCACGGCCATACGGGCGATTTCATCCGTCGTCACGACAAAGATTCGTCGGTTTCCCACCGCCAGGTTGCAATCAACGCCGATCTGCATATGTCTGCTCCTCATTGACTGTGCTGGAATCTTCAGCCCTGTCTTCAAGATCACCCGTCCACGAACTCAACAAGAAAGCTTTGATTTGTAGAGAGCCTCTATTCAGGACGGGTTGATGAACTTTCCCAACGACTAGCTATGCATCTTTTATGCCATGTGAACCGGTGGAGTGAACGAAAACAACAGACACAAAGATATCTATGAAAATGGGATTCGACAGGTAGGTATGAGTACCGACAACACACTGAAAAACCGATGACTTAGCGCAATCTGGTGCTGATGAAGATCAATGGGTACACATCCGGGTTGACTAGGATCAGATGAGTTGACCGACGCGAAGGCTCCGTCCCTTTCCTGACAAATCAGTCGTGTTTGTCAGCTTTCAAACATGAGTGCCATCACGCGCTTTATTCAAATATATTTCATATATATCAATATGTTAAAGTAATTTTAACGGCATGGCACAGCCTTTGCTTTGATGATTACTGCGGAAGCGACGGCCCGCACAACGGGGCACCCACTTGGGACCATCATTATCTTTGTTTAGGAGATACGGAAATGACAGAAGGTTTGCGACAAATCGCCTTTTACGGCAAGGGTGGCATCGGCAAGTCCACCACTTCACAGAACACCCTGGCGGCTCTGGCCGAAATGGGTCAGAAAATTCTTATCGTCGGCTGCGACCCGAAAGCCGACTCTACCCGATTGATTCTTCATTCCAAAGCACAGGACACCGTTCTGAGCCTGGCTGCCGAAGCAGGCAGCGTGGAAGATCTGGAGCTGGAAGATGTCATGAAAGTCGGCTACCGCGACATCCGTTGCGTTGAGTCCGGCGGTCCGGAGCCGGGAGTCGGCTGTGCCGGTCGCGGTGTAATCACCTCGATCAACTTCCTGGAAGAAAACGGTGCGTACGACGGCGCCAACTACGTTTCTTACGACGTATTGGGTGACGTGGTCTGCGGTGGTTTCGCCATGCCGATTCGCGAAAACAAGGCTCAGGAAATCTACATCGTCATGTCGGGCGAGATGATGGCCATGTATGCAGCCAACAACATCTCCAAGGGTGTACTCAAGTATGCCAACTCCGGCGGCGTACGGTTGGGCGGATTGATCTGCAACGAGCGCCAAACCGACAAGGAACTGGAACTGGCCGAAGCGCTGGCCGGCAAGTTGGGCACCAAGCTCATCCATTTCGTACCGCGCGACAACATCGTGCAACACGCCGAACTGCGTCGGATGACCGTGCTGGAATACGCACCTGAATCCAAGCAGGCCGAAGAGTACCGCAGCCTGGCGCGGAAAATTCACGCCAATGCGGGTAACGGTGCCATCCCAACCCCGATCACCATGGACGAACTCGAAGACATGCTGATGGAGTTCGGAATCATGCAGAAAGAAGACGATAGTCTGATCGGCAAAGCAGCCGGTATGTAAGGCACGGGGTGTCCCAGCCTCGGCCGGGGCGCCCAACTCATCGACATTCAGGAAAACATTGAGGAGGTCAACATGAGTCTGACCGCTGAAGAGGCAAAAGTCCGTAACCGGGAACTGATTGAGGAAGTCCTCAAGGTTTATCCCGAAAAAACGGCAAAACGGCGCGCCAAGCATCTCAATACCTATGAAGAAGGTAAACCAGACTGCAGCGTTAAATCCAACATCAAATCCATTCCGGGCGTGATGACCATCCGTGGCTGTGCATATGCAGGGTCCAAAGGCGTGGTCTGGGGCCCAATCAAAGACATGATTCACATCAGTCACGGCCCGGTGGGCTGCGGCCAGTATTCATGGGCATCGCGTCGCAACTATTACATCGGTACCACCGGTGTGGATTCGTTCGGCACCATGCAGTTCACCTCCGATTTCCAGGAAAAGGACATCGTGTTCGGTGGCGACAAGAAGCTCGAAAAGATCATGGACGAGATTGAAGAACTGTTCCCGCTCAACCATGGCATTACCGTGCAATCTGAGTGCCCGATCGGTCTGATCGGTGACGACATCGAAGCGGTATCCAAGAAGAAGTCGAAGGAATTCGGCGGCAAGACCATCGTACCTGTACGTTGCGAAGGCTTCCGTGGCGTTTCCCAGTCGCTGGGGCACCACATCGCCAACGACACGATCCGCGATTACGTTTTCGACAAAGCCGAAGACAAGCATCCGGAATTCAAGACAACCCCGTATGACGTCGCCATCATCGGTGACTACAACATCGGTGGCGACGCCTGGTCTTCCCGCATCCTGCTCGAAGAAATGGGCCTGCGCGTGATTGCCCAGTGGTCTGGCGACGGCAGTATTGCCGAGCTTGAAAACACCCCGAAAGCGAAATTGAACATCCTGCACTGCTACCGCTCGATGAACTACATCTCTCGCCACATGGAAGAGAAATACGGAATTCCCTGGGTGGAATACAACTTCTTCGGCCCGAGCAAAATCGAAGCCTCCCTGCGCGAAATCGCCAGCCACTTTGACGACAAGATCAAGGAAGGTGCCGAGAAAGTCATCGCCAAGTACCGCAAGCTCGTCGACGACGTCATCGCACGTTATCGCCCGCGCCTCGAAGGCAAGACCGTCATGTTGTATGTCGGTGGTCTGCGCCCTCGCCATGTGATTGGCGCGTATGAAGATCTGGGCATGGAAGTGGTCGGCACCGGCTACGAGTTCGGTCACAACGACGATTACCAGCGCACCACGCACTACGTCAAAGACAGCACCCTGATCTATGACGACGTGAACGGTTACGAATTCGAGAAGTTCGTCGAAGCGGTTCAACCCGATCTCGTTGGCTCCGGCATCAAGGAAAAGTACGTCTTCCAGAAAATGGGCGTGCCCTTCCGTCAGATGCACTCCTGGGATTACTCAGGCCCTTATCACGGCTACGACGGTTTCGCGATCTTCGCCCGGGATATGGACATGGCCATCAACAATCCGGTCTGGAAATTAACCAAGACGCCTTGGAAATAGGCGTCTGGAAACAGGTAAGAGGCGGCGGATTCGCGTCCGCCACTGTTCGGGTGGACAACTGCCGCCCTTTGATCAAAGAGGAATGAAGCCATGAGTCAAAATGCAGAGAAGGTGCTTGATCACTTCGAACTGTTCCGCGAGCCGGAATACGTCGAGATGTTCAAGGACAAGAAAGAAAACTACGAATTCGCCGAACCCGAGGAGCGACTGGTACAGATCAAGGACTGGACCAAGACTTGGGATTACCGGGAAAAGAATTTCGCCCGCGAAGCCCTCACCGTCAACCCGGCCAAGGCCTGCCAGCCACTGGGTGCCGTGTTCGCAGCGGTGGGCTTCGAGAACACCATGCCGTTCGTGCACGGTTCACAAGGTTGCGTGGCCTACTACCGCAGCCACCTGAGCCGCCACTTCAAGGAGCCCAGCTCCTGCGTATCGTCTTCAATGACAGAAGATGCCGCGGTATTCGGTGGCCTGAACAACATGATTGATGGTCTGGCCAACACCTACAACATGTACAAGCCCAAGATGATTGCGGTTTCCACGACCTGCATGGCCGAGGTTATTGGCGACGATCTGAACGCCTTTATCAAGACCGCCAAGGAAAAAGGCAGCGTACCGGAAGACTACGACGTTCCCTTCGCTCACACCCCGGCTTTCGTCGGCAGCCACGTCACCGGCTACGACAATGCGCTCAAGGGCGTCCTGCAACACTTCTGGGATGGCAAGGCTGGAACGACCGAAGTGCTGAAGCGTGTACCGAACAACTCGGTCAACATCATCGGCGGCTTCGACGGTTACACCGTTGGCAACACCCGCGAACTCAAGCGCATCCTGAACCTGATGGGCATTGAGCACACTGTTCTGGCCGATACCAGCGATGTGTTCGATACACCAACCGATGGTAAATTCCGCATGTACGATGGCGGCACCACGCTGGAAGCCACTGCGGCTGCACTGAACGCTGTCGGGACTATCTCCATGCAGGAATTCTGCACCGAGAAAACTCTGCCCTTCATTGCCGAGCACGGCCAGGAAGTCGTTGCCCTGAACTCGCCAATCGGCGTCGTCGGCACGGACCAACTCCTGATGGCCCTGTCGAAAATGACCGGTAAGGAAATCCCTGCGGAACTCGAAAAAGAGCGTGGCCGCCTCGTGGATGCCATCGCCGACTCTACCGCGCATCTGCACGGCAAGAAGTTCGCCATCTACGGCGACCCGGACATGTGCCTCGGCGTGACTGCCTTCCTGCTGGAACTCGGCGCGGAACCGACCCACGTCCTGGCCACCAACGGCAACAAGGACTGGGCCGCCAAGGTTCAGGCGCTGTTCGATGGTTCTCCGTTCGGCAAAGACTGTCATGTCTATGCGGGCAAGGATCTGTGGCACATGCGCAGCCTCCTGTTCACCGAGCCGGTGGACTTCCTGATCGGCAACACCTACGGTAAGTATCTCGAACGCGATACCGGCACGCCGCTGATCCGCATGGGCTTCCCGATCTTTGATCGCCATCACCATCATCGTTACCCGATCTGGGGCTATCAGGGCGGCATGAACGTGCTCGTCAAGATTCTCGACAAGATCTTCGATGAGATGGACAAAAACACGAACATCGTCGCGAAGACCGACTACAGCTACGACATCATTCGTTAAGCATCAGAAGCAGGTCCGTGTGGGGCATCAGCCCGCACGAAGCCTGCTTTTCACCAAACAAGAGGTTTCACATGGCTAATGTGACATTTTCATCGCCGGCAATGAAGAAAGACCTGACGGTCTATGCGATTGCCGGTGATACCCGAACACTTCTGGCGGTCGCCAAAGAGCACAGCGTTCCCGTTCATTTTGAATGCGAAAACGGCGAATGCGGCTCTTGCACCGTACAGGTCAGCGTATTGAGTAAGAAGACGCCTATGGCGATTCATCTGACCGAGAAGGAAAAGACCGTGCTGAAACTGAGCGGCAAAATCACCCAAGCCCAGATTACCGACGCGGAGGTCAATGACATGCCGCCGCCGTGGCGTCTGGCCTGCCAGTACATCGTCCGCGATGAGGATGTGCTGGTGCAATTTTAAACATGACGTTTTGATCGCGCCCTTGGGCGCGATGGATTTGAACAGGAGCAACAGATTGCCTCGGGCGCTGATGCTGTATTGAGAACACGTGGTATCCGTTTGGAGGTACAAGATGTTGCAGAACAAAATCCTGGAAGTCTTCAATGAGCCTGGTTGCGACCTGAACCAGTCCAAGTCGGACAAGGAACGCAAGAAAGGCTGTACCAAACAGTTGCAACCGGGTGCCGCCGCCGGAGGCTGTGCCTTCGATGGCGCCAAGATTGCGTTGCAGCCACTGACGGACGTCGCACACCTGGTCCACGGCCCCATCGCCTGCGAGGGCAACTCGTGGGACAACCGCGGCTCGAAGTCGTCTGCATCCAAACTCTACCGGACCGGATTCACCACCGATATCACCGAGCTGGATGTGGTCTACGGCGGCGAGAAACACCTGTTCAAATCCATCAAGGAAATCATCGACAAGTACGATCCGCCGGCCGTCTTCGTCTACCAGACCTGCGTGCCCGCCATGATCGGCGACGATATTGAGGCGGTTTGCAAGGCGGCGTCCGCGAAGTTCGACAAGCCGGTCATCCCTGTGAATGCACCGGGATTCGTCGGCAGCAAGAACCTCGGCAACAAACTTGCCGGTGAAGCCCTGCTCGATTACGTGATCGGCACGGAAGAACCCGAATTCACGACGCCCTACGACATCAACATCATCGGGGAATACAACCTCGCGGGCGAACTCTGGCAGATCAAACCCCTGCTCGACACACTGGGCATCCGCATCCTGTCCTGCATCAGCGGCGACGCCAAATACCACGAAGTCGCCCAGTCGCACCGCGCGAAGGCGGCCATGATGGTGTGCTCCAAAGCGATGATCAATATCGCCCGCAAGATGGAAGAGCGCTACGGCATCCCCTTCTTCGAAGGCTCGTTCTATGGCATTTCCGATTCCAGCGAATCGCTGCGTCAAATCGCGCGGCTACTGGTGCAGCAAGGCGCCCCCGAGGAATTGCTGGCCCGGACCGAACACCTGATCGCGCTAGAAGAAGCCCGTGCCTGGACCCAGATGGCCGGTTATGAAAACCGTCTGCGCGGCAAACGTGTGCTGCTGATTACCGGTGGCGTGAAGTCCTGGTCGGTAGTTTCGGCCCTGCAGGAAGTCGGCATGGTCGTGGTTGGCACCAGCGTGAAAAAATCCACCAAGGAAGACAAGGATCGCATCACCGAGATCATGGGGAACGATGCTCACATGATCGACGACATGACCCCACGCGAGATATACAAAATGCTCAGCGAGGCGCAGGCCGACATCATGCTGTCCGGTGCACGCACCCAATTTGTCGCACTGAAGGCCAACACGCCTTGGCTGGACATTAACCAGGAACGGCATCACGCCTACGCAGGCTATGAAGGCATGGTCGAGTTGGTGAAACAGATCGACCGCGCGCTATACAACCCGATCTGGAGCCTTCTGCGCAAGCCGGCGCCCTGGGATGCGCGTGAAGCGGCCCAACGGGATATGGATGCAGCCGCCCCGATCAGCACAAGTACCGAAGCCAACCAAGGCAGGGCTCAAATGACTCAGGAGGTGCTGGCATGAGCACCGTCAACACCACCCACAAAGCCTGCACGGTCAACCCGCTCAAGTTGAGTCAACCGGTTGGGGGCGCCCTCGCCTTTCTCGGATTGGAAGGTTGCATGCCCCTGCTCCACGGTTCACAGGGCTGTACTGCCTTCGGCATGGTGCTGTTTGTCCGCCATTTTCGCGAATCCGTCCCGCTGCAAACCACGGCCATGAGCGAAGTGGCCACGGTGATGGGTGGTCTGGAAAACATCGGCAAGGCCATTCTGAGTATTCATCAAAGAGCCAAACCCAAGGTTATCGGCATCTGCTCCACCGGCGTAACCGAAACGAAGGGCGACGATGTAGACGGTTACCTCAAGACTTTCATGGCCGAGCACACGGAGCTGGGCGATCTTCAAGTGGTGTACGTCTCGACGCCGGATTTCAAGGATGCCTTTCAGGATGGCTGGGGCAAGGCCGTCAGCCAGATCATCCAGTCACTGGCCGAACCTAGGGTGCCTGTCGTGACCGGCGCGGTAAATTTTCTGGTCGGTTCGCACCTGACGGTCGCCGACATCGAGGAATTGCGTGATCTGAGCGAAGCCTTCGGCCTGAAACCGACCATCCTACCCGATCTGTCCGGCTCAATGGACGGGCACATTCCGGATGATTTCTCGCCCATCACGCTGGGCGGTACGAGCCTGGATGCCATTCGCAACCTGGGTTCAGCCGAACTAACCATTGCCGTGGGTGAACAGATGCGCCCGGCTGCCGAAATGTTAATGGCGCGGACGGGGCAATCGTATGTCCTGTTCGATCGCCTCACCGGCCTTGAGCCCAACGATCAGCTGCTCGATTGCCTGAGCCAGATCAGCGGCCGCCCCGTGCCGCTCAAGTATCGCCGTCAGCGCAGCCAGCTCATGGACGCCATGCTCGACAGCCACTTCTTCTTCGGTGGCAAGAAGATCGCCATCGGCGCCGAACCCGACCTGCTCTGGACGCTGGCAACCTGGCTGACAGAAATGGGTGCCGAGATTGCCGCCGCGGTAACCACAACCCATTCGCCGCTGCTGGAACAGATGCCCTGCAATGAGGTGCTCATCGGCGATCTGGAAGATCTGGAAAATCGTGCCCTCGGCTGTGACCTTCTGATTACTACCTCGCATGGACGGCAGGCCGCCGAACGGCTGCACATCCCCTTCGTTCGCATGGGGCTGCCGATTTTCGACCGGCTCGGCGCCACCCATCGCATGTCCGTCGGCTACCGGGGTACGCGTGATCTGCTGTTCGAGGTCGGTAATCTGTTGATGGCTCATGAGCATGAAAACCACCCCGACAGTTGGCCATTGCCAGAGGCATACCATGCAGCACGTTCGCCGCTTGCGCTTAGTTAAGAACGCAGACGCCAGCTCGGATTTTTCAACACGACTGCACCCGGGAGGGACTATGAAAGTCGCATTTGCCACCCAAGACATGAAAAGAGTCGATGCCCATTTTGGCTGGGCAAAGCAGATCGCCATCTACGAAGTAAACGAGAGCGGTCACGAGTTTCTGGAAGCCGTGCAATTTGATGGCGAACTGGCCGAAGACGGTAACGAAGACAAACTCGCCCCGAAACTCGAAGCCATCAAGGACTGCGCGATCCTCTACGTTGCCGCCATCGGTGGTTCGGGTGCCGCTCGGGTCATCGCCTACAAGATCCACCCCATCAAGGTGAACGAGCCTGAAGCGATCGACGACATTCTGAACAAGTTGCAGACCGTTTTGCGCGATGCGCCACCGCCCTGGTTACGCAAGGCATTGCGTAAAGGCCAGGACGTTTCACTCGATTTTGACGAAGAGGAATTAACCCATGTCTGAACCCACTACCGAAGCCGTTGCCGCAGCGACTGCCGCACCACCGATGGAAACCCTGTTCATCCGTGAACTGGTCAAGCAGTGGCGCGCCCAGGATAGCTATGGCACCTGGGAAAAGAAATCCGACGAGGAATTGCTGGCACCCTATGTCATCGACAAGGAGGCACGCAAGGCCATGCCGATCATCGGCGACCCCGACCCTGAAGTGCTCTGGCGGCTCGAACTCTTCTACAACGCCGTCGGCCTAGCGACCGAACGCGCCACTGGCGTGATGGTGTCACCCATGATGAAGATGAGTCACGAAGGCTTCGGTCGGATGATCCTGACCGCCGGTCGCCTGATCGTCATCAACAAGCAATTGCGTGACGTGCACCGCTTCGGTTTTCCGACCATGGAAAAGCTGGCCGAGGAAGGCGAAAAGCTGGTCAAGAGCGCCGAAGAAATGATCGAGCGCTTCCCTGAAGTGGCCCGTTACTGACACCCGAATTCCTGCACAGAGGAGTGATCCACCGTGGATGAAAAAGAGACTTTGAAAGCCGAAATCAAGCGCTTGAACGGCCGTGCCACCCAATTGAAGATGGATCTACACGATCTGGCAGAGGACCTGCCCATTGGCTGGGAAAATATCCCGGACGTGGCGACGCAAGCGCATTCGGCCTATCAAGATTTGATCGCGGCCAGAGCGCGTCTGGCCGCCCTGAATGGAGACTGAAGCCATGAATAGCCTGACCGGTATCTCCCTCACTGGAATCACCAAGGGGGGGCTGAACTGGACCCCTCAGTTCGTAGAACAGATTGATGACGAGAAGTGCATCGGTTGTGGCCGCTGCTATCGCGCCTGCGGGCGGGATGTGTTGATGCTCATGGGCATCGACGAGGATGGTGGACTGGTTGCCGCCGACGATGACGAAGCCGAACGCAAGGTCATGATGATCGAGCACCCGGAAAACTGCATCGGTTGCGAAGCTTGTGCGCGGGTCTGCCCGAAGGACTGCTATACCCACGCGCCAGCAAGCGCCGCTGTCGTGATGAAGGCCGGCTGAAGGCAGGAGGTATCGAGATGTCTTCTGGAATCTACAACTATCTGATGGATCGGCGCGACCAGCACGAAGATGTGTACGAAGCGCACATCTTCGCTCAGTGCATCGCCCACAACGCCAAGGAGCCAGCCGGTTCGTTGAGTGAAGCAATGGGGCTTACACAGACCAAGTTCCGGATGCTCATCAACCGGTATTTCGCCCGGATACTCGACGACAAGCCGATCGATCGCTGCATCAAGGTCCATCTGAACCTGTGCACCGGCCAGAATTTTTCCTGCCGATGCGACAGCGATCTGGCCGAGCTGCCAAAAAATGCGCGCACCGAGGAAATGAACGACCTGAAGCAGCTGCTGCTCGACCATTGCTCAAGCTTTGGCGAACACGTGGACTGGATCACCTCGATGATCGCAACCGGTTGTCTACGTGACAACCACCTCTGGCAAGATCTGGGGCTGGGTTGCCGCGAAGAACTGAACCAGTTGCTGGCGCGCTATTTCCCGATCCTGTTCAACAAGAACACCGGCAACATGAAATGGAAGAAATTCCTTTACAAACAGCTCTGCGAACTGGGCGACGTATCGGTCTGCCTGGCGCCCAGTTGCCAGGTCTGCATCGACTACGACCTCTGCTTCGGCCCTGAGGAAGCCACTGACCGGAGCCGGTCGGTTACTGCCATGCGTTGAATACGCCCACTATCCCACATGAGATTGCTCGAAACCCACCGGAGAACGACTGATGAGTACCATTGAACAGCCTGCAATCGAACAGAGCGCCTTCGCGCGTCTGGAGCAGGAAAAACGCCTGCAAAATCCCGTGTTCCGCGGTGAAATCAACGACAAGGGCCGTTTCGGCTTTCGCGGGGAAATCGCCATCAAGTTTGCCCCAAGCATTGCCGATGAAGCCCGTCCACCGGAAACCGTCGCCCAGCAGGTGATCACCGGCGCCGAACCTGGCCAGGATAAAATCAACTTTCTAGCCTGCTATCTGCTGTCGTTCGGCTATCTGCCGGATCTGGCCGAGGTGCTAGGCGACACCCTGACGCCCGACGGCAAATACTTTATGTTCTGCAACAATATCGATCTGCGTAAACGGTATCTGGTCACCATCAACGGCATTCCGTTCTACATCATCCCGATCGACGAAGCCACGGTATACAACGAGCTGCTGGAATTGCTTTATCTCGAACGCGGCGACCTCAAGAAGCTGGACACCGCCCAAAAAATCGACCGTATCATGGATACCGCGATGAAGTTCGATACCAAATTCCCGCAAATCAGTCTGGAAGACTGCCTCGCCGGAATGGGCCCCGTGCGCAACCCCAATGAGAACCGCCCGGTGTAACAGAGGGCATGCCATTTTCACCCTGTAATCCCTGTTTGCCCGCTACTGCGGGCTTTTTTTTCGCCGTCATTCTATTTGTCACCTTCACCGCAAATCTGCCCTGGCCGTGTAGGGAAATCGACAAAAACATGAACACCCTTCAGACATACAAAATAAAAAACATATAAATCATATCCTTATAATCATATAAAAACATGGCTTGGCTTTTGCTATCACTCCCTTGAATCCAACTCAACTCGAGGAGAACGACATGTTGACACTGACTGAAAAGGCGATCGACGCCGTCAAGGCTCTGATCACCGAGACACCGGAAGCACAAGGGCTGCGCGTGATGGTATCAAGTGGCGGTTGTTCCGGTTACCAATACGGAATGGGCCTTGAGTCACAATCAAGCGCTGATGACACCATCGTCTCGCTGGAAGGCTTGCAAGTATACGTCGATCAAAACAGTGCCCCTCTGCTCACCGGCGTAATCATCGATTACGTCGAAGACATTTCTGGCGTGGGCTTCCGCTTCGAAAACCCCAATGCGACCGGGACCTGCGGTTGCGGTTCTTCATTCACGGCGGGCGATGACGCATCTGCGCCCGAGCAATCAACCTGCGGACATCGAGGGTAAAAATCATGTGGGATTATACGGACAAGGTTAAAGAGTATTTCTTCAACCCCAAGAACACCGGGGTTCTGGAAGAAGCCAATGCCATTGGCGAAGTCGGCTCCATCAGTTGCGGCGATGCCCTGCGGCTCATGTTGCAGGTCGATCCACAAACCGACGTAATCACCGACGCACGTTTCCAGACTTTCGGCTGCGGCTCGGCCATTGCCTCCTCATCGGCCCTGACGGAAATCATCAAGGGCAAGACGCTCGATGAAGCGCTGGCCGTGACCAACATGGATATCGCGGAATTCCTGGGCGGCCTGCCACCGGAGAAAATGCACTGCTCCGTCATGGGCGCCGAGGCGCTGCATGCAGCCATCGCCAACTACCGCGGCGAGGTATGGGCGGACGATCATGAAGAAGGTGCCCTGATCTGCAAGTGCTTCGGCATTGATGCCGCGTTGATCGAGAAGGTGGCCCGTGAAAACAATCTGCACACCCTGCAGGAAGTCACGTTTTACACCAAGGCCGGCGGCGGCTGCGAAAGCTGCCACGAAAAGATTGAGGAAGTATTGGCCCGGGTGCATGGCCTTGAGCCCATTATCGGCTCATCGGCCAACTCATCGGCTGCCAAACCGGCCTCGAAGCCGGTCACGATCTCGGCACCGGTTTCGATCCAGTCGCACAAGCCCAGTGCGCCAGCGCCTGTTGCGGTGGCATCCGGCGGTATGATGCTGGTGCAGAAAATTCAGAAAATCTCGGCGGTCATCGATGAGATGCGCCCGCAGTTCCAGATGGACGGCGGCGATATCCAGCTCGTAGACGTAGATGGTGACACCATCAGTGTGGCGATGAGCGGTGCTTGCATGGGCTGCCAGATGTCGGGAATCACCATTTCCGGTATTCAGGAACGTCTGATGCTCACGCTTGGCCGTCCGATCCGGGTCGTGCCCGCGCCGATGCCTCAAACCGTGGGAGCATGACCATGAGCACTACCGCCTACATGGACAATAATGCCACCACCCGCGTTGATCCGCGCGTCGTCGAAGCCATGCTGCCCTACTTCAGTGAGTACTACGGCAACCCGTCATCCATGCACAGTTTCGGCGGCGACGTCGGCAAGCAGATGGAGAACGCCCGTGCGTCCGTACAAAAACTGCTGGGCGCGGCGCACGACACCGAGATCATCTTCACTTCCTGCGGCACGGAATCGGACAGCACGGCCATCATGTCGGCCCTGGCCGCCTATCCGCACCGCCGTGAAATCATCACAAGCGTTATCGAACATCCGGCCATCCTGACCCTCTGCGAGCATCTGGCGAAAACCGAAGGCTACACCGTGCATTATCTGCCGGTGGATAAGCTGGGCCGAATCGACATGCAGAAATACGCTGAAGTGTTGAGCGACCGTGTCGCGATCGTCTCAATCATGTACGCCAACAACGAAACTGGCACGATCTTCCCCGTCGAAACCATGGCCCGCATGGCGAAGGAAAAAGGCGTGCTGTTCCATACCGATGCCGTACAGGCCGTGGGCAAAATTCCGTTGAACATGAGCGAGTCGGCCATCGACATGCTTTCGCTCTCTGGTCATAAGCTGCACGCGCCCAAGGGCGTCGGTGCGCTGTACGTGCGCCGTGGCACCCGCTTCCGCCCCTTCCTGCGCGGCGGACATCAGGAGCGCAGCCGCCGGGCCGGCACCGAGAACACCACCGGCATCATTGGTCTGGGCAAGGCCGCCGAGCTGGCGCTGGAACACATGGCCTACGAGAACACCGAAGTACGCAAGCTGCGTGATCGACTCGAAGCCGGAATTCTGGAGCAAGTTACGTTCTCCTTCCCCAACGGTGACCCGGACAACCGTCTGCCGAACACCAGCAGTATCTCCTTTGAATACATTGAAGGCGAAGCTATCCTGCTGCTGCTCAGCCGTGTCGGAATCGCCGCTTCATCAGGTTCTGCCTGCACCTCGGGTTCCCTCGAACCCTCGCATGTGCTGCGCGCCATGGATATTCCCTATACCGCCGCCCACGGCACGATCCGCTTCTCGCTCTCCCGCGAGACCACCGAAGCGGAAGTGGACTGGGTAATCGCCCAGACGCCGCCGATCATCGCCCAGTTACGCGCCCTGTCGCCATACTGGGGCGCCAACGGCCCGATCCTCGCCGACAACGCCTTCGCGCCCGTCTATGCGTGACACCGGCACCCTTCCGCAGGCAATCGCCGTGGTCCATGACACCACCCTTCGGGACGGTGAACAGACGGCGGGTGTATCCTTCCGCCCGGATGAAAAAATCGCCATTGCCCTAAGCCTCGTAGCCGCGGGCGTGCCGGAACTGGAGATTGGCATTCCCGCCATGGGTGAGGAAGAACAAGACGTGATCCGTACTATCACGCAAATGGACCTGAACGCCCGGTTGGTCGCGTGGAGCCGGATGCACGATGCAGATCTGGCTGCGGTCGCCCGCTGTCAGGTGGACATGGTCAACGCGTCCGTACCGGTTTCGGATATCCAGATTAACGGCAAGATCGGCAAGAGCCGCACCTGGGTTCTGCAGCAAGTCGAACGTCGGGTCAAACAGATCCTCGACCTGGGTATGGAAGTCGCCGTCGGCGGTGAGGATTCTTCCCGTGCTTCGCTCGATTTCGTTTTACAGGTCATGGAAACCGCAGAAAAGGCAGGCGCGCGAAGATTCCGCTTTGCCGACACGCTCGGCATTCTCGATCCGTTCACCGTCGCCGAGATTATGCCGCGCCTTCGTGCTGCGAGCGGCCTGGAAATCGAAATGCACGCCCATAACGATCTCGGTCTGGCCACCGCCAACTCGATTGCCGCACTGCGTTATGGCGCCACCCACGTCAACACCACGGTCAATGGCTTGGGCGAACGGGCGGGCAATGCGCCACTCGAAGAAGTGGTCATGTGCCTACATCACCTCTACGGCTATCAGACCGGTGTGAACGTCCGTCACTTCAATGCGATTTCCCAACTGGTCGCGCAGGCTTCCAGCCGCCCGATTCCCGCGGGCAAGAGCATCGTCGGCGAGGCAATCTTCAGCCACGAGGCGGGCATTCACGTGGACGGCCTCATGAAGAACCCGCTCAACTATCAGAGCTTCGATCCACAGGAACTGGGACGTCAACACAATCTGGTACTCGGCAAGCATTCGGGCACCAAGGCCGTGATTCGCGCCTATGCGGAACTCGGCACCATTATCGATGAAGAACAGGCACATCAGATTCTTCAACGCGTGCGCAGATACGTTTTGCAGTACAAAGTCGCGCCCCGTACCGAGGATCTGCATACGTTTCTGCTAGAAAGTGCCGAGTCGTCACTCCCCCATGCCTGACTGGAGATTGCCCATGAACGCCTCCCGTACCGACAAAAAGCCCACTCACCGCATCGGCCTGTTCGCGATGATGCGCGAAGATGTGCTGTGTGTTTTCGATCGCGATCCGGCGGCCCGGCATGTCTTGGAAGTACTCAGCACCTATCCCGGCGTGCATGCCCTGCTCGTTCACCGCCTGTCGCACAAGCTCTGGCGACTCAAGCTGCGCTATCTCGCGCGCCTGATGAGCGCGATTTCCCGGCTGCTCACCGGGGTGGATATTCATCCCGGTGCCCAGATCGGGCGACGTTTTTTCATCGACCATGGCATGGGCGTCGTCATCGGCGAAACGGCGGAAATCGGTAACGACTGCACGCTGTATCACGGCGTCACACTTGGCGGCACGAGCTGGAATCCCGGCAAGCGGCACCCCACCCTGCGCGATCGGGTCATGGTCGGCGCGGGGGCGAAGATCCTCGGCTCGGTCACGATCGGTCACGACACTCAGGTCGGCGCAAATGCCGTGGTGATTTCGGATGTCTCATCCGGCATGACCGTGGTCGGTATCCCAGGTCGCGTGGTGCTGCCACTGGAACGGCGACGCATCAGTCCACACGGCATCGATCTCGACCACCACCTCATGCCCGATCCGGTTGGCAAGGCCATCCAGTGCCTGATGGACCGCATCAGCATGCTGGAGCAGCAACTACAAGTTCCAGTCGGTGAAGAGCCCATTATAGAAACCGATTGCGAGCACTGTACGGATATCGACCCGGCGCTTTGTGGCGGCAGTAACCGCAACCCGCCGATCCAGACCCATTAACACCCGATGAGGATTTCACGATGAGCACCCTGCGTGACCAACTGGCCAAACTCTCTTCCGCAGAAGATTTCCTGAATCTGCTGGAAATCCCTTACGACGAGCACGTGGTGCAGGTCAATCGACTGCACATCCTCAAGCGATTCCACGACTACCTCAAACGGAGTGCCGACGAGGACACCCTCGATGATGAGGATCTGCGACTTCTTTATGTCGCCTTGCTGAGCCAGGCCTACAATGATTTCGTAACCTCCAATGCCGTCACCGAAAAAGTCTTCAAGGTATTTCATCAAGCCATGGGAGTGAGTCATGTCACGCTCGACAAGATCAGCCGCCCCGGCAGTGGCGCTGTCAAAGGCTAAGCACCAGGATCTACATTCAGGCAAAGACCAAGGTCCATCAACATGACCACCTCCGCGCAGACTGTGCTCGCCTATCACCAGCGCACCAAGCACCGTCTGGACCGCTACGCGGCCGGGCCGGACACACTGGATTGGGATGCGCAGCCCAATCCCTTCCGCGAATTCATCGGCGCCCCGCGCGTTGAACTGCCGCTTCGCAATCACGACGATCCAATGCTGTTTTCCGAACTACTCGCTACCCAGCCGCAGCCATTCAGTCTTAAAACGCTGGCCTATCTTCTGGAACTATCGCTGGGCCTGGCCGCCTGGAAGGAGTACGGCCCTGATCGCTGGGCACTGCGTTGCAATCCGTCCAGTGGCAACCTGCACCCCATCGAATGTTATGTACTGGCTTTCGGTGTCACCGGACTGGACGACGGGCTCTACCATTACCTCCCCCGCAATCACGCGCTGGAACAACGCTGGCAACCGGCAGAGCCTGCCACCAAGCCAGGTCTGTACATCGGCCTTTCATCCATCCACTGGCGCGAAGCCTGGAAGTACGGTGAGCGCGCGTTTCGTTATTGCCAGCTCGATATCGGCCATGCCGTGGGTGCGCTGCGCTATGCCGCCGCCACCGTCGGCTGGTCAACCTGCCTCGATCCAACGCGCGATGGCAACCAATTGGCCTCGCTGCTCGGACTGGATCGCACGGCGGATTTCGAGCATGCCGAACTGGAAGACCCCGAACTACTGCTGGATGTGATTGTGCCGGGCATTTCGCCCGCAGGCCGCGCCAGCTTGGATGACCACGGTGATAGTCATTGGCGTGGCCACGCGAATCGGCTCGACCCACACCCGATGTACCGCTGGCCGATCATCGATCAAGTCGCCAAAGCCAGCCGACAACCCGCATACCCGGCAGAAACACCCACGGAAGAATCGAACTGGCCGCCTAGAACGGCGCACAGCGACCGAATAGCGACCGACGTGATTCGCGGTCGTCGGAGCGCGCAGCACTTCAATCCCCAGGTCACAATGCCTGCTCCAGTCTTCTTCCAGATTCTGGACAGTCTGTTGCCTCGTCAGAATGCCTTGCCCCTGAAAAATATTCCTTGGGACAGCCTGCCCTTCACCCCGCGTGTCCATGTGCTGCTCTTCGTTCACCGCGTGGCCGGGCTGGAATCCGGCCTGTATATGCTGCCCCGCAGCAGCGAAGGTGAGACCTATCTGCGTGACCAGTTGCACCACGAATTTGCCTGGAGCCAGCCCAAGCTTGATGGAGGCCAAAAGCCGGAACATCTGCCGCTCTATCTGCTGATGGCCGGGGATGTGCGCAAGGCAGCGCGTGGTTTTTCCTGCCATCAAGGCATCGCTTCCGACAGTTGCTTCTCTCTGGCGTTGATCGCGGAATTTACCCCGCTGATCACCGAAGAACCCTGGCGCTACCGCACACTGTTCTGGGAGGCGGGCCTGATCGGACAGGTACTCTATCTCGAGGCCGAAGCTGCCGGATTCAACGGCACCGGCATCGGCTGTTTTTTCGACGATGCCGTGCATGAAGGCATCGGCCTGAAGGACGACCGCCTTCAAGTGCTCTATCACTTCACGGTCGGGCAGGCACTGGTCGATTCACGTATTAGCACACTGCCGCCCTACGCACATCGGCAACGTGTGAACACCGTCAACGAGCCAATGGAGCAACCTTTCCATGAATAGCGAAAATAGAGAATCGTTTCAACGCATAGACGTCCTCGCCGCGCGCGAGTTAGTCAACCGCCCGGACATCCTGCTGCTGGACTGCCGCAGCACCATCGACTTTCAATGCAGCGGCATGGTCGGCGCACAACATCTTTGCGATGCCAATGCGGGCGACTACCTTATGGGCCAGTCCAAACAGACCCCCGTGCTGATCTACTGCTACCACGGCATTGCCAGCCAATACCGCGCCCAGATGTTCGTGGACTTCGGTTTCACCGAAGTCTATAGCTTGGATGGTGGTTATGAGGCCTGGTGCGCTACCAACCAGACGAGCCGCCCCGAGCTGAGCGAGACACTTCAAAACTGGCTGATCGCAGAAGGATTTATCGCAGGTGATCCGCATAGTGGCTTAGCTAATGGCATGACGCCACTGATGCGCGCCGCACGGGCAGCTGATCCCGCCCGAGTCGACGAACTGCTGGCCGCCGGTGTCGATCCGCTCAAATGCAATGCCGATGGCAATCAGGCGCTGTGGCTCGCCTGTGTCGGTGAAAACCTCGACATCGTGGAAAGGCTCATCGCCGCCGGCTGCCCCATCGACCATCAGAACGACAACGGCGCCACCTGCCTGATGTACGCCTCATCCACTGGCAAGACAGCCGTGGTCGAGCTTCTGCTGGCCAGGGGTGCAAATCCTGACCTCGCCACGCCGGACGACTTCACCGCACTGGATATGGCCGCCAGCATCGAATGCCTGAACCTGCTTCGCCCAAAGCGCACGTCCGTGTTGCCATAACACCTGCACCCAACAGCCGAATACCATCAACCCACCGATCCCCCACAAGGAAACCCCCGATGCCCTACTTCGACTACCACTGCAAAGCCTGCGACAAAACCTTCGAACTCCTGGTCTTCACCGGCGAAAGCCCAGCCTGCCCCAGCTGCGGCAACACCGATCTGGAAAAACTCATCTCCCTCCCCGCCCCACAGGGAAAAAGCGGGAAGATCGTTGCCAGTACACGCAAGCAAGCGGCCAAGGAAGGGCATTTCAGCAACTACAAGTCATCCGAGCTCAAGGGAAAACTGTAAGTCCCAGAGCTCCGCTCGAAAGACGCATCGACTGGTGAGTAATAGTCCAAACGAACAGGCGCACGGAACATCGCACTGAGTTGCATGATAATTATCCGCCAAGCTGTTGAGTTTATCCGCGATTACCGTGATCCTTAGGTACATAAAAAACAATTAGCTGGAAGGCGTATTAACCTCCGCCCGAGGAGCCATCTATTTTCATTACCATCAATGAGAGGGTGTTTACAAAACCAAAAGTTTTCCGGACAGCACCATGCTAAACGAAGTGGGAGAATCCCCCTTGGGGCCGCCCTGAAATGACCTTTGGAGGCCGGGGGAATGGGCCATGGATGGCCCCATTCAGCCTCGTCGCGACAGGAAGTCACTCATCCTGTTCTCGCACCCATGGGGCGGCATCCATTCCCCAAGCCCTTGCGGGTACGGTGCTCGAATTCGAAGCGACCCGGATCAGATCAGGCTAGGGTCTGCCCGAAGGGCCTGCCCCGTGGGGGCGTATTTCTTTCCCCCTTTCTTTGCATGACAAACGCCGTGGGGAACAGCGTTGGGATGCGCAGCATCACCCGCAGGGCCAATGACATGGACGTCATTGGCAACAAAGAAAGGGGGGCGCCCGCATGCGATATGAGTGGATCGTAGAACGCGGCATTTGGCGGGAGAAACAACACAAGCGAGTCTTGAAACCCATTGAAAAACCGTTGAAGGTTTGATTACGTCCGTTTTAAGCTTGGTTTTGTAAACACCCTCTCAGAATTCATCACCACCCCCTCACCGTTATCAGTTTCAAAAATCAATCAGATCATCAGCCTCTATGTCACGGTCTTATGGTTATTCCTACTCTATAAGGCATTACCCCCGTTTTCCTGCACCGCTAAGGTGAACTGGGAATTCGTGGCCATCATCGGCCTTACCTTTGCCGCATGTGTTGGGTTCACTACCGTTGGCAGAACATATGTCGGCTCACACAAGTCTTTGGCATTTCGACGCAATGCCGAAATTGTTGAACCACCCACATAACCCTACGCTGCGCGATATAGCCACGCAGCGTCGGTTAGTTATGGGAAGCAGTGACCACGGGCAAACACTTTTCAACACGTGCAAAATGCCGCAGAAAATGTCGTACAAATCGTGTTTGCGTGGTTTGCTCACTTGCCGGAAACACTCAAATTCGGGACGGTTCACATCAAACTGCTAACGACTGATGTCACGGAGATAGGATTTTTGCTCGTTCATTACCCCTTAATAATATCCATAAGACTATTATTGAAAATGATCATGAACAGGGTATAACGCAACCGGAAAATTTGTCGAACAAATTCATCATCCCCTGCCCTGAGCTAAAAGCCCCGGATAATTGGGGCTTTATTGTGACCGGACACAAGTATCAGCACCGAGGCACCGGTGTATAAAGAGGCTGCTGCAGCTATTCGACCTTGGCGACATAACGCTTTTGCAAATCCAGCACACGTGACACGTAATTTTGTGTTTCGTTATAAGGAGGTACACCAGAATATTTCTGTACGGCAGCTTCGCCTGCGTTGTACGCCGCAACCGCCAGTTGCCGGTCACCGTGGAACAAATCGAGCAAAAAGGCGAGATAGGCGACGCCGCCTGCGATGTTTTCTTTTGGATTGAACCGATCGGCGACACCGAACCGCGCAGCCGTTTGCGGCATCAACTGCATCAGGCCGCCGGCACCCGCAGAAGAAACGGCATCAGGATTAAACGCACTCTCCGCATGGATCACGGCGCGCACCAAGGTTGGATCAACACCGTACTGCTGGGCGTAATACCTGATTTCATCGTCATAGGTGTGAACATCCAGACGGGGCAGGATCTTGAAACCATCGTGCCAAGCCTTGGGCGCTGTCCATGCACTCTTCTGAAACAACTTGTAGCCCGAATGCTTTTGAGGAGTCAAGTTGGTCAGATGAGCCACGCCATTGGCATCCCGCAGCACATAAACATCCGCCTGCACGGTAGAACTGGCTGCCAGCATCCAAAGACAGCAAGAAAGGAAGGCACCCACCCCTTGGTTAAAACTAAATTTGATTCGGCAATCCATCATGCCCTAACCTCTCAAACCATCGCTTCACAGACTACAAGACACGCGCGATACCTGTTAACCGCATTGTATGGCACAAAACAGCTCATGAACACCAACACCCACACCATCACCTTCCATCATTCAGGCACCTTCGAACGCCTGATGGAAGCCTATGAGCAAAATTACATCCTCATGCGGCGACTGTTCGGAGATTTGAGGCACCTGCAAAGTGGCGATGAGTGCCCCTGGAATGCGAATGTCACCTCAAAAATCATCGCCAAAAGCAAATTCACCCTTGATGTTCAATTCATGGATCAGCTCGTCATGGGCAACAAGAAACGCCCGCTAAAGCTGAAAGTACGGGTATACCACGATGCCCGAACAGCAGAATTACTCGACTCGGTTCACAGAGATCAATGCCTGCAGAAACTGGCAAGTAAGTGCACGGAACAGCAGTTCAAGCGAAACATGCTTCTTAAAAACTGGTTGAACAAGCAACTGGATACTCTGTCGAGCAAGTGAAATGCCCCTACGCCCGAGCATAGTACTCGGCTATGATTAACTTATGGAAGCTCTGAGTAATTGCATCCTGAAATTTTCAGGGGATAAAATCCAAAAATGTGTTTTTTTGATTTTGTCCATGAACAATTGATTGCGTGACCGTTCACGGCGGCACATCCCTGTGCCGCAAGGAACCTCCGATTTAATCAGAGATTCCTTAAGAGGGTGTTTACAAAACCAAAAGTTTTCCGGACAGCATCATGCTAAACGAAGTGGGAGAGTCCCCCTTGGGGCCGCCCTGGAATGACCTTTGGAGGCCGGGGGAATGGGCCATGGATGGCCCCGTTCAGCCTCGCCGTGACAGGAAGTCACTCATCCGGTTCTCGCACCCTTGGGGCATCCATGCCCCAAGGCCTTGCGGGTACGGTGCTCGAATTCGAGGCGGCCCGGATCAGATCAGGCTAGGGTCTGCCCGAAGGGCCGGCTCCGTGGGTCGTATTTCTTTCCCCCCCTTTCTTTGAATGACATGGACGTCATTGGCAACAAAGAAAGGGGGGCGCCTGCATGCGATCTCAGTGGATCGAAGAACGGGGTGTTTGGCGGGCGAAACAACATAAGCCAGTCTTGAAACCCATTGAAAAACCGTTGAAGGTTTGATTACGTCCGTTTTAAGCTTGGTTTTGTAAACACCCTCTTAAGGGAACCTCGAAAAACCCCTTCCATGGGATTTTTCAAGGACGTTATTTGCGGGGAACCCGCAAATAACTCACTAAATTTCAACCGCTTATGCGGGCTTTCGCCTGCTTCGCGTTATTTGGCGGCGCCCCGTCCGTGGGGCGCACGGGCACCTCGAAAGGTTTTTCGAGGTGCCCTTAATTCGATTTTTGAAGGTAGAGGTATATCCAACCATGCGACTCACCACAAAATGCCGCCATGCAGTGACTGCGCTCATCTACCTCGCCAATCGCTCGAATGAGCAGAACACCGTCTCACTGGCCGAAATATCAGCCATACAAGGTGTGTCGATTTCCTATCTGGAACAGCTCTTTTCAAAAATGCGACGAGCTGAACTCGTCATCGGTACGCGCGGGCCTGGTGGAGGTTATCGCCTGAACAAACCAGCAGAACAAATCACCGTCGCCGATATCGCCGATGCAATAGATGATCGCTGCCGGGAAGAACGACTTGAAGCCTTCAAGAAAGCCTGCCCGGACAAACGCAATTTCGCCCAGGACAAATGGAACGCGTTCTCACGAGAGCTCTACCTGTTCTTAGGCACGGTCAACCTGTCAGACTTCGTGGAAAATCAACCATCGATTCAAAACAGGCTAGAAAGCAACTTTGCCCAAGCCACAAGGTAAAATACGGGACAGGTTACCCCTCCCAAGCCCTGCGGGAGCAGGTTACAAAAATAAGGAACACCTCGATGGTGATTGACAACATGCATTCATCCATGAATAATTCCGCCCCTGTTTGCGGGAATAGCTCAGCTGGTAGAGCGCAACCTTGCCAAGGTTGAGGTCGCGAGTTCGAACCTCGTTTCCCGCTCCAAATTGGCTGGATGTCAGAGTGGTTATGTCGCGGATTGCAAATCCGCTTACCTCGGTTCGATTCCGGGTCCAGCCTCCATTAAAAATCATTGCTTAACAAGCATTTAGATAATCACTCGCGATCAAGCGCAATCATCAAAATTATCAGCAATCACCCTTCACTGTGGCAAAATTGTGGCAATGTGGCAAAAACCCTTCCCAAAAACCATTGAAAACAGATTTTTAAAGTGGACCCCTCAGTCAAGACACTAATTCATTGAGTTTAAGAGGGTAGCCTTTGACATGCAGCTGCACGGCGCTGCCCCGGTTTTTGATTCTGTTTTTTCCTGGCGATATTCTTTTCGCGCAGTGAATTTATCCACAATGCTTGCCCCGCCTCCGCTCGCTGTCCGATAGACCTCATCCGGCGTGCAGTAGTCCAGCGACTGGTGCATTCGTTCCGTGTTGTAAAACACAAAGTATTCCGTCAACCCCAGCAGCAGCTCCGGTAGCGTGGCATAGCCTTGCAAATACACGTCCTCGTGTTTGACGCTGCGCCACAGCCGTTC
>JAJYPA010000684.1 GCA_021795795.1 Pseudomonadota bacterium | reverse complement strand
CATTGCCCACATCTTTGGATGCGCTGTCCAGATACTTTTCCAGACGCTCGGGTTGGATGCCTCCCAGCACTGATAACGCAAGATTGGGGACATACAATGATCCACGCCCGATACGATCTATTTCGTGGCCGTCTGTGCCGTTCCAGGCCTCAAGATAAAAGGCGCGATCTGATTCATGGCCAGATTTGTCAAAGGACGTCAAAAGGCCGGCCAGTTCGTCCCGTTCGGTCAATAGCCCTTGGGGATTGTCCACCAGCAGGTCGCCCAGCTTCTCAATGGTGGCGTCATTGGTTGTGTATCGCTTCAGGGTAGGCGGCTTTGGCTTGGCATCCTTGAGTGCTGCGATACGGGCCTTTGCAGACTCGATGCTTTCATCGTCGGCCTTGTCTGCGGCTTTTTGTAGGGCTTTTTTTGCGGAAGCCATCATTACTTCGTGCTGCTCCAATTCCTCCTGATAAACTTCCATTTCCTTGGTATGTTTCTCTCGCGCCTTCGCTGCAAGGTGCTTCAGCGGCTTTATGCCATCAGCCATGCTTGGGCTTTTCTTCTTGCTCGGTGGTGCGATGATTGCCCCCCAGAGATTCGGAATCACAATCCAGTCGTCCAGCAGCTTGGGACGGACTCCACATCGCGCTCCAATCAATGCGCCAAGACTTACCAGCAGACTGCCAGCGACGAACTCAGGTGGGGCAACTTTGCGATGCGCGGCATCCATGACATATCCGGCCAACGGCGCGGGCAGCAGCGCCTCCACGTTCATCTGTGGAACTGGCGGCAGGTCTGAACCGATGCGCTCAGGGGTAGGCCATTGAGTGTCAGCGGCGGCGGTTTCTGCAATATCGTCCCATCGCGTTCTCATTGGACACCTCCAACGGCGCGTAAAGCGGCGTCGATGCGTTGCTCTGCCTGCGCCAGCCGATTCAAACTCTCGGGGTCGATCTTGTCACCTCTATTGATGGCGGCGACAATCAGACGGGCAACCGTGGCTTCATGGGATATACCTTGGAGCGCTTCCCGATAATCAAACGGACGGCGCATGGGGCCTGTGCAGTGGTTGCTGAGGCTGCGCCTATCGTCGGGGAATAAATCGACCAGACCGAGTCCAAGAGCATCGACGATTTCTGCGACCTCGCACCCCGTCCAGCATTTCAGCAGTACTTTGCCGTCTTCGGCCTCGCGAATACTCAGGCTTGGCCTCCGGTCATCATGCGCTGGGCATAGTGCTTGCCACTTATCTGCTCCGGTTCTTTTTACTTTATGCAGGCGTGACAACACGTTGGAGATAGGGGATTTCATTTACGCACCCCCTTTTTCGTCAGTCCAAGCTGGACCGCGATCCTTGGTCTGCCGATTCTTTTCGGTTTTTGGGCGGGTATGGCGCGGTGGTTAAGAAACCACGTAATGATATCTTGCCCAAGGTATAGTGGGGCACGGGATGTAGGCAAATAGACTGCTGGTGGTAGAAGGTTCGGACTGTTTGATGCAATGTTTTGAATAGTTTTCTTTGACTTTCCGACCAGATCTGCGAGATCGGATTGGGTGTTGATCGGCTTGATGGCCGTTACTGTGTAACCACCGTCTTCATTGCCGCCACCATCACTATCATTACCTGAACTGGTTGGTTTCTTGGCTCCGCCATTCGAGTGGCTGGATGTCCTGCCTTTTGCTCGTGTGTTTGCGGCCTTAAGGCTGGGGCCAATAGCGCCGACCTGCGAAAGTCGGACGGGAATAATTCGGCGGTGAGTATTAACAATTCGTTGACGGATTTTTTTGACGCACCCGCTCGTCGCTGTGATTGTCTGAATGCCGGTATCCGCAGTCGCCACACGCAGCTTTCCGCCGAAAAAAAGCCCCACCTCATCCATTGCAACGAGCAGGCTTGAAAGCAGAAATGCCGCAACTGCAATCAAGGCAAGACAATGAATCCACAGGGGTACATAAATGCCGTCAGTGACTGCGATACAAACGGCCAACGCAGGGATGTAAGCGATGTAGCTGCTCACTATGAATTTACTCATAGCTGCCGTAATGATATTTGGGTTTTTCATGATGCCTTCCTTTGTGAGGGTGACTGGTCAATGAATGCTCCAAGGTGTGCCTGCTGCCCGGCGAGGCAGCATTTCACCCATGCCAAGGAAGACGTCAGGGGACCAGCCCGACGGTTCGATCACCATGAAAAGTAGCCGAACTAGCACACCTTGGAGCACTCATGCATTGGTGTAGCACACAGCTCTCTCCGGCAAAAGCGAAGGAGAGAGAGCCTGAGGCTGTTTATATTGTGATTATCACGGAATTTAGGACTTCTGAATGCGGGACAATTGCGGGACAGTGAAGGCGGGAAATGATGGGAATGTCAGGGAGCAGAAATTATTATAACTATCTGTATATTATAATGTAATACTTGTAACTTATTGATCTGAAAGTGACGTTATACGGATTTGTAATCAGTGGGTCGGGGGTTCGATTCCTCTCGCCAGCACCAGATAAAACAGTCGGTTATCTCAGCATGCTAACGCGCCTTTAATTTTTTACGTAAGCGAATCTAAGGATATGGAAGGGAAAGGCAAGACTTTGAACACGATCCGCCTGCACCTGGCGGTTTTATCAATGCACCATTAGGCTAAAACCCCCCTTTTTCAAGGGGGAATAGAGCGGCGCTTGGCTTTTGATCCCTCAATGGGCAAAAAAGCCAATGCTTTTGCGGTGTGGAAACCCCGTCCTTCGACGAGGTTTTATCCGTGTTCGTTAGCATTGTTGCCAAGGCAACCCATCATGCCGCCACCCGTTTATG
>JAJYPA010000683.1 GCA_021795795.1 Pseudomonadota bacterium | reverse complement strand
AGTGTGGCGACGGTACGCTTTTTGACCTTTCCGGCATCATCCCGGTAGGACTCAACAAGCTGGACATAGCGGCGGCTGCCGGAGGTGGTAATCTTCACATGCATGCCTCCACTTTATCAGCGTTCATTGGCTTGTCAATAAAAGAGCATAAGTGATAAAACGTGCCACCACAGAAGTTTTAGAAAATAGGCGCTGAAACCCCTATGAATGCTGGGGCGGCGTTACGAAATTGACGATTTTTGCCGATGAACTGTCGAACTCGGGTGGCCTCTGCCCACAAACGCCGGGCGGGGCTGGAGGTCTTCCTGAGCGATGCCGATGTGCCCATGGACACGAATCATCTCGAAGGTGGACTACGGGTGATTCCCATGGGACGGAGGGCCTGGCTGTTCTGCTGAACGGAACTGGGTGCCAAATAGGTCGGCATTATGCAGAGCCTACTGACCACTTGCCGCCTCTACGATATTAATCCCTATGACTACTTGGTCGATGTCCTGTAGCGGGTCGGTTAGTATCCCGGTGCTCGCGTCGCCGAACTGACACCGCGACTCTGGAAGCAACACTTCGCCGCTAACCCCCTGCGCTCGGACCTCTATAACATCTCGAACTAAGCCGCAAGATACGCCGCTCAGTTACCGCTTACAATTAGCAACCAATAGTGAAAGAATCCCGTCCAGCCCAGCATTCTTACCATGCGAAAGTTATCCATGGGCGTCATCCGGTACGGGCGATGCGGCAGACGCAGTCGCGGCATTACCAATACCCGCCGGTTGTATACTGGTAAAGCCGATGATTACCAGAGCTATCATGGCGGATGCCCAAAGCACCAGAAACACCGCAAAAAATAGCGGACCTTTTTGGGGACGTTTCATCATTTGGCCCTTTTTAGTCTGAATTACTGAGCATTAACACTCCGCACAGCCATAAAATGCATATTGAGTGAAATCTCACTTCTTTCTTTGCGCTACCAGCTATTTAGAAAAAGACAGGCGAGTGATGCGCGCCGCGACTTCGTCCGGCTGCTTTTTCTGTGGGGATAAATCAGGATGCTGCGTTCATGCCACCCTTGTGGATTAAGTGCTACCTTTACGTTATGTTCTCCAAGGACCCGGGCAATTGATATCCAGGATTCGCTCCAGTTTCTGGATCCAGCCAGCAATATTGAAATCTTTTACCGGTCCATTGCGATTTTCAAACATGGGCAGGGAGGACTGATTCATTTGTTCTTCTAGGTGGCCAAGTCTCATATGCAGTGGTACGGAGTACTGATTTTTCGGAATCGTCAACGGCGTACTGGGGGGCTGATGCGAATGAATGACTGCTGGCCGTTGCCTAGGCAACGAACGGGATGCCAGTTCCGGCCTGGCTTGCGGCCGAGCCGCGCAGGACTCGGTGTCAGCGGTGTGCCATGTTGAGCCATGATTTTGATAGTTTTGTGGACTCGGATTTGTTTTGCAAAGGCTGAGATTTCTGAATATGGTTCAGGAAAAACCTCACCAGTGCCACCAGTACTGCAAAACCACCAACCACGGAACCAAGCTTTCGATCCAGTACGACTTTTCTACAGAAATCAGAGAGTAAAATTTTTGTTCAGCGAAAGCCAATCGTCCCAACCTCGCGATTCCTGCTCATAAATACCACTAAAAAGTTATCCTGGCACATCTTTCGCCCTGAGTAAAGACTGGCATCGTCGACATCAGTCCCCATGGATTGGTACCCTTCGGCTGATCCCCGGAGCGAGGCAGGATAGATTGTAACTACCCTTAGAATTTAATCTTCTGTGTCAGATTAATCGCTTGCCTCACTTTTGCCACCCGTTCGGACGGTATCTGACACCGGGGGACAGGTATCTTCGCGAAGTGGTCGCCTCCTCCCCCTATATCCTTGGCCTGTACTTTCGTCCGCTGGGCGCCATCTGATAGCCTGGCAGGCAAGGAGGTTATCGATTGCCAGACCCAATCTCAGCGAGCGGCGCTAGTCTTCGCAAGAGCTTCCATGTAGACGTGGATGCCTTCTTCGTGGCCGCGGAGCAACGGGACCATCCCGAGCTGCGAAGTCAGCCCATCATCGTCGGCAGCGATCCTGGCGGACGGGACGCTGTGGTCACCTGCAGTTATTGAGGCCCGCCGCCTTGGCATTCACCCCACCATGACGGCAGTCGTGCAAAGTCGCTCTGACCTCAGGCGGTTTTTCCTCCGCCCGCGCATGGATGCCTACCTGGAGGCCTCCCGTCAAGTCATGGAAATCATGCGGCGCTATACGCCCCTCGTGGAACATCTGCCGCTGGACGAGGCGTTGCTGGACGTGACCGTAGCCACTGGCGATGGGGTCCTGGTCGTCCGGATTGGCACGGTGAGCCGGGTGCGCATCAAACGGGAAACGAGATTGATCGCTTCGGCAGGGGAATCCTGCAACAAGCGGTTGGCCAAGCTCGCCTCTGACTGTCCCCACCCAACTCCATATAGGAATTTGGGCTATTGGTTCCTTAGTACAGCTTCTCTGGCTCTTGACTATGCCCTATGACGTACTAAGATATATCGACCTTCGTCATATCTAACTGGGCTGGTCACTTGATTGGCTGGAGGGTAGAGGGTGGACAAGGAAGCATTTGGGTCGTGCCGTAATCCGGAATCTTCTGGAGCTTGTCGAGGTGGGAGTGGCCGCCGCCGTGGGCGGATGCTTGATCAGGGAATGCTGCGTTTCGTGGTGCTCAGGCACATTGCCCGGCAGCCCCGCCATGGCTACGACCTGATCAAACTGCTGCAGGAGCAATCCGGCGGGGTTTACAGCCCA
>JAJYPA010000682.1 GCA_021795795.1 Pseudomonadota bacterium | reverse complement strand
CTAACAACATTACTTTTTGGAGGTTTTTCTCATGGCAAAAGATTCGCAGAACACCCCTATGATCTACCGAAGACTGGGTCGCAGTGGGTTGCAAGTTAGCCTGTTCTCCATGGGCTCTTGGGTCACTTTTCATAATCAAGTCGATGTGAAAGGGGTCAGAGAGATGATGGAGATTGCATGGGAAGCGGGCGTAAACTTTTTCGACAACGCCGAGGTCTATGCCAACGGGGAGAGCGAGATACTTATGGGTCAGGCCCTAAAAAAACTTGGCTGGAATCGTCTGCATTATGTCGTTTCAAGCAAGTTTTATTGGGGTTTGCAAAGTGCCGATCAACCACAGGCGAGAGTGAACTCGCGGAATACGCTAAACCGTAAATATTTGCTCCAAGCGGTCGATGGCAGCCTGCGAAGAATGCAGCTGGATCATCTGGATCTCATCTTTTGTCATCGCGCCGATAAGCAGACTCCGATCGAAGAAACAGTATGGGCAATGCATAACATCATTGAGCAGGGGAAGGCTCTATACTGGGGCACCAGCGAGTGGGATGCAGATGAAATTCTTGCTGCTTGGGAAATTGCGGAGCGTCATCACTTGCATAAACCCGTCATGGAGCAGCCAGAATATCATCTGTTTCATCGTCATCGGGTAGAGAAGGAATATGCTCGGCTATACGACTACATGGGCTTGGGGCTGACTACTTGGAGTCCTCTCGCCTCGGGGCTGCTGACGGGTAAATATATTGACGGCGTACCCGAAGGTAGTCGGGCTGCCTTACAGTCCATGGCATTTCTACGCGGTGGGCTGCTGGATAGCGGTAAGAATCAGGCAGTAAAAGAATTACAGGAAATCGCTGTGTCGATGGAGTGTAGTGTGGCGCAGCTTGCCCTGGCTTGGGTGGCACACAATCCACACGTTAGCACAGTCATTTTGGGAGCGTCTCGAGCAGAACAGCTGCGGGAAAATTTGGCCGCACTCGATGTTTTGAATGTTCTGACGCCAGAGCGGGTCGAGCAAATTCAAGCAGTAACGGAGAAATATGCCCATTGATGTATGCGATCGGCCTGCGCTCCAGCCTCTCGCTCTTATTCTGAATCGCTCCCGGCCTATGGGGCTAGAGAATTCCTTAGGTTATTGGTGCCGTTGAGGGGAATCGAACCTCTGACCTAGTGATTACGAATCAGTCTATGGTTGATCATTCTTCAAAAGCTATCGGCTATCTTTTCTAGCTAATGGTGCAGGAGTACTGGTTCTCCTGACAATTGCAGAACATATAATGGCTCTGAAGAAAATTGGAGATGTTTCCGTTGGAGAGTATTGGGCAGCGTTTTGCTTCCTGTTATTTGGTGTTATTTCTTCTGTCCTAGCTGCCGCGTTTTCCTACTATACACAGTATGAAATATTCAGGCATGACCGAGGTGGTTGGTTCTTCTCCGTAGCCAAATGGTCTGCGATAATGAGTGTTATCATGTTTATTGCTGGATCAATATCGGGAGCCATATTCATAGGCCAGTTCATGTAGAAGCTGCTGCAGGAGTCTACATTGTTGTGACACCAATGTTGGAGGCCGTTATGACCCCGAAACATCACATCTATCATCTCCAGGTAGTGCTGGAAGGTATCGATCCCGGATCTGGGGTGGCATCTGGATCTGATGAGGTGCTTTTCGCTCCCCCGGAGGAGTAGAGGGATAGTATGCAACGTGAATTGCCTTTTCTACTTTCTGTCCATACAATAAATTATGCAGATTACTTTTGACCCGGCAAAAGATCAGCGTAACACCAACAAGCATGGGTTAAGCCTGAGTCTCGCTAGCCGGTTGGAATGGGATCTGCTTCTGGCCACAGTGGACGACCGAAAGGCATATGGAGAGCTTCGTATGATCGGCTATGCCCCTATCGGCACCCGGGTCTACTGCGTAGTGTTCACGGACCGGGGCGAGGAACGACGGATCATCAGCCTGCGCAAGGCGAACAGTCGAGAGGTGAAACAGTATGCAAGTCAAATCTAAATCGGGGCGGAGTTTTGATCTTCCCAGCCCAGAAGAGGACGAGGCCATCCAGCGGGGTATCGAAGCAGACCCGGACACCCAGGAACTGAGTCCTATGCAGTTCCGTCAGCTCAAGCTCAAAGGGCGCCCCCCAGCGGCGGTCACCAAGGAAAAAATCAGTATCCGCCTATCCCCCCACGTCGTGGAGCGTTTTCGGGCCTCTGGTCCGGGCTGGCAGGGGCGGATGGATGCCGCTTTGCAGGAATGGCTGGCTACCCACGGAGATCCCAAATAAAGCTCGTAGCCCCATCCACGAAACCGTCATAGCCTATAGGTTTCCCTTCATGGCCATCCATAACGAAATTGTCCACGAAGCCGAAATCTGCAGCGACTTGGCTTCCCAAGGCTGGCTCTACACACCACCTCAAGGCAGTACCATCAGCCCAGATGATCATCGCTATGACCGAGAGCGAGCCCTCTTCCCGCCGGATCTGCTGGACTGGATCCAAGAGACCAAACCCCAAAGCTGGGAGCGCCTGCTCCAGTGCGTCCAGCACGAAGTCCGTCGTCATGCTTCGACTCACTCGCCAGCCAACGATGCGCCGGGCGAACACGTTGATCACGAAGGCCACATACAACCAGCCCTGCCAGGTCGAAACATAGGTGAAATCCGAGACCCAGAGCTGGTTCGGCCGATCCGCCTTGAACTGGCGATTCACCCGATCCAGCGGGCACGGTTGTTTGGAGTCGGGTACCGTCGTGCGCACGCTTTTACCCCGCACCGCGCCACGCAATCCTAGGCGGTTCATCAGGCG
>JAJYPA010000223.1 GCA_021795795.1 Pseudomonadota bacterium | reverse complement strand
GAGCGGGCCCGTGCCGCCGTCATGGCGGAGTGAATGCCAAAGCGGCGGGCTTCATAGCTGCAAGTGGCCACAACGCCCCGGCCGGCAGGATCGCCGCCGACGATGACGGACTGACCCCGCAGCTCGGGATAGTCCCTTTGCTCCACCGCCGCAAAGAAGGCATCCATGTCCACATGGATGATCTTGCGGAGTTCGGCACCGTGCTCTGAATTTGGATCCGGCAATGGACAGCCTCCTGAGCTGCTCAGATTCTATCAGGAAGCGGCCTGGAGGGGAGACGACACCTTGGGTATCTCCTTGGGCAGGGGACAAGGAGCGATGAAGATGCTTGCCGATGGGCGAAGGAAAGCGGTAGATTGCGGAGAAGTGAATGGTTGCGGCAGACTGTGAGCGGTCATCCATGAATAATGGTCATATGACAGCATCCGACCCTAAGTAAGTCCGAAATCTCTGCAATCAGTCATTCGCAGACACGGTACTTCAGACAGTTTGCGACCTGTTTGGTTAGCATCACCGCCGGATTTCCAGTAAGCCCTCACCGTTTCAGTTCCGCCTCTTTCGGTCATCCTCGAAGGGTATGAGGAAGTCAAACTCACCAAGCAATGCACCTGCTGGCAATTCGTCGTGCTGGTGCCGTTCTTCTGCGTGCATACCTATTGTGAGGTAGATCAAGGCAGCGCAAACAAGGCAAAGCAGGCGAAGTGAGTGGCGCCACCGATCAGCCTCATAGGCGGCCACCCATAGCTACACTTAGAGCTTCTGTAACGTACTATTAATAACTAATATGCTCTGTGATTGGGCTAGAAGATGGGTGGCTACGATTGATGCTGTATTATCCCCAAAACTGGCCATCGTTAGGCGCTGATTCACAGCCAAACTGGTGCATGGCTTGGCCAACGAGGGCCAGTCCAGCCAAGGATGTAAGGGTATCGCCGCTTTATTCCAGAGCAAATCTTGTGGGTTCCATATGCACCCGCTGGGTGAAACAAGCATGGACGCATTATATCCTTTAAAACATAAAGATGGTTCATATTTTCGGGTGCGCGATCACGGATTCAGAAGATTCTTAAAAACGATCAGGAAAAAAGAATACAAATCATGTGAAGCGACACTTCTATCATTAACCATTTGATTACATGGCCTATAAATTAAACATATAATATTTTTCAGAAGTCCGCCTTCAATATATGCGCGACTAAAATATACAACATATTGTTTCTATTGCACGTTTCTGCTGGCACGCGTCTTGCTGAACCTGGAGTGCTATCTGCAATCAGTCAGTAGATGTTTCCATTTGAGAGAAAGGAGTGATGTCATGAGTTTGAAACAACAACTTGAGAGTGACTTCGAAGACCATAAGCGTTGGGCATTACGGCGACAAATGGGTATTCCCAACAATCGGCGGCTCTGGGTATGTGCTTGTATGGACGAACGCCTACCTGTCGATGAAGCTCTCGGAATTCGGGGAGATCGAGGTGATGCACATGTTTTCAGGAATGCTGGCGGACTTATCACTGATGATGCCATTCGTTCAGCCATGCTTACCTGCAACTTCTTTGGTACAGAAGAAATTGTAATCATCAACCATACCGAATGCGGTATGATGTCGGCTCACACGGATACGATCGTGAAGACCCTAAAAGATAAGGGCATTGACTTGGATAATATTCAGGTCGATCCTGACTTGCCAGAGTTAACTCTTAAGGCTGGTGCATTTGGCAAGTGGGTAAAAATGTACAGCGACGTCGACGAGACCTGTGCTCGGCAGGTGGAATATATCCGTAACCACCCACTGATTCCCAAGCATGTAACGGTTAGTGGCTGGATTTGGGAGGTTGAAACAGGGCATTTGCGTCCGCCTCATATCAGGATAGGAGAAAAGGTCAATACCAACAAGGCGATGGGCGCCAAATAGCCCAATGCCATCGGTTGCAGATAGCGCATGGTTCAATTCTCGGAATAGGAGTTATATCCAATGCCTACATATGATTTTCAGTGCCCAATTTGCGGATATCAGCTTGAAGCCATGCAACCGTATGATGCTCCCAGTCCGGATTGTCCTAATTGCCATAAGCGTGCTGTTCGACTTTTGGGCGCACCAGCGGTGCATGGGAGTATGAGCCGGGGGCGTGAGCTTGCTGTACGATCCATGAAGACGAAAACTGGTCCGTGTCCAGCATGTGCTGCTGGCCGGGCACATGTGCATGGCCCCAAGTGACCGGGCCTTATGGAATCAATAAATGTGCTATAATGAAAAAAAGAATTGCTATAGGAGTCGCTGATGTCAAAATCTGGTTATCCTATGTTGGGACAATTAACCCCACTTTCCTTCTTGCAGGCATTCATTGTACAAAGCATTAAAGTTGCTGGCCAGTTTGGGGGTAGCCAGGAACATGACAGGGTGCGCTACATTGAGCGCATGGGCTTGGCCGCTGCGAGTTGCTTGGAAACCGCAGCTCGTGCCGAACGTTCTTTACCGCAGAATATGCCACTCAATCATGAACAATATGCGAGCCTGATTGTGGATATAAAAAACCAGATTGGGGGGGGATTTTCTAGTACATCAAGCGGTGCTCCCTGTGTGCGTGTGATCAATCATCGCTGTCCATTTGGAGAGGCGGTGCGTGATGCGCCGGAATTATGTCGGATGACTTCCAGCGTTTTTGGATCTATTGCAGCACGTAGTTTTGGCTATGCCAAAGTTGAATTGAGAAAACGCATCGCAGCTAACGATGGCGTATGCGAAGTATTGGTTTACACGGATCCCGCCGTCGCTCACGATCAACCTGGGGATGAATATCAAATAAATAATGGTCAAGTATATTCATCGCTTGCAAGTATAGATGCTCAGTTACAACAGGCTTTGGTTAGTGCTTGGTGCACTAATAATCTGTCTAGCAGAGCGTCCCCGCAAATGGCTAGGGCGCGCATTATTGCTCAATCTACAGCTATGCGTGCAGCATTCCGGACCGTCGAAATTATTGCGCCGACTACCGCTAGTGCTGTGATTTCTGGCGAAACAGGCACAGGTAAAGAGATTGTTGCGCGAGCTATTCATGCATTAAGTGACAGAAGCGAAAAACCCTTTATCGCGATCAACTGCGGCGCCATTCCAGAAAGTCTCATTGAGACCGAACTGTTTGGCCACGAGCGCGGGGCATTTACTAATGCCTATCAGGTTCGACATGGTTTCTTTGAGCGCGCAAATGGTGGTACATTGTTTCTTGATGAAATCAACTCGTTATCTATCGCGGCTCAGCTTAAACTGTTGAGGGTTGTTCAGGAAGGAGAGTTCGAACGAGTTGGTGGAGAAGAACCTTTAAAGGTTGATGTACGTATCATTGTAGCAACAAATGAAAATTTGGATTTGCTTGTGCGAAATGGAAAATTCCGTAGGGACCTATATTATCGGCTAAATGTTGTACATATCCATTTGCCACCATTGCGTATGAGACCAGATGATATATCCGCTTTGGTTGATCATATTCTTAGACGGTTATCCGAAAAACATCATCATCCCATTAGAATATTATCTTCTCGCGCCTGGAAGCAAATATTCGCATATGATTGGCCGGGAAATGTGCGTGAACTGGAAAACCTGCTAGAGCGGGCTTTTTTGTTGAATACAGGTGAAATCATTGACAGTGTGATTGAACAGGATGCCCCGCAAACCATGAGCGATTGCTGTTCGCTTCGTGCGCTAAGGCGGCAGAAAGGGGATATTGCGGAATCTCGACTGCTGCACGAGAGCCTACGCCGTTATAATGGTCGAGTGAGTGATGTGGCTTGTGAGCTGCGGGTTTCGCCACGCGCAATTTATCAAAAAGTTAAATTGCTAGGAATAAATTTGAAAGAGTATCGGATGGATGATTCTCGCACGGGGAGCAGGTCCGGGAGGCCGTTGTAGTCTTGGGTCATTTTCTTTTATGACGGCGAATCTCAGTAAACCATAGAATGTCTGATTTCCAGCGTTGATTGGTTAGCGGTTACTTAAGCCTAGACCGTCGGCTAATAGGGCTGATTATGAAATATAAAATGGTACGATGGGCGATCATAAAACCTATTATTGATTGATCACTCAGTAGATGATCGACACATATGGGCCAGGATAAGGTTTCGTGTTGAGTCTTTACCACTTATATTTGGCGAGAAATGATACACAAAATTGTTTCAACCGGATATGCGGACGACCGCTTCCGCTGCGATCCTGCCATTCGCATTCGCAGGTCGGGAACGATTCACCACCAGGTAGAAAAATGGATTACCGTGCCGCGATCAATGGTTCAACCTTGTTCTGCACAGAACGGCGCCTATTGTGAACGATTCCGGTCAGCCTCTTCTTGCATAGTGCCGCTTTTCTACAGCGCAGTCTCCTCCTGTTTTGCAGGACGTTGGCGGGATAACCTATAATGCAGATCGTTCAAAAGCGCTGTCCTAGAGGTGTTCATGTCCATCCGTCCCTATCCGATTCGGATTGAAGATTTACGTAACGTGCTGACGCTCTCTCATCTCAGTCTGGTGGAGATAGCGCGCAGATTTGGGGTGAGCAGAAGCAACCTGATGGGGGTTGTCGGTGGTAGTCGGACGCTCAGTGATGACAGACTCCTGCAGTTGGTGAACTGGGCGGGTCTGGTGGCGGAGGTGGACACTTCGAATACACTTCACCTTGGTTCTGGAATCCATCTCTGGAAAATCGCTTCGGAAACGCAAATGGAAGCTTTTTTGCATTTGCCCCCAGGGATGTTGCCGGAGCATTTGCGCTGGAGCGTGGTACTCGAATTTCCGCCCCAGGAGCGGGACTGGATCCACCTCATGGCCGAAGTGGGCAAGGACTGCTGGGTGCTGCTATCCGTCCGGCCTGTCTTTTTTGCCTTGCTGCGGGATCGTGTTCCGGGCTTTGGACGCCCAGTAGAGCTGATGTATTTACAAAAACCGCTGAAACAGATCATTACCCATACCGGCGATAAGGGTTTGCCTGTTGCGTGGGCGAAGCAGCCGCAAACCCTTACTTCGGTAGATGCGCCAATGCGGGATGCTCATGCAGCGGATTTGTCGGCCTGGATGGCTTGGGCGCGGCAAAAACTGGCCTTGGATACCAGTGAAATCAGTGACCAGACCCATCCACCAGTGACGGTACCCATTGACGGGCAGGTCCAAACAGTAGCTTGTGATCAGGCCTGGGCACTGTTGGCGCACCGCCTGGACGTCGCCGGTGCTGCGCATCCGGATGTCGCCGATATACCGGTATTTCCCATGGGGAAACTCAGCGATTACCCTACCGGGATGGTGCGGATGGATCGGATCTGGCTGGGCGACAACCTGCTGGAGCTGGGGGAAAAAGGACGGTTGCGCTGCTACGTAAAGGGAGACGGTACGGAGAGCGTGATCGTGGCACTGTTCGCAGCGGCACGCTGTGGATTGCCGCAACCATGGGTCGCACCACCAAAGGCGGAAAGCTACCTGATATGGCGTGACCAAACCCTGGAAACCTCAGCGCAAATCGGGGCAGATGACCATTGTATCGGACCGGTTGTTGCCTCCTGGAGCCGCGGTAAAAATTTCCCAGATAATCGGATGGACTCTTGACTTCCATGCTAAATTCATCGGTTAAATAGCATGGAAGTCAAGAGTGCAATGAGAAAATGGTGGTTGAAAATGGCGTGGGAACCAGACATACGGCCAGCGCATCCGGCAATGGCTGGGTTTACCCGTGGGTGTGGGAATAGCCTCGACCAAGACTCTGGCCAAACTGGCCAACCATATCGCCACAAAACCGCCCGAATATGCGGGGGTCGGCGTGTGGGAGGATTTACCAAAACAGGCACGAGACCGAATATTAAAGCAGTTACCTGTTTCGGAAGTCTGGGGCATCGGCGCCAGTTCCGCAAGCAGCTTCAGGAAATAGGCATAGCAAACGTCTGGGATCTGCGTGGAGAATCCTGTATCGCAGGTGGAATAGTATAAACAGCGCCACTGGGGCCACCAGCTGAATTACACTGATCAGCAGCCCAGTCAAAGATGCTGCTCAAAACAAGGCGGCTAACCCGAGAATCTGTAACTATTGTAGGCCAGCAAAAAAAGGAGGCAACTCAATCTGTCGAGGAGTCAAAACTAAAAGCCGTGATTCAGCGTTCCCGAATCTGTCTTCAATCGTTCCTGTTTGTGTCGCTGGACTTCCTACTGCACGCGTACTCCATTTTCAGCTTGTATTCCTGCATCGGGGTCCATAACTGATTATGCTCATACTCTGCAAAGCGCACTTTCACAAGATCAATACCGCTGAATGCATTTCCGGTTGTCTTTCCTCGCCATTACTGGTTCTGGGTTTTTCATTTTATTCTCTTTGATGATAAATAATAAATCTGGGGTTGGCTCAATATCTGGTTGATCCTGAATCAACACATCTACTTGGCCTTGACCGCTCTCTGCTCTCCGCAAAAACTCAGCTTCACGTAACATGGCGGTCTTCGTAGTGAATTGGGCCTCTTTCTTTCCTGTTCCGCCCCTGTCCATTTCACCTACCGCCACCAAACCACCAGACCGTTTCTCTATGGCATTGCGGATATCCACAATATCCACGCTTCCAGCTCCGGCTTTAATGGCTTCTGTCAAAATAGCGGTCCGTGAGAAAACGTCACTATGCTCTGACAGGTGCTGGACAGCAACATTCACAGCATCCTCTCCGGTAACGTTTTCTTGCATTTTAGACCTTTGAAATTCTGCTGCACGTTTGGTGGCGTCGTCACGGATACTGCCAAAATCAATGCCTGCGTCATGTGCACGCAGTCTTTGCGCACGCTTCAAGCTCACATTGTCAATATTTTTGTCCTTTCCTGCCCGCGTATTCAAAACGGCAGCGTCCTTCTGCTTGCGTGTGGCCTTTTTAGGGTCAATCCCGTTTTTCAGCAGATACGCGTGGATTTGTTTTTTACGTGCTGAAAATGCGTCCTCGGCTTCTCTGGATATACCCTGCACACCAAAGGATAGGTGCTCTATGTCATTTTTATCGCACTCCAGTCTGGTCTCAAGATAGTAACCGCCCTGCTCCAGCATCTTTTTCATGAACTTTGCAACTTGTGCATCACCCATGGCGTAAACTTTAGCGTTGTTTTCTCCGTAATCGCTCCGCAGGCTCACCCATTCTCCATCTGCTCTTTGCACGATGTTCGGAACAACAACGTGGACATGAAGTTGCGGGTCAATGATTCCATCTGTGGCTCTGGCGATTTCGTGCAAAAATCCAGCCGCTGCGATATTTTCGGAAAATTCAGTGATCGCGCCGCCCTTCCCTTTTCTCGCATAAGCCATCTCTTTGGCATAAAACTCTTCAATCGTTTCTTGTACAGATTCAAGCATCCACGTTTTTATGCGTGAGTCTTCAATCGCCAGGATGGAAGCGGCTTTCGGAGCTGAAAATGTCCAATCTGACCCTATTCTCCGTGCATTCTGATGGTTACCGCGTTTACTGATGTCTTGTCCATACATGGTGACACCACACAGTAGTTGATTAAAATCCTCGTTATTGACACGACCGGATAAGCCTTGTGCGGCGGCACCTTTACCCATCCAAACGCTCTGCACGTTGCTATTTTCAGCATAATAACCTGTGGTGTCGTCTTCACCAGAACGGACATTATGCGCTTCTTCTTCAGAAACATATTTTATTACACTTTGAGGAGTGCCTTTCAGGTGTGTTTCTTTCACGCTCATGACTTTTGTTACTCCCATTTGTTTTTTATTACGGTCATCATATAAAATTATTCACATTTATTATTGTACAGCATGAAATAGACTCTACGAAACACAGACAGATATTGTCTCGTAGAGATTCGACTTCCGTAGCAATGCCTAAAAGCTCACGACATAGAGCATCATGAACAACCTGTGTGACGCCAGCATAGCAAGAGATAACGGATGATGACGGCATGCTTTCAGGTGGGTTTGTGTGTGAGTAGCATGCCGATACGTGTATGTCGCTCTTGTTTTTAGACACTGAACCATGCGACAAACCTACGTTATTTTTACGGTATACCGAGATACTCGTAAGATCAATTGCTTATCTTAGGCAGAAAACCTGCGGATGGTTTATCGGAACATCTACCGGTAATGGAAGGATATGGAGCGGAATGAAAAGGAAACGTTGAACTTGTACATAAAAATAGCGCTCTATGTTTCGGAACCGAGATTTTGATAGGTATAATAGGTAACGCAAGATCTTTTTACTGATGGTTTCAAGAAGGTAGGGGGCACCATGGACAGATTGACCGAGCTGATTAACGACGGACCAGACAAACGTTACACCATGAAGTCTGTCATTTTGAGTCGCTTTGAAGATATTGGCGCGGCCCGAAAACTGATGCGTACCTGGAATGATATTGCTGATGCTCTGGGCTTTACGGGCCGTGGAAAAGACGTGGCCGGATGTTTTACACGTGTTGCCGTAGGCATCAGAAATGGTAAATTAATGGTTCCGGGAAAGAAACAAAAAACGAGTGCGGGACGTAGCACAGATTTTCATGACCGGCCCGTATCAAAATCGGGAATCATCAACCTTGATGACCCTGCCAATCAATGAGTTTTTTACCATCCAATGAAAAGGAGTACCGTTATGGATAAAAAGTTGATTATCAGCCATGGCGACAAAGGTGGCGTTGGGAAAAGCATTTTTTCTATGTTAACCGTCGATTATCTGCTCGACAGAAATTTACCCGTTGCAGTTGTAGAAGGAGACGTAGAGACTGGGGATGTAGCCAATCGTTATGAAGGAGTCGAAGGGGTAACCACTTTTTGCGTTGATCTGGACAAATCTGGGCGTGATGCCGAAAACAGCATGACCGTACTGTTCAGGCACATTGAGCAGATGGGTTGCGAAAACGTGGTGATCAACGCACCTGCCAATGGGAAAAAAGCATTCGACACGAATGCAACTTTGATATTGCCAGTTGCCGAAGCTTTGGGATTTGAAGTATGTGTTGCGTGGATGATTGGCGTTGAGGAAGCCAGCGCAGAAATGTCGTCACGGTCTCTCCTCTGTCAAATGGCTGACCGCAAGATGGCAGTAGTGAACCGTCATGAAGGTACATACGATGCTGATTTTTCATGGTTTACGCAGCCGGTATACAAAAACGCATGGATAAAAGGTGGCGGATTGGTTGGCGAGATTCCTGAACTGGCGTCTCGCGTTGCGAGCGTTCTCAAAACACACAAAAACCGCTCTTTGGCATCCTTGGCGGGGGCGGATAGTCCCTTGTTTGTCGTTGACCGTCAGTCTATTCGTAACTGGTTAAGGCAGTCATGGGTGGGTGCTGTGATTCCACTCATTGATGGTGGTGACTAATGGGTCCATTAGGCCGGTCGGAATCACCCGCATCTGGAATAGGAATACACAAAATGGACAAAACCCCGTTGAGCGGTGACCGAGGGTATGATCTCGCAGAGCGGTCTTTGTCCGATACCGATCATAAACTGCTCGCCAGGTGGGTGCAGAAGTACAAAATATCGGCAGACGACCCCATGTACGGCGCTTATCTGTCTGCGCGTGTGGCTTTTGATGGGGCCGCTGCTGCAGGTTATTCGTTAGAAATCATGAAAACAGCACTCGCGTCCATCCCGACCAAGATACAGAAAGCGGTCATTGCAGGGGCCGGTGATATCCAGAGGAATGTCGATAAAGCCTTTGACGTAAACGTGACCAAACTGAAAACCGCGATTAGTGATGGACTAGATCGGGGTTCCTCATCGGCACTGACCGTGCTGAATGCGGCCATCAAAAAGCTGGAAGACGCGACTGTGGGCGTAGATAAGGATATGGACGCGGCCATCGCTCAAAAGCGGGATAAAGTAATCGACGAATGGGTCGACACCGGTGCCGACCTTTTGAACAGCACAGTCCGAGATGCTGTTTTGAAACAGCGCGTCATCACCGTTTCCTTTATTTTAGGGATGATGCTAGCCGCTTCCGTGGTAGGCGCAGCTCTTTGTTATGGATACCTCTCCTTAACCCATCATATTACGCCATCGACCATCATGGTAAATCAACACACTGGAAAACTGGAATGTGGGGTCTCACAACACGGCGTTAACCTCTGCAGAATTCAGTAATTCATGAACGGTGCCTGACAGAGTATTGCCTGACTGCGATGGACATAACATCCAGCTATTAAAGTTCTATAGTCCCCAGTGTACGACTATAGATTATCCGTAATAAACGAAACGGCAAGTCCTTCGACAATGGCCGGTTCCTGCCCGGCCACAGGAGTTACCGGCCAAGATAATTGGCGCTCAACAATTCCTTGTCTTAGTCGAGATCTAATTCATCCGGATCACAGGTATAAAAACGTGTGAGTTTCAGGGGACGCTGCCAGGTCTCAAATCCAAAGGGAGGCAGTGATCGCGCATATGCTTCCACTGACCAATATTCTGACACAATTCCATTCGGATGAGTCATGATCTCGGGTTTTGAAATCAACTGCGTTTCGATTCCAAGGTCGTGGCCAGAAGCTTCAGAAAGGCATGGAAAGTTAGCAGATATCAAGGCGTGGATATGGCGCGAATACAGACGCCACATGCTGCGGCTAAGCCAAGCATCGCCCTCATCCGGATTCTCCAATTTTTCCGTCCACCATTCAATCAGACGCAGTGGGTCAAACTCTCCTTGTCTACCAGTTTCAACCATGTACAAACGCAACAATAAGGCACTAAATGCGGTCGGGTATACATCTTTACTTTCGTTTAACATATCAATTTCCTCTGCAAATTAATGGGACATGCCAATTGCAGTCAATATAATGACAAATAAAAACACCGTTCGACTGAAAACACGAAGAACCTCTTCCTGATTACTTATATACTATAACCCACATTTTTGTCTGTACGAAACATTTGTAGACGTTTTTCATGTGGTCAACGTTTTGCGAAACAGCACGGTGCTTATGGCGTTGTTATGATTTACGCTAAAATCCGTTTTTTATAAGGGTTGGAAGAAAATATGCGATTACTTATCCTGTCAATACGGACGGAACCAAGCAGCTCCTCTACCTCTTCTTGACGTTCCACGCCCCATAAATGGACCAGAGCATCAAGCCGTGCAAGGGTTTAGGCGATATAAATAGATCAACCTGCGTCCGTGACCATATCTGTCAAACGTGCGCGATGTCTTCGTTGGGTAAGGCGGACTTGCTTCCGGCGGCGTTGAAGGGGATCATCTTCATGAGTGGATATGGGGGGCATTGTACATCAGCGGACGAAAACAAAAAGATGACAGTCATCAATAGGTGAATCAGCGTGATGTAGTTGCTGTCTAAAATAAGAGTGTGCATATATCGGCCATGTGGCCCAACAGCTCTGTCAATCGGGCTGAAGAAATTGCGTACAATGATCGTTCTGCTCCGAGAGGAGGACTTTGAACCAAGGTCATTACCGCAAGGGAACCAACAGAATGGTCATTCGTCTGCGCAAACAGTCGGGATTGGGCGTGAAGGAATGGGCCAAGAGATACAGCAAATGGATTCATGTAGTGGTACATTCATAATAGGATTTACGGGTTGCGTATCGCGCATTCTGCTTCCGCTCTTATATAGGGCATATGGATGTAAACGTTCAGCGAACCCACCCTTGCGGGTTGGCGCCAATCAGGGTAATGCAGATTTTTTCCAGTTCCACGGCAAGAGTTCGTGGAGCCGCTTATTGGGCCAGGTCGGGAGCTTTTCGAGCACGTCACAGAGGTACGCGAAGGGCTCAATACCGTTGAGTTTGCACGTTTCGATAATGCTGTAGAAGGACGCGGCACGCTCGCCACCGGCATCATTTCCAACAAATAAAAAATTCTTGCGACCAATGGCCACGCCCCGCAGCGCTCGCTCCACCGGGTTATTATCGATGCTGAGTTGTCCTTCTTCGAGGTAGAGCGTTAGTGCTTTCCAACGGTTGAGGGCATAGGCCATCGCTTTGGCAATACCACTTTTCGGCGCCACCTGCATCTGGGTTTCCGTGAGCCAGGCATGGAAGGCTTCCAGCAGCGGGCCGGCATGCTGCTGCCGGGCGGCGACTTTCTGATCCGGTGGAGATTCCTTGATCTCCGCTTCGATGGCGTAGAGTTTGACGATCCAGGCCAGGGCCTTCTGGGCTACCGGACTGGGACCCCGCTGTTCCACGTCATAGAAGTGGCGGCGGACATGCGCCCAGCATC
>JAJYPA010000222.1:9670-12262 GCA_021795795.1 Pseudomonadota bacterium | reverse complement strand
TTCGCCATCCGACATGCAACCGGGAAGATCGGGAAAGGTAATCAAATACCCGCCGCCATCCACCTCGGTCAACGGCTCCACAACATGCGCATACGCCTCGAAGGGGTACGGCGGATTCACATGCTCCACGGCAATTTCGCTCATGATCTCAACTCCTTGACTTTATCGACCAACGCCACGAACTGGCGCACATACACCGGTTTGATAGGGCGATGCGCAGGCACGCACACATCCTCATCCACGCCTGGGAAGGAGAATACATGATGGCTTCCTCCTTCGTTCCGGCACTCTATTCCCATCCTGTTGGCGACCGCCATCAGCTCGCCAATCCGCCAGTCTCGCGGGTTGTTTCGCATCCTGGACAGCATTTTTTCGTGCGCGCTCATGGTTTGCATAGTGTCGCATACGGCACTATAGGTTTTCAATCGTCTCAACTTGACTCCCCCGCCTGTCCGGTCTACGCCGATTCCGTCATCGGGGTTCCGATGATCGGGATTTACAGCCCGGAAGCACTAGGCGGACAGCCGCCCTTCCCTTATGGAAGTCGGCATTTTTTACGTCCGTGGTTCGGCTTTGCTCCTATGGGCGGGCCGGACGGGGAGCCTTCGGGCTCGCCGGTACCTAGTGGCCGGTCTGCAAACCCGTTCGGTTCGCCCACCTTCGTTTTGCAGCGATGGAGGGCGGTTACAAGACCGTTCACTAGGAGTAAGAGCATGGACACCCATACCCCAGGCGCATCCGCGTCTGTGCAGGCCGCATTGCCTGCCACCTTTCAATTTGGATCCACCGAAGTCCGTACCGTGGATCGTGACGGCCAGGTGTGGTTTGTCGCTGGCGATGTTGCCAAGGCGCTGAACTACGCTGATGCCGTGCAGATGACCCGCGTTCTCGATGATGACGAAGCTGATCTGCATACTATGCAGATCAGGTCTGAGAACGGCACCCTCCAGACCCGCGAAGTTACCATCCTTTCCGAATCAGGCCTCTATCACGCCCTGCTCAAATCCCGAAAACCCCAGGCGCGTCCCTTCCGGCGATGGGTCACGCAAGAAGTGCTGCCCGCCATCCGGCGCGGGCAGTCCCCGGTAAAAGGGGGAAGCCGTCCGCAAGCTCGCCATCTGCAAGACCGCTGGCTGTTGCGACTGGATGAAAACGGCCAGTGGCAGAGCCAGAGCATTCCGCCAAACGCCTGCGTCATCTACCCCAACGACCCGGAACAACTGGCCTGCTTCCTGCGCGAGTACGTCCCGGTAGACCGCCTGGGCGAAGTATTGGCGATTGGTGCGCAGCGGCTTCTTCAAAATCGGCACCACCCGGTTATTCAGTCATAGGAGCGAAACATGGGAATCCTCGACAACATTCAAGCGAACAGCGGGCCACGCGCTCTGAAAGTCGTCATCCATGGCGAAAACGGAATTGGCAAAACGACCTTTGCTGCCAACGCACCGCGTCCGCTGATCCTGGCGGCGGAAGATGGGATTGGCGTTTTGAACGTCCCATCCCTTCGGGTACGAAACACCGACGACCTACAAATGGCGCTAGCAGAACTCGTGCAAGGGTTTCGGAGTGGGCAACGTCCTTTTGATACGGTAGTCATCGACTCTCTGGACGCTTTAGAGGCCATGGTCTGGAAGAAAATTTGCGATACGGGCCGAAAGCAAAATATTGAAGATTTTGGGTACGGCAAGGGCTACATCTATGCCCTCCAGAAATGGGCGGAGATCCGCGATCAGCTACAGGCCATCAACGATTGCGGAATCCATACTGTCGCCGTGGCCCAAAGCAACAACAAGACCAACAACGACCCGGTCTACGGCAGCTACAACCGCACGATCCTGCGCCTGCACGAAAAGACGGCGGGCCTGTGGCGGGATTGGGCGGACATCATGGGCTTCGCCACCCAACGGCTGACCCTCAAGGGCGACGACAAGGGTGCTCCCCGCGCCATCGCCATGGGCGAGCGAATTTTGGAAATCGGCGCGTCCCCCGCCTACTGGAGCAAAAACCGATTCAACATGCCGCCGACGCTCCCCCTGTCCTGGGCGGCGATGGAACAGAACTATCTCGCAGCCTTTCAACATAGCGCCCAGATGCAGCAGGCCGCACCTGGGCAAGTCGCCGCTCCGGTGCAACCGGCGGCTCCGGTGCAACCGGAAAATTCGGCACCACCCCCTGCCGGGGTGCAACCCTTCATGATGCGTCACTAACCAGTGGTGGGCGGGGAGTCGGGCACCCTCTCCGTTCGCGTTTTCTTCTCGGTGCCCTACTTTGCAAAGTAAGGAGTAACGACCATGGGTAATCTCAGCGGTTTTTATCAGAACTACGGCAGCATCAAGGAAAGCAGCGGTACGTTGCCGCCCGGTAATTACAATGTCGGCATCGAATCGGCGGAAGCCAAGCCGACCAAAAACGACCCCAATCAGGGCTTTCTCGAACTCAAACTCAAGGTCATGGACGGCGAGTACCGGAATATGTACGCCCCTTCCATCCGCTTGAACCTCTGGAACGCTTCGGAAAAGGCGCGAGAAATTGCCGATTCCGAGTTGAAGAAAATCACCATCGCCACCGGCGCGGGCGCGATTGACGACAGTA
>JAJYPA010000222.1:0-9570 GCA_021795795.1 Pseudomonadota bacterium | reverse complement strand
CGAGATTCAGCCGCTGGTCCAAAAGTTCAAAAAGGCCGGATCGCACAAGGCCACCTTTCTCTGTCCCGCCCATGACGACAAAAACCCGTCCGCCTGGATCGCCCAGGATGAACGCGGCTGGACCCATGCCCATTGCTCGGTCTGTGGCAACCTGCGCCAGACTTTCAATGATCTGGGCGTGTTTTTCTCGGCAAAGCGCCACGCACCGTTTCGGAAGAAGGATACCCGCCGCAGCTATCTGGAGACCTTGCGGGCCACGAAAGAGAACCGGGAATTTACCAAGCGCCAACTGGAAGTGCTGTATTGGGGCGAACCCGACATCACCCTGAACTATGACGTGTACCCGGTCGATGGGCCACTGCTGGAAAAGCGGCTGGCCCATGCCCGCAAACACCCCCCCATGGTCAGCCCTTTTTCCGCACCCCTGACCAGCGACGGCATTGAAAATACCCGCGCCATCGTGCTGCGCTACCTGCAAGAACACCGCCACCTGGACGGCCCCTTTGACGGCCTGTTTTTTTCGCATACCTCACTGGACGGCAAGCTCGGCAAGGAAGCCCGCGCCCTGCTGGACCGGGGCGTAAAAGCCGTCCTGATTACGCCCTTGCGCAATCCCGCGAAACACCATGAACGCGCCTGGCAGGAAACCTGGCTGGACGCCGATGGCCGCAAGATCACCCGGCATTTTCCAACGGGTGTCGCCCAAAATGGCCGGGTGTTCTACCGCAAAACGTCCGGCACAAGCATTCTCGTTATCGGCGAAGGACTGGAAAGCGCCTGGACTACTGCCCAAGACTTTCCCAAAGCCGATGTGATTGCGGGCATGTCCGTAGGCCAGTTTGCACAACTGGAAATCATCAAGAAATACCAGCAAATCATTCTTTCGCCCGACCTGGAACCGCACGGCAAGGGATTACAGGCGATCCTTAATCTGGCTATCCGCTGGCTGCCCCAAACGTCCGCAAATCTGTTCCTGCTGCGCCCGGACGGTAAAGGCCCATTCGATTCGATTGCGGCCAAGCTGGACGCCAACGATCTCACAAAAGCGCAACGGGCCAATCTGCACCCCCTGCTCCTGACCTCGGATAACCTGCTGCATCCCGATCACCCGATGCGGCAGTGGAGTCCTGAACCCATCGAGAAAATCTACGAAAAAGTACGCCACACACTGGAGACCGACCTGAACGCGCCAGGTAGTGGAAAAAAAAGCATCATCGCCGTAGGCACCGGCGCGGGCAAAAGTCATGCCCTGGCCGAAATCCTCCCCCACGCCCAGGAAAGCGCCATCGCCTGCGCACCGACCCGCGAGGGACGCCGGGCACTGGCCCGGAACCTCGACCCGGAAACCCAGGAACACCACGGTCGTAGAGAAACGCTGTGTACTGGCAATTGCCAGTCCTGTTCCAATCCCTGCGGCAAGGCTGCGCCTGGCAATGCCACGCCCACGCAGATCATTGAAAACCCAGAACGATATTGTCCTGTTTACTTTGGACTCCAGGGAGAAGCGCCACCCGAAGTCGCGCCTATCCATGTCGCTACGGAGCCGGATGGCCTGCCCGCACCGGCCACCCTCAGCGCCCTGGGGTTCCCTGTCTCGCAATTCTGCAATCAGGAGTGCCCGCAAGGGCTGGCCACCCTCTTTTATCTGACCAATGGCAAAAAAGGGGCGGATACGGGAGCACCCCTCTGTCCGCACATGATGAAGCGCCTGGAACACTGGTATCAGGAAGCGCATCTCGCCAGCACCCATGCCGCGCTCAATGGCGATCCGACGCTGTTCAAGGCAAACGGCAAACTGCGCGGCAAGGTCGTTCTCGACGAAGCCCCGCAACTCCTGGAGGAAAACCGTTACCTGAGTGAAATCCTGTACCAGCTACGCTTGAGCGTTCACCACAATTTTCTGACCGATCAACGCTTTTACACGGAGCCGGACCGGGATGAACGGCTCGAAGCCTATCAGAAAATGATGCGCTGGATCATGTACATGGAAAGCCTGCTCATGACCGGCTGGAAGAACGGCGACATCCCGCCGATGCCCGGAAAATCCTGGGACGAGTTTCACAACCTCATCAGAAACTTCAAGCATTTCAGTTATGTCACCATCTTTGAGCGCATCTACAAAATATTGGGTGACTCGCGGAAACATCGGGGGCCGGTCCTGCTGGATCGGCTTTCCAAGGCCATTCAGACCCGGACCATGTTCTGGGCCGACCAGGCCATGATTGCCGTGACCCGAACAACGATAGGCGAGGCTCTGCTCCACCAGTCCCGCAAACAGGACATTACCATCCTGACGGCGACACCCAATTTGGCGCTTCGGCATCTCTGTCAGTACAACGTCACCGAGCATTATCCGGCGACACCCAATCTGCGCGTCCACTGGATACGCGGACGAAACTGGAGCAAGACCGCACTGACCTATCACTTCGAGGAAACCCTGCGGGATGCCGTGGATATTCTGGAAGCCGCACCCGAAAACTCGATCCTGCTCACGACGAAAATCTATGCCGACGCGCTCCAATCCACGGAATTAAAGGTCATTGGATACTGGAACCGGGATCATGAAGGACATAATCGGTATCGGGAATGTACGCACATGGAAATCCTGGGCCTGCAAATGCTCTCCCATCATCAATACTGGTTGATGTACGAGGCCACGCGCCGACTCTATGACCTGCCCTGGAAACCCGTCAGCGAAGATGATCCCTGGACGCCGCAATCGGTAGGTATCTCCTATATTCCCCATTCGGAAACGTCTTGTACCCTGCCGGAAAATCCCGACTTCGCCTATTTCGTGCGCGAGTATCACACCATCGAAATCGTACAGGCCGTTGGCCGACTACGCGCCGCCCAAAGGCCCGATGAACAACTGACCGTCAACCTGCGCTGCAATATCCCGTTGCTGCCCCTCTTTGGCATGGTCGTTCATTCCGTGGATGGGCATAGCCACTGCCAGAAGAAAGTTCACAACCGCGCCGTTGAGAAAGTACGCAGCATCGTACAACAGGTTATCGAACTGGGTATGCGTCCGACTTTTCAGCGTATCGACCAGATAGCAAAGGAAAAAACCAGCAAGGGCATCCGTTACGAGAACTGGCGGCAAGTTATTGACACCTTGGTAAAAGAGAATAGTAGCCGAGGTGTCAATGTTCCGGGCATCGACATTGCGGAACTCTGGGCATTGACCAATGCCGAGGCTGTCCGAGCCTTTGCGCGACGAGAAGGCGACCGTATCCGACGCCGGGAAGCCGCTCTGCCGGGGCGCGGCGACGCGCCGGACGGGGAAGCCCTCATGGACACGATCCGCGTCATGGACCGCCATCGCTGCGATTCGGCGCAAGCCGCAGAAAAAATCCTCACGGACCTGCACAAAAATCGGCATCACCCTGGTGATGAGTACGTGCAAATGCTGCGGGAGATCATTTTGAAGCCGATACCGGACCACTACTGGACAGATGAGGAAGCGCACCATGCGTAAATCCTCATGGACCTATATCACGGGCGTTCTCGTCGCCGTTACGGGTCTGATGGCCTGGATATGGGTGCATCAACCCGATCTGAGCGTCATCGCGGTGCAGACGCATCAAGACACCCACGGCGCGGTCACGGCGGTACGCCTCTCGCACCGTCATGGCGTCACCATCGTGCGGCTACACACCCCCAAAGGCCCGGAGATCGCGTATCTCGTCGCTGGAAAGTATCTCGCTATTGGTCCGCTCATGGACCTCAAAACCGGGCAGAACGTCACCCCACTCTGGGAGAAAATGTATGCGAAATAAACTGCTGGTTGCATTGCTGCTGAGTCTGGTATCCGGCATGGCCTGGGCCGCCGTCCCCTTGCCCGTCCCCGTCTGGGAAAGACCCATAGAAAAAACCACCGTTCCGGTGCAACCGGCTGCCCCGGCGCAGTCGGTAACCCCGGCACAAGTGGTTGCACCGCTGCAAGCGGGCCTCACGCCGATTCCGGCCCAGGATGCGCTCCTGCTGCACAAAATTCACGGCTTCGTGTGGGGCGCGAAAACGGCTCCGGCCAAGGCCATTGTGTTCATCGACGCGAACTGCCTCTGGTGCCATCGGTTTTTTGAACAGGTGCAGGCCGGGGTGGCGGCGGGCAAGGCCCGCTATCTCATCATTCCAGTCGCCATCCTCAAAAAAAGCTCCTTACCCAAGGCCGGGCGCATCTTGCAGGCGAAAAACCCGCAAGCGATGTTTTTGCGCAATGAGCGCCACTTCAACACCGTCACCGAGGAAGGCGGACTGCCCCAGGCTTTCCCGCAAGGCCACAAGACCATTGCCGACATCGTGGCCATCAATACGGCGGTGCTGGCCGACCTGGAAGGCGGAAAGCCCGCAACGCCCACTTTCGTCGTGACGACCCCCCAGGGTCCGGCGCTACATGAGGGTTTTGTACAAACCCCTGCCGGGGTGCAACCCCCCACCGTGAAAAAAGCTCCGGTAGTGGGGTCGGACTTCCGGCAAGGGCTGGTTCCGGTGCCGCGTGTCCGGCATATCGTCATGCCCACGCTTCCCCAGGTGCAGGAGTAGGTCATGGCAAAAATGCAACGCGAAAAGGGTGCATGCGGTGAACGTCAATTGTTTGCTCTGCTGTCCGAACGGTTGGGAACCGTTGTGCAGCGCAATCTCGTGCAGACCCGCGATTCGGGCGCGGATTCCCTGAGCATTCCTGGCTTCTCCATCGAAGTGAAGCGCCAGGAGATTCCCTTTCGGCAAGCCTGGTGGGATCAGGTCAACGCCACCCGCCACCAGAATGGAGGCGTGATCCCGATCCTCTTTTATCGCCAGTCCCGGCATCCTTGGACCGCCGTGTTCGACCTGGCCGATATTTACCCGAATGTCGATACCGGCTCTTTGTGTCACACCGATTTATCCACCATCTGTCAGTTGATCCGGGAGGAATTGCCCCATGTTTGGCATGAAGAAAAAGCCATTGCCTGAACCCCTTGCGGGAAGCCAGACCTCTGCGGGGGGGCAAGCCCCTGCCGGGGTGCAACCCCTTGCCGGGGTGCAAGCCCCTGCGGCTGCGGAAACGCGAAAGGCGATAGAAAAAAACTTGAACGCGGCGCAGCAACATTGGGAAACCAATGTCTCGCTGTTTCGGCTCTATACACTCGCCAGTCGCATCAATGTGGCGCTACTGGCCTATAGCGCCATGGCGACGTTTGCGGCGGTCTGGATCGAGACCCACCCGCCCTTGCCCGCCTATTTCGCCACGTCCAATACCGGACGCATCGTGCCCCTGGTGGCGCTGGACGTGCCCTATATCACGGATCACACCGTCATCGCCTGGGCCATGCAGAAAATCCCGGACGCCCTGAGCCTGTCGGCTCTGAATTATCGCCGCGACCTCCAGAGAGCACAGGCGTATTTCACATCAGATGGTTATCAAGGTTTTCTGGCCGGACTGAAAGCGCATAACGAACTCAAGGCCATCCGTGACCGTAATCTCATGGTGTCCACCATCCCTTACGGCCCCGGCGTCGTCGTCTGGCAAGGGCATCTGCCCAATGGCATTTATGCCTGGCGGGTACAGTTCCCCGTCAAAATGATTTTCCGCTCATCGAGCCAGATCAATGACCACCAGTATCTCGCCACGGTCTTGATTCAACGCGCCGTGACCATCAAAAACCCCTCTGGCATCAGTATCCAGAACCTTGTACTAGGAGCGACGAAACCATGAACAAAAACTCTTTGCCGGGGCGCAGCCCCTTTCGGCTGGCCGTAGCACTCAGCCTCTTTCCGGCCCTGGCTGTGGCGGGTGTCGTGGTGGTGCCGCAAGCGCCGGTCCCGCCCGTAGAGCATCTTTCCGCGCCTACGCCCATCCCCAACCTGCCCCAAACGACCCAGGAGCTACAATCCGCGCCGAGTGCTGTCACGGTCACTCCTGCCGCCTTGCAGGCGACAGCCCAAACTGCGGCCAGCCCTATGCCGGGTGCAACCCTGCCGCCCCTGCCCCCGGAAAACACCCTGTACCAGTCTGCGGCCAAGTCGCTGTTGCCTTTGCATCCCAAAGACCTGATGAACTTCCGCAAAAAACTCCAGGCGACACAGAAAGCTTCGGAAGTGCCGATTACACCGCCCCTGGCGAAAACCGAAGTCATTACGGTGCATCCCAACCGGGGGGGTATTCCCGTCATTCCCATGGCGGCGGGCTATGTGACAGACGTATCTTTCGTCAATGAATGGGGGCAGCCCTGGTTCGTGGAGGATGCCACGGTGGGCAATGGTACGGCTTTTCAGGTCGTCAATCCGGTCACATCGGGCAGCATCCAGACCGAAAGCGCCCTGGAGAACAAGGAAGGCAAGACCTCGGCCAATGGCGCGGCCCCCGTCAAAACCAGCACCATCATCATTGCGGCCAAACAGAAGTTTCGGGACTCCAATCTCTCGGTCCTGTTGCAACAGTTACCGACGCCCCTGCTTTTTGATCTGCAAACAGGTCAAAAAATGGTGGACTACCGGATCATCGTGCGCGTAGACGGGCTGACTGCCGGAGCCATGCCGCCCATCGGCGGCCTGGGGCGCTCGCACGATGCGGCGGATGCCGTGCTCATGCGGGCCTTGTACGACACCATGCCACGATCCGCGCAACCGATACCGTTTGGCTACGGCGAAGCCTGGCGCATGAACGGCAAAATCTGGCTGCGCACCCGGCATAGCGTCCTCGCTCCGGCCTGGCTCGCCACCCTGCAATCGCCCGATGGCGTCCACGCCTACGAACTGCCCGCCACGGAAACCGCCATGCTGACCGTGAATGGCGAACCGCGCACCATCGTTTTTGAAACGCACCAAGGGGTTAGCACCCTGCAAGGAGGTGATGAATGAGTATGCAGCCGGACCCTTCCGCAAACACCAGTCAGGATGAAGCAACGCCAAAAAAGAAAATCTCCGTTTTGGGGAACCTGAAAAACTTTTACACCAGCCCGGAAACGCGGATCAACGCCCTGTTGCTGACGAGCCTGGCCGTCGCCATGGTCGCCTACGGCGCGTATGACCTTCTGGGTAGCAGTCACCAGAAGGTCATGAGTAGTCCGGGTTCGACGCAGCACGTCCAGAATCTTCCGGGCGGAGACAAGGGGGGTGCCCTCTACAACCAGAATCTTGCGCGACTGAACGCAAAGCGGGCGCAACAGGCGGCACAGCACCACCAGAGCTACATTCCGACCCTGGGCGCTCTGCATCCGGCAGCCCCGGTCGCGCCCGTCCAGTCCGCCCCTCCCAAGGCGCCCGCCCCGGCTCCGGTACAACCTGCGGCGGCCCCCCAAAAACCCACGGCCTATCAGAAAGCCATGGATAAGGATGCGCAAATGGAATTGATGCGCTTCATCGACGAACCTGTACCCACCCCGCTGACCACCAGTTTGCGGGTACTGAATAATGGGGTTGGCACCCTGCAAGGGTATGGAGAGCAAGGGCGTGGTATGCCGCTGCCTGGCAGCAACAAGAGCATGTCCGGCGTGGCAAAAGGCCCGGTGTTGGCTCAACCCGGTCATATCGCCTTTGGCGAACTGCTCACGGCCATGAACAGCAATGAACCGGGGCCGGTGGAAGCGGAAATTGTCTCTGGCCGCTTCAATAAAGCGAAACTGTTGGGTAAGTTCAAACGCGAAAAAGACCGGCTCGTGATCCAGTTTAACGAAATGACCTGGAATCATCAGAGTTACGCCATTTCCGCATACGCCATCAACGCCAAAACGGCCCGTACTTATGTTGCCACCAGCGTCAATCATCACACACTGGTCCGGTGGGGTTCGCTGATTGCCGCATCCCTTTTGGGCGGTGTGGATAATGCCTTGGCTATGTCCAACAGCAACACCATAATGGGTAATGGTTATGCTGCAATATCGCAGTCGTTGACCGGCCCTGAAATTCCCCTGTATGCGGCAGGCAATGTCGGAAACGTACTGACGCCTATTATGGCAAAACGCTTTAACGAACCGCCGACCGTGCGGGAAGCACAAGGTGCGCCGATTGGACTTCTGTTTATGAAACAGGTACAATAACTTACTGATTAAGAAGGGGGATTGCCTTGCTAACCAAGTCCTTGCCGTTTGCCACCATTCTGGCCGATGAAGTGCTGGCGGCGCGGTCATCGCCGCAAGTGCTGACCGCCTTACTCCAAAGGGCGGACCCCTTTTTATACCGTCTGGCACAAAGTCATCACCGTTATCATGCCTGGGATGATGTAGACGATATTTATCAGGAATACCGGGAATCTTTTGTGCGCTGTATTGATAAATACGATGTTTCACGGTCTTTTGAAGGGCGCGGATTTATCAGTTTTTTGAACTGGCAAATCCGTACCGATTATCGAAGTCACTATCGCCGCCTCGAAGCGGAATACTCTGTCCGTGGTGTAGACGAGGAGTTGGACGATACGAGTTTCGGGCTGACAGATATGGAACCGCTCTTGAATAAGGCGCTGCTTTGCCTGTCGCCGGAAGATCGGGACATTTTCTATCGGTATGTGTCCGGTGAAAACATCGCCATGCGCGTCATCGACCGGATACATCGGGATATCCGTCATTTCATGCTGGAGGAAATTGGATGAACGTTACCCCCGCATTTTCCTGGATGGGCGGCAAGAATCGCATCCGGGACCGTATCGTACCCTATACCGTAGGGGCTTCCCTGTATGTGGAGCCATTCGCGGGTGCCCTGAATGTCCTGCTGGCTCGACCCTGTAAAGGCATGGAAGTGGTCAATGACCGTGATGAGCGCATTGTGAACTTCTACCGGGTCTTGCAGGACGATCTTTTACGGGACCGCCTGATGCAAAAACTCAAGTACACCCCCTATGCCCGCTCCGAGTTTGCCCGCGCTCTGCATGTGTTGCGCGATCCGGCATCCGGCAGTGTGGATCGCGCCTGGGCGTTTTTCGTCGCCCAGAACCAGGGCATTTCCGGTGGCGGCTGCAATGCCAGTAACGAGAATAATTGGGGCGTATCCAAAGAGCGGGATACGGCCTCGCGGTTTCGCTGGCATGTGCAAGAACTGGAAGGGCTGGCGGAACGGCTGTCCGGGGTCATCATCGAGAACCGGGACGCCCTGCAACTGCTCTCGACCTGGGACGCGCCTCATGCCGTTTTTTACTGCGACCCGCCTTACGTCCCGACGACCCGGAAAATGAGCGACCATCGCTCGCGCTATCAGGAAGAAATGGGCCTGAAAGATCATCACGCGCTGATCGAAGCCCTGTTGCGCCTGAAAGGGCAGGCCATCGTTTCCGGCTATCGGAACGATGCCGTACATGGACCCTTGGAGGCGGCGGGCTGGCAGCGCATCGACACCAAAGTGGCCCTCTATGCATCGGTGCAGGATAAGACTCAAACCCGCACGGAATGCCTCTGGCTGTCGCCGGGGATTCAGAATCAGCAAATTGGATTGTTCGGATAGGAGGTAGCGGGTCATGACCTACCGAGAGATCGCCTGGAATCTCGCCCAGAGTGGGCAACTGGAACTGGCGATGGCGGCCTGGACCATGGAAAACCTGCGCCAGATTGCGCAAGGGAAGCCGCCCGATCCGGTCGTGGAGGAAAACCTGCGGCAAGC
>JAJYPA010000681.1 GCA_021795795.1 Pseudomonadota bacterium | reverse complement strand
GAATGCCACCATGGATGACTTCACCCGAGGCGGTTGATTGGCTCGAACGTTCGTCCGTATCGTCTGCCGGGGGAGCTGATTTTCGCTGATGAGCCTCTACACGACGGCGATCCTGCTCTGCCCGATCTTTTGCCGCTTGAGCGTTCAGGGCGGCAATCCGGTTATCCAGCTCTTTTTTCTGCGCAAGCAGTTCAGCCAGTCGACGGGACTGCGTGTCGGCACGTTGGCTGAGTGTCAGCAGCAACTGATTCTGCGTGGCCAGTTGAGCCCGATGCGCCTCCAGGGTTGCGGCCAGTTGCATTTCAGCCTGATTCAATTCGGTTTGAGTTTTTTCAAGCGCCTTTTTGTTCTCTTCTTGAGCCTGTTCGGTATGTTTTAGCGTGTTTAGTTGTACGATCGATTGACCGACCAACGTTTTGATGTAGTAGAGGTAACGTTCGGACGACAGAGCATCATCATGTGACAGCAGCGTGGATATCGGCGCCTGATTGCCCAGCAGGTAGGCCGTACTCAGGCTGTCGTCAATCTGTGCCTTGAGGTGTTTTATTTCATCGGCAAGTTGGGTGGTTTGTTTTTCCAGATCGGATCGCTGTGCTTCGATGGCCTCAATGCGTTCTTCGATATCGTTTTGTGCTTTTTCGGTCTGATCCAGTTGAGCCTGAGTGGCCTTAAGCTGGCTTTTGATCTCTTCCTGAGCCGCGCGCGTCTTATTCAGCGCAGATTTTTGCTGGTCAATGGCCTGTTTCAACTGGCCGGGGTTGTCGGCATAGGCGTTCAGGTAGGGGGTGCAAACCAGACTGAGAAACAAGGAGGCAAGGTAAATGAATGAACGAACTCTGGCCTGGAATGAGCATGTCCCACAGCGGTATGGCGGTAATTTAAATCGGAAAAAATAAGGCATTGCTTGGGTTGTTGCTCAAAATGGCGTTAAATTTCCAATTTTCCACGACAGAAGCATCGAAAATAGTTAGTATGCTTTCAATAACAGGTTGTTGGCGAGTGTTTAAATCGTGCCTAACAAGATGCTGAAAAACTCATGTCCCACTTTATCATCCTGCTGAAAATAAGTATTTCAGCAGCCTGCTAACAGGGCGATTGAATTCCAAAGTGCCGTCAGTCTGGTAGCATATCGAAAAATGAAACTATTTTTGCTGGGAACCGCGAATGATCCTCGAAATGAATGAGTGTGGTACAGAACGCTTAATGGCCCGGACGGATGATATCGATCGAGCTTCACGTTCGCTCAAGGCGATGTCGCATCCCTTGCGCTTGAAGATTTTATGTGTGCTGGGCGATCGTGAACTGCATGTTCAGGAAATTGTTGATGCGGTCGGCACGACCCAGAGTAATATTTCCCAACATCTGGCCATTCTTCGCGACAAAGGGATTCTGGCATCCCGCAAAGACGCCAACCGCGTCTTCTATCGGGTCTCCGATGCCCGCACACTCCGTTTGATCAGCATGATGCAGGAAGTGTTTTGCCCCTTTAATTGAAATGTAAGCGTGCGCCAGAAGGCTTTGGTGTGCGCATTCCGATTCCGAGGTTTTTGACATGACGACTGATCGTATCGTCCGCATCATGGCGGGCTTGATGATTCTCCTCTCGTTGATATTTGCCCATGTAACCGGCCAGGCCGATCTCGCGAAGCCAAGCTGGCTGTGGTTGACCGCGTTTGTTGGCCTGAACCTGTTCCAGAGCGGCATTACCCGTTTTTGCCCGATGGATTCGATTCTGGTCAAGCTGGGTGTGCGCCGCGCACAATAACCGGCCTTGACTGGCTTTACGCGCTTCGAATTCTGTTTAAAGGGTAAATGATGCAGGAATATATCGACTTTCTGATGCGGCACTGGGCCTTGTCTCTGGCTGCTGTGGTGCTGATCGTTTTGCTTTTGGGTAACGAAATGACGCGGGGTCTTCAAAAATTCCGCGACATGACCGCCGCCGAGTTTGCCCGTCTGATCGGTCGGGAGAACGTGGTGTTGATCGATGTGCGAGAAACGGATGAGTTTCGTGGTGAGCATATTAAGGGCGCTCGTCACGTCGCACTCGGATCCGTGGCGAGCAAATTGCCGGAATTCGAAAAGCACAAGGCGGATCAAATTCTGTTGTATTGCCGCTCCGGTAACCGATCCGCTTCGGCCGCCAATATGTTCGTGAAGGCGGGTTTTACCCAAGTAGCCCATCTCGCGGGGGGCATTACGGCTTGGAAGGCCGAAAAATTTCCCGTTGTGCGCAAATAGCATCGGATGTGTCTTTGTGAGTGAGCCGACAGGAATTTCATCAGGCATATCGTCAGACGCCCCCGTCGTCGAGATCTATCTCAGCGCCTTTTGCCCTTATTGCCATTTCGCCAAACGGCTCCTGAAAGAGCAAGGTCTTGAGTTTTCAGCGATTTCAGTGGATTTTCATTCTGACCATCGCGCAGAAATGGAGCAACGTTCCGGGCGCGAAACCGTACCGCAGATCTTCATCGGCCAGACCCATGTGGGTGGCTATGATGATCTTGCCGCGCTCGTCCGTGCCGGAAAATTGCCCGCCCTACTGGAAAACGAACGCAACCGCCCCCACATTCAGCCCAATGTACAACCCGATGTACAAGAATAATCCTGAATTGATGGAGTAAGGCGATGAGCGAAACTTCTTCCCTGCATGTTGTTTGTCCCAAATGTGACGCGGTGAACCGCATTCCTGGCGAACGTGTCGGCAGTGGTCACTGCGGCAAGTGTGGTGCCGAGCTTTTTTCGGGCCAGCCCATCACGCTGACCGATCAGAATTTCTCGCGCCACATCAGCCGCAATGATTTGCCGGTATTGGTGGATTT
>JAJYPA010000680.1 GCA_021795795.1 Pseudomonadota bacterium | reverse complement strand
TGAGCCGCGACGGACGATTCTTTCTCCATCAATAAAGATCCCCATCGTCTCCATTCCGGCGGCGTCGATCCGGAGTTCTCGGCGACGATGTCGAATCATGGTCGAATCCAGATCCCCGCAGACCGACAGAATCAGGTTGTCCAGATCCCATCCCCCATTAGGCTGACTTGAGTGACTGAGGATATGCCTGACAATCGCCTGCGATATGCCGGTTTGGAGCCGCGTTATTGGCGTCGGGTCATAATGCAGGGGCAAGTCATGCCGGAGCAGTTCCGCCAACCCCATGCCCAGTCGCACGCGCCACAAATGGCGCGCAGGATCGCACGTCGCCGGATCACACCACGACAAGTCTCTCACACCGCCAACCGCCACCAAGGGATTGCGCTTCGTTGCCGTACTCCAGGTCACGTGGTCCAAAAGGCCACCGACAACCTCTAGCTTTGAGGTTTTCAGCTCCAGTGTCACCGCCCGCAATTCCTGGATTAACTTTTTTAACCCGTCCATGCTGTAAACCGAGTCCGACATGGTTCTCCGGACAGTTGCGGGGTCTACCAGCAGTTCAATTCCCCCGTCGTCGGTTTCTCTGGACGCCTCCTTGGTCCAGAGAAATGCATCCAACAGGTCCTGATGCCTTTGGCCGAATCTTCCAGTGACCCGGCATCGCCCCCATGCCGTCACGATCCATTCGCCTGTGCGGTATGTGGGCCGTTGCGTTGGCTGACACATTCGGAGGCGGGCGGGGCTGACCGTCGTGGTGGGGAGTTGCGCCTTACCAGTCATGTTGCTCACCGTTTTTTGCGGCCAGATAGGGTGATCCGAAAGGATTCAGGTGTGCTTTTAGCTTAACGTTCCGCTGTTGCCCCATCCTTTGTTCTTTTGGTGAATTTCCTGTTTCCTCATCCTGTTTCTGCGGCGCTGGCAGGAGCACGCCGCCATGGAACCTGAGGTAATACTTGTTAGGAATAGGTGCGGCGTAGTTGTTCTTGGAAACTGAATATCTGATGCGGACGCCCCCCGCAGCGGCGTCATCTTCAACGTATGCGAGCGCTGCGGCGAACCTGGCGTTATCTACGAGCGCACTTGCGCCACGTATGCCGAACTGATCACTGTTACGTTCCCTTCCCGAGCTTTTATTGACGTGGTGCAAAAACAGGATAGCGGCGCCAGTGCTTGCACCGATGCGCTCCAAAATCCTAAGCAAACCAGCCATCTCATTGTTGCTGGATTCGTCGCTGGAATGGGATCGACTAAAGGTGTCGATAATAACGAGGCGTACCCCTTCCGCACGTGCCGTCAACCAATCTGCGCATCGGCCATCCTCTAGGTCGAAAGGAGATCCCAGCATAGGCAGAAGCTCAAGATGCTCAGCCACGACTTCCCGCTGTGCCACGGAGAGATGACTTCCAATCGCATGCAGCCTTCGCCGCAGAATGATTTCTGGGTCCTCTAACGCGATGTAAAGAGTTCGTCCCGTAGGATGAGGGCCGAGTCCTAGCAAGTCGACGCCCGCGACGCCTAGGGCCATTTCCAGCGCGAGGAACGACTTACCGACCCCACCGGGAGCGTAAAGAGACCCAACCGTGCCGGCCAAAAACCCTGGGATGACGAAATCCAACTCAGGAAGTTCGGCTTGGAATGCGGACATTATGTGGAGCGGAATGATTTCGCGGCTCATGCGGCGCCCCCCTTGCCGTGAATGGCAATGCGAGGGCGCCCTCGCGCGTGCTGCGGGGACTGGAGAGATTTTGCTTGTAAGATAGTTCGAGAGACGGCAGGCTGCCATTCTCCCCGCTCGATTTGTTCCACGAGCGAAATCGGAAAACGCGGCCCTACTGGTAGTTGAACAGGCCTGGGCAATTTGCCGCAGCTTACCTGATTTCGAAGAGTTTTTTCAGCACATGACCAGCGGATTGCTAGATCGAAAAACGATAGGAAAAGATGTTGAATGGAAGATCGCGGCGGTTCCCCATCCCCGCCATCGCCGCCGCCATCAGAACCGGAATCACTGCTGCTCGATGATTTTCCAGACCCGGCTTTGCGACGGCTTGCGTGACCTTGTCGACCTTGTCCGCGCTGACGCTGAGGAGTAGCAACATCACGTCCAAGCGCCCCCTTCTGGCGAATGTGTTTTGGAAACGTTGCCTGGTGCCTCTTAAAGATACTAATCGCTAAACTCTTCGGAGAAGACAGCAAATGTTCTGCCTGCTCCCATCCCTCGTCAATAGAGCTACGGTCAAGTTTCTTTTTGGCCGTGAGCCACTCGATGCCGATTGCCACAACGCCTAACAGGTCAAACCCGACGATCATGTACCACTGAGCATTCTGTCCCAAAACAAAAACATTGATCGCAATCCAGGCAACAAACCCGAGTATTCCAACTAAGGACGCCCTCTGGACAAAGCCAAGTCGTACACTCCACACACGCGATGATTTCTGCACCGTCTCCCCTATCCTTCCCCATCCTCAGTAGTCATAGTGCGCGGGCGGCTGGATGGGTGGCCGTGGCCATGGGAGCTACCCGTGGTTGCCCGCGTAGATTTATAATAGCGAAATACATGGCCGATGCAAGGCTTATACAGACTTGTTTTATCAAATGGATATGCCATGTTCTGCGCTGCACTGGCGCTGCACTGAGCAACGGGATAGGTAGGTATATCGCGGGATAATGCGGGACAGAGGTTATTATAACATGATGATAAATAAAAAATATGAAAAACGCTTATATTTCAAAAAAGCTGCATATTGTCCATTTTCCGCCTCCTAAGCGGTAGGTCGCGCGTTCGATTCGCGCTCGGGGCACCAATATATCCCTGCCAGAAACACAAATCCC
>JAJYPA010000221.1 GCA_021795795.1 Pseudomonadota bacterium | reverse complement strand
TCCAGTAAGCGGTATCACCACCCCTCACCGGGTGTACCCGCCTCTAACCCGGCTCGAGGCGGGCGTTCTTCAAAGGCACAGGCCACACTCCGCGCAAGAGCCGATTCCACAGGCGCGGGACCGATCCGAAAATCTCGGGGCGGGAAAGACGGTCATCTGTTGCCAAAATTCAACTAACAACACGGCACGAGGCGCTCATCATTGCAGCGTTTTTATTTATCGACAGACCCGTGATGGATTTGTCCTTCTTCAGGAGTCAAGCATGGCAGGAGTTAATAAGGTAATCATCATGGGGCATCTCGGCAAAGACGTCGAAATGCGCTACCAACCCAGCGGCGGCGCCATCGCCAATTTCAGCATAGCCACTTCCGAGACCTTCAAGGACAAGGATGGCAATAAGCAGGAAAAAACCGAGTGGCATCGGATCGTGCTCTTCGGACGCACGGCGGAAGTCGCCGGAGAGTACCTGCGCAAGGGCAGTATGGCCTATGTTGAAGGCCGCCTGCAGACACGCAAGTGGACCGACAAGGAAGGCCAGGAGCGCTACACCACGGAGATCGTAGGCGATCGCCTGCAACTCGTTGGCGGACGTAACGACGGCGGCAACCGGTCCGATGACCATGGTCAGGATGAACGCCAGTCCAGTCGTCCCGCAGGCAATGCGCCACGAAGTGGTGGCGGGAACAACAATGGACACGCGAGTAACAGCACTTCGCGCGGCGGGGGCGGAGGCCATAACGGACCGATAGAGGACCCGTTCGATGACGAGATCCCGTTCGTCCGTGTAGACGTTACCCCATTTGATCTCCCACACCTCACGCATCGGGTGAAATTCTAGCGCGATTACAAACCTGCCCGGCTGTCAACGGCAGCCGGAATTCAAGGAGATTGTGATGGAAAAAGTCAATACGGTCGGGAAAATTCGTCCCGGCATCAAAATTCTCAAACGGTCCGTGGCAGGCAACCCCAAGGCGGTCAGTATCTACAACGAAGAATTGCGAAAGGGAAACGGCTTCACAGGAGTGGACAGAGAACTGGAAAAGGCAGGTTTCAAAAACGCCCTGGTGCCCCATAACGAAGCCTTCTTTTCGGTATGGCGACATGAATTTCCGGATCCCACACTGGCAGACCGCATCCTGGACGCCTACGGAGAACAACGTGGCGACGACCCCATCAAGCGTCTCTACCGGTTTCCCATCCTGTTTTACCATCTGAGCGCCGATGAAATCATCAACGGCTCATTGCAATGTTTCAAGTCGGGAGGCATCAAGTATTGGTCAAGTTACAAGGCTGACGGTACGCGAGTCTGCATGATGAAACAGAAGCCACCCGTCTCGCAGAGGACGCAAAGGGTGGTACGGACATTCGGTGGACGAAAGGATGTCCTGCGCCCAGAAAACGGGGGCATTTGTGATCCGGAAAACTGCCCTGAGTACCAGAATATGGAATGCTCGGAGCGTTTTCAAATCCTGGGCTATATTCCGGGAGTCTGCAAGGCTTCGGACCTCCTGGGCATACCAACCGGCAGCTATTACAGCACCGATCATATGCGCCAGGTCATTCAACAGGTGGCTTCCGTCTGCGGTGGTGAAATCCCGTTGCGCATTCAACGTGGTGCCCAAGGGAACCCCTTGTTCTGGATTTCCAAGCATTGGGAAGAAGTCGTCCGCATAGATGAACGCGGCGAGTCAAAAAAACAAGGGCAGTGGCTTATTCATCTGGATGCGGATATTGAACTGGCACTACTAATGGATATACATGACGCCTTTAACCGTGCCAGCAATGCCCCACAGGCTTACAAAGCCCTTGCAGGCAATGTGGTGGATATTCACCCCACTACCACGGCGCTCACCCATGCCTCAGCAGAAACACTGGAAACCGTTCTCAACCAGGGGGTACGGGAGAAAGAAACCATTCCAGCGTCGGATGAAGCGTGGGATAACTGCACGATTGGCGCTGATGAGCGATATGTGGCAGTCGAGTCGGCAGCCGAAACCACGGCCAAACCATCAGCCAATCTGGCTGAGCCATCACCGGAACGCGTAATGATCTCGAATTTGCGGAAAACCGCCGCCAGCCTGTGCCATCAAATCGGGGTTGACGCCACGTTATTCGCAGCCTACGCCACCGACAAGTTTGGCGAAGGGTGGGGAGCGCGCATGGATAGCCTGAAACTCGCCATTGCGGAACTTGAAGACGTGATAGCCCAAGACTACGCGGAACAATACGCGGATGACTTGAAAGCCATTGTCGAGGATCTGCGGCAAAACGCATAACACAAGTGAATTTATTTTTTGATGAAGGGGGGAAACCCCCTTCTCTTCTTTTCTGCCTTTCCGAGAACCCTTTCCAAAATCATAGCATCATTTTGGTAACCGTTTTCCGCGTGTAAAAACGCCCGGGAGTGGAACCCGGCATCAACATCCATTTACCCCGTGGGGCCTTCATTGCCCTCGCGGGCATGCTGGCCCTTTCGCATGTCTGTTTACAGGAGATCGCCAGTGTGAACAAAGAGACTTACAAAACCATGATGCACCGCCTCGAACTCGCCACCAACGGCGAGTTACTGGCGTTCCGTAGCCGGTGCGCCGATGAAATGCGCTCACCGCTGGCCGCGGTGGACCCAGACTACCGACGCAGCGCGAAGTTGCTGCTCAAGAAAATCAATGAAGAAATCGAAGCCCGGCACGATATCGCCGTACTGGAGATTCGCCGCGAACGTGTCAAGCGTGAAGCGGTAATCGTCGCCATGGACGTCTCTCGTAAAGCGCTGTAAGGCGTTCCCACTCTGCACTTGTTTATTCGGAGGCACAATGCGCGTAGCACACTTTTCCGACCTTCATTTCTGTCAGGAATACCTGACGGAGGTGGATCATTGCATGTCGTCCGCAGTAGAAGCCGCCATCGAGGAAGATATCGAGTTGGCGATCATTAGTGGTGACGCCACGGATCACCGTCTCGATCTCAACGCGCCCGCCGTTCATCGTCTGGCGCGGCACGTTCACGCCCTCAGCAATCATTGTCCCGTGCTTATGTTGCAGGGAACTTTCAGCCACGAGCCCCCAGGAACACTGGATCCGTTCCGATTTATGGGCGGGCGATTTCCCGTGTTCGTGGCTGACGCCATTCAGCAGGTGGCACTACTGGAAAACAACCAGTGGGTCAGTGCGCTGGACGGCGAAGGGAGTTGGGTATTCGAACAATTCCCTGCTAAAACCAAGGCCGTCATTTCCTGTCTGCCAGCCGTCAACAAGGCCAACCTCGTGGCGGCGCTGGGGCAGGACGACGCGGGGGCCATGGGGGACACCGTCCATGAACTGCTCTGCGGTTTCGGGCTGGTCAACCAGCGCGCCCGTGCGGAAGGGATAACCACCATCGCCGTGTCTCACGGCACGGTGAATGGTTCACTGACCGAGCACGGGGTCCCCATGATGGGTTTGGATCATGAATTCACCGTCGGCGCCCTGTTCGCGGCAAAGGCATCTGCCTTCCTGCTCGGGCACATCCATAAAAGTCAGGGATGGGAACACGAACTACCTGGTTATGGCACACAGCGTGCCGCCTACGCCGGTTCCATCGGTCGTTTGCACTACGGCGAAGAAGGCGAAAAGGGCTGGCTGTTCTGGGATATTGACCATCGAAACGCGGCGCATCGATTGATGCCAACACCTGCGCGCAAACTCATCCATCTTGACTTCCCCGGTATCCCCGACATGGAGATGGTCAAGGAAGCCATCAAGGATGCCCAAGGCGCTTTCGTCAGGGTGCGTTATTCGGTCGATGAAGAACACCGTCATTCGGTGGACCGGGACGCCGTCACGCAGGCATTCACAGTTGCGGGCGCCTGCGCCGTGAAAATCGAAGGCCGCGTGGTACCCGTGATCCGGGCACGCGCGGAAGGCATCAGCAAAGCCGGTGGTCTGGACACCAAACTGACTCTGTGGGCGGAAACCACCAAATCCGAAGCGGCTCCCCTAACAGAACGATTGGCGCTGCTCATGCAGCGATCCAACGAAGAAATCATTCAGGCGATCAGCGCCTGATCCTGACCCAGGAGATTTTATGCCGAACACCAAAGTAATCACCCGTGGAATACGGGTGTGGTCTCACTCGCGCTACGGTGGCCCAGACGACGACACGGAAACCTTTGATGTTTCCGTTGACAATCAACTGGGATCCAACGGGCAGATATATATCGATATGGCGCCTGACGGTGGCGATGTCGATGACCTGCTGTCCATCGTTGTGGAAGCCAATCGTCTGCCAACGGATGAGAAATCGATCGTCCAGACAGCGCATGTACATTTCGACAACGACAACCTTGCCTTCAGTCTTTTCAAGTCAGGAAAACAGTCCTTTTTACTACGCCCGGAATGCGGCGTACGCCTGAAGGAAGTCCTGGTTGACGGACAAATCGCTTACCAATTAGAAGGAGAAACTCATGAAGGCCATTATCAAGCGCTCTGACCTGCAGGGCGCCCTGAAGTCCGCACTAGCCCTTCACAACGAAGGCGGATTTCTGTTCGAGCAAGGCTATTTCATAGCCATGCGTAAAACCGGGGCTGCCGAATTAACGGTCGATCTCAATGACAATACCAGCCAGATGGCAATCCGCTTTCCGGCCGAATTGACGGACTGGCCCATGAACGCCGGTACCTGCATCCCCAAAAAGGAAGGCAAGAATTTCCTGCAGTTTGGGAGCAACGATTGGTTGACGGTGCAACCGTCCACCAACGACGTGGTGCTTCAGTCTGGGAAGTCCAGGATGACGATCAAGACCATCCCTATGGACAAGTTCAATGTGTTGGACTATGTGCCAACATCCGGATTTTTGGAGGTACCCAACGCCAACCTGCGATCCATTCTCGAATTCACGACTGGTTGCTTCGCCAGTTCCAGGAACAGTGACCAACTCGCGGTACATCTGGAAACGGATATTGACGGCAGCACCCAAATCATGTGTAGCGACGGCGTGCGGCTCAGCCATGCTTATCTGACTGACGTGCAGTTGTCTCTGGAATCCCATCTGTTGAAACATGCCATCGCCATCCGGACGGCGAACTTTCTCGCGAAATTCCTCAAGGATATGCCCGATGAAACACCCGTGCGCATCCATGGCGACGACGGCTTTCTGAACTTCGTATCCGAGGATTGGACATTTCGCACCCAGATTTTGGCTGCTGACGTGTTGCCGTGGCGACGGGTTGTACATGCCGACGGCATTGCCACCTGCTCCGCCGATGCAGAACGATTCAGCGACGCCGTTGGCGAGGCCATGTCCATCGCGGATATTCGCCCGGGCGTGGTCAAAATTGACATGGATAAGGACGAGGTCGTCTGTTCCAATCATAGCGAAAAGGGACTCGCCAAAGGTGTATTCGACGCAAAGGTCGAAGCTGCCGTCCAGTTTAATCTGTCCGCCGATTCCGCCCAGAATTACCTTTCCGGGTTGTTGAAGGCGGGCGGGGTAACCGTCGATGTGGAGCAGATTGGGCAGAAAAATCCGGGTCTAGTCCGCATGGTTAATCGGACTGTGCCGATGAAGCCTTCCATCACCACCGCCCAGTATACGGGTTAATAGCACCAAGCACAGGCACGTCGGATTCTTCCGCCGTGCCTTTTCCTGACGCGCTATCCAGCCTGTCAGGAAAAGGCATTTCCCGTGCATACGCACCCGGTAGTCGCCCGGTAAAAAGACATATCCACCCGTTGCTTCATTGCAATCGGGTCACACACATCGCTTCGCCCATTACGAATTTATCTTTTGGAGGTTCTTATGAAGCCAAAAAAGCTGACTCTAACCGGGTTCGCTGGCATTGAAAGCGGCGTCGGGAAGGGCTCCATTACCCTGGATCTCGACGCCATCAGTGATGACGCCACCCTAGTGGCGCTCACGGGTCCCAACGGGGCCGGGAAGTCCACAGTGATGGACAACCTTCATCCCTACCGCCTCATGCCGTCCCGTGCCACGTCCTACAGCCCCGCCGCGTTTTCCTATTATGACCAGTTGAGTCAGACGGAAGCTTCAAAGGTCCTGGATTGGGAAAGCGCCGGCAAACACTATCGCAGCATGCTGAACTTTAAGGTCAGCGGCGCCCGCCGCAAGACCGATGCCTACCTGTACGAAATGATCGATGATGAGATGGTCCCAGTCAGCCTGCCGGACGGCACCGTTTCGGATGGAAAGACGGAAACCTACGATTCCATCGTGGAGCATCTGCTGGGGTCACCGGAAACATTTTTCACCAGCGTATTTTCCGCTCAAAACCGTCGTCCGATCTCGAACTATGGCAACGCTGAAATCAAGACGCTTATGGCAGACCTTTTGGGGTTGGAGTCCATTCGCGATCTCGGTAAGCGCGCCAACGCCATTACTGCAGGCATAAAACCTGTTTACCAGCAGCGGCGAGCCGAACTAGACGCCATTGAAAGGAAAGAGGCGGAATTGAATGGCCTGCAGCAACAATCGCTCGCCACGCAGGCTCACCTTGCTGATCTTGATCTGCAAACACCCGTCTTAAAGAAAGCGGTACAGGAATCGCTTGTCGCTGTAGCAAAAGCGGAGGCCCAAGTCGCAGCCGAAGCGGAAGTCCAACAGCGGCGAGTTAACCTCAATACCCGCCTGGCAGAATCTACGGCCAGGAAACAGCAGTATGTGAACGGCGTCGCAGCCATGCTTCATGCCACCGAAACCGCTCACAACAATGTTCAGAGAGAACGCCGCACAGAAATCGAGCAACTCTGCCATCAAGAAACCAAAGCCAAAGCCGAGATTGCCCGGCTACAAGACTTGATCGCGCGAGCCGATGCAATAAATGCCGCCGTAAAACGCAGCATGGAAGTGCAGATGCTCATCGATGGTGACCGCCGGGAATACGACGCCATTCAAGTTCAGTTGCAAGGTGCGGCTGAACTGGATGCACTGGTGAATAAAAGCTCGGTTCGTTTAGCCACACTCAAAACGCAAGGCAGCGCGGAGTCATCCAAACTGAATGAACTCCACGCCCGTGGCGCGCTAATCAGCGAAGTGCCCTGCGCTGGAACAGACCTGCAAGGCCGCTGTAAGTTGCTGGGCGACGCGGTAAAGGCCGACAAGGAGATACCTGCTACCATCGCTACCGTAGAGAAACTACGGGAGGAATACCGTACCGTAAAAACCCGTCTGGAGTATGAATATGAGCAGAGAAAATCCTTTGCCGAGATGGAAGCGAAAGCGTCCGGACTTCTGGCCCGGATGCGCGGACTGGAAAATGAGATCAGAGATCTCGCCGCCACGGTGGCAGAAGCGCCTCTACTCGCGGACGCACAAGACCAACGCATTCAATGGATGGAACGGTTGAATGAGGTTCATAAAAGCATCCGGGCCAAAGAAGCGGCGATTCAGCAAAGTGAAGCCCTCCTGATAAAAGATGAGGAGAAAATTCAGAACGAGTCTTCCGAAGAGCTACAGCGACGTGATCAGGAAATTCTGGCCATATCGTCCGAGCTTGACGGGCTACCGGCATCGAATAGCAACTCCCTGAACCAGGCAAAAGTCCATCAACAAAGTGCCGACGAGATATGGAAGAACCACGAAGATAAGATCACGTCGGCAACCGCCATGCATAAAACCCTGGAAGCTCAAATAGCGGCTATCGAGAAAGATCTCGCTGCCGGAGCGGATTTGCAAAAAAAGGTGGACAGCCTTGAACAGGAAATCGCTCACTGGACGCTTCTTGGAAAGGCCTGCGGCAATGATGGCATCATCGCATTGTCCATCGACGACGCCGGCCCTACCCTTTCCGCCTACGCCAATGATCTTTTGCTGACGTGTTATGGGCCACGCTTCACTGTGTCTATCCGAACCCAGGTGGAAACTGCTAAAGGCGAATCCCGCGAAGGATTCGACGTGGTAGTTTTCGACGCCGAAACGGAAGAGGAAAAAAGTGTGTCCACCATGTCTGGCGGTGAGCGCGTGTGGATCAACGAAGCGCTCACCCGGGCCATTGCCCTCTATCTGGCGAAAGAGTCCGGTCAACAGTACCAGACACTCTTTACGGATGAGGCGGACGGCCCTCTGGATCCGGAACGTAAGCGCATGTTCATGAAAATGAAGCGTGAAGTGCTTCGGATAGGCGGTTATCATAGGGAGTTCTTCATTAGCCAAACCCCGGAACTCTGGGAAATGGCGGATAAGATCATCTCAATCAAGGAATTGTAATGGCTCTGCAGCACATCAACGAAGCAAAACTGGCATCCATCATCGCGGAGTTCTTCGCGATTGTGGAATACTGTTCCGCGCACGGCGGTCTTTCTATTCGGGAGACCGACGGCGAGTGGCAGGACGCCTCCGGAATTATGGCACGCGAAACTGGGATACCCGCACCGCGTGTGCATAACGACATGATCACCTATGCCGCCCAGCACTACGGGGCAGATTGGCTGGCTGACTTCACCGCTCAAACGGCCAAACCGGGTGATACAAAATGGAATATTCGCACACTAGCCAATGTGGGCTGTGAAAAGGTTATGCGGCCTGACCAGCATAACCGCCAACCGCGGAAATAACTACCCGCTCCATTTAAGGTTTATCTATTGAAGCCAGATGCCTTACGCATCTGGCTTTGCTTTGCGCGCAAACCGTGCAAAGCAAAGCCATTTCGGTTTCTCGGCATAAGCCACGGACCTTGACGCACAAGGAATCTTCGGCCATGGAGTACACCCCATAGATCCACCTCAAATCCGTCAACCAACAGGAGACGAAAAACCATGAAATGGAAAATGCACGACGTTGAGATCGGCTGTAACCGGGAGGTAAACCGTTGCGATCTGGAAGACGAACATCTTCTGGTTTGCGAATTCCGCCTGCTGGACGATGACGATAACGTCCTTTTCGAAGGCCGCTGCGAAGATATTGGAAAACAGGATCAGGACGAAGCATTCGAGCCTCTCGATTGGGGTGAGCGGGATTCCGGGTGTACCCAAATGGAATTCCGGTATTCCCCAACCGATCCTTGGGAGGCTTTGTAGCCCCATCCTGCAGCACCAATCCATCCACATGTAGCCGCTTGGTTGCTATGCGGCAAGCGGATACATGACTCAGATTCTATCATCCCGTCAGGGCGTCACTGGCGCGTTAGCCCAGATTCCCCGTGCCATTCCGGCACACACACCAAGGAGTACCATCATGCGCCCATTTCTATTTCGAATGGCAATGATCTTCACTTTTTCCGGCGTTACCGGAATCGCTCACGCCTCCTTGGATAGCCAACAAAACGGCATCCTCAAAGAAGCCATCAAGATCGGGCGAAAAATCGGCGTCGGACTGAAGCTCGCCGGCGTCGTCTTTCAGGAAAGCAGTTTTGGCTTGCAACCCAACAGTCCAGGGCATTTTGGCGTCGGGAGCGTAGGATACCTTGCATGGATTACCGTAATCACCCGGCACCCATAGCTGAATCCCTACTTCAAGCAACAAAACTGGGCAAACACGTTGGTCAACGACCCCGGAATATCACTTTGGGTCGCTGGCTATTACCTCCAGTATTGCCGACACCATGCGGCGGACTGGCAACAGGCCCTGCTTATGTATCGGTATGGGTGCCCGCAGGATCAAGGTATGTATCCGACCCGCGTTGATAACCGGATCACGCAGATACATAACATTCTGAAGGTAAGTTATCCACAATAGCGGCTTTTTTGTTACGTCTAATACGTGTTAACAGCCTTCATTTACATCTTATGCCGATTGTCACTCCATCGGCCGATGAGCAGGAGATTAAATAATGTCAGTCAAAGAAGTAAAAAAATTGTTTATTGATACGCTTCGGTTCTATGGCGCACATTACAACGAAGAAGATGATGTGTTTGAATACGTTGACGGCGATTTCGACCCGGTTACTGCATTCGAGCATCCCACTGTACAGTTCATAGGTCGCACAGGTTTCAACGGAGGCCTTGACTGCCACAACATTAGACATGTCATGGTTTTTGACGGAAGTGTTGTAGTGCAGACGCGCCTCGACGCTAGTAACACAGACGAATCCACGTTTTCGTACGCAATCGAGGAAGGTGGCCTGGAACGTGCAAATGAAGTTTTCATATCGCTTGTTGATGAAAGCATCCGAGAGGCGTTGGATTCGGTACTACAATTGACAGCTCTAGGTCATAATGGGTCCCAGAAAAGCCAGGCGATCATTAAAAAGCTTGTGAGTTTCTCCGCAGTGGCGAATCTTCCCGGCATGGCCGCAGAAGCAGCAGGAGAATCGATACCCCAAATGTTATAGCGCACAACTAAATATCTGTGCTGACTTTATCAGGAGGTCAATCATGACTACCATTGAAAATCGCAAAAAACAATGGGCTATCGCAACCACAGGCACCAAATCTATAAGTTTTATGGTGACAGATGCCGGTATGGTCTATCCCAATGACCGCTACACTGTCATCTTCGATGCACCGCTAAATAATGGCGGGAACAGAGGAACCACCTACCCTTACGTTTCCATGAACAGCCTCGGTATGGGGTATCACGGCGAGGTTGACCCTGCGTATGTCGAGGCTGCCATGCGTGGAGACATTACAGGAGAACGGCGTATTTGTTGGGACGATCTAAATAAGGATTGCCAGGCTACTGTACGAGCGGAAATCCGTACCTATCTGGAGTTTCAGCTTGGCATGGCCAGCTAATTCCCTTCAACCAGCAGACTGGTGACAGTCTCAACTCATCGCCTTAGCGGCGATCCCAAGGAGAAACTATGGATATTCGTCTTATCGACGTCTGCCTGCCGGACTACTTTCAGGGTAGTAATGTGCCCTATGTGCAAATCGCCGTGGAGCGCAGCATGTCACGCAAAGAAGTTGAAGGTGCGATACGTCTCGGTGTCGAAGCGGAAGACTTTGAAGTTGAAGGTTGGGACGAAGATCAGTACGGCGACCTGCGCCGCATGATCAACGCCAAACTGCTGAAGTACCTGCATACCTATTCGCGCAACATGCCCAGCAACGAGGAGCGTGGAACGATCGAACCTGTATATGCCTATGTGGCAGTTATCGAATAACTTGCCGCAAGCATAAAAATTGTGATTTTATTCAAAGCAGGGTTATCTACCCTGCTTTTCTATGCAAATTCATAGAAAAGCAGAGGCTTTTCGCCGACTGGCCGTCTCCACAGACGTTAAAAATCGATTCACATTACTCCACAGGAGATTCTGATGGATACAAAACAATCCGCCAAGACTATCAGTCATGGCGTTTACAAGGATTTGGTCGCCTCCGGCAATTGGACGACCGATGAAGCACAGGGACTGCAAATCTGTTTCGAGGCAGCTCTCAACCTTGCTTTCCAGAAGGTAAAGAAGGCTGACATAAACATGGATGGAATCTTGATGCTTCCCGCAGAAGACCAGCGTATAGCACTCAAACCAATGGTTGACTGGGTGATTAGGCTGGTCACAGATCAAGAGGTTGCCAGACTGCTTGCGGAAGCCTCCGCAGGTGATATGGCGTATCAGACAAAAACCACTCTCCATTAAGGGGGTCTTATGAGTCAGTTTTTTTCGCACAGCGTGAACAAACGCTCACGCAAGTCCATGATCGATTTTCTCTCCGGGCATGCCCGCCATTCTATTGGAAACGGGTACCAAAGTAGCTACGCCCATAACGTAAAAATCAGAAATCTCCGTCTCGGTGATCTCGCTGAAAAGGCATACGATCTCATACAGGTCGATGGAACATGGCGGGAATTGCAGCAAACCATTGACGAATTTGATGAAGCTATGAATTACCGTTACACAATCAGTTCTGCAGGTCGCTCCAACGGGTACATGGCGCTGCTCGAAAGCGAAAAAGTCGCGTCCGGGTACAAGAGTCGTTGCCTGACCTGCGGGCAGAGGAACTACAAGACCATTGCGAATGCAACCGAACTCGCGAAGACACCGCAGGGCCTCATTGCTCTTGAGGTCATCAAGAATGGTGGATCCTTGTGGGATAAAAACTACCTGGATCAAGATGCGATCAAGTGTATTGAGTTGAGCGAATCGCAGAAGTTGTTGGCTATCGCCGACGCGAAGCGAAGGTATAAAGACTACACCATTGGCAATCGGTGCGGTGCTTGTGGCGCCAGCGGCGATCATGGGCTTGTAAACTACGCGCACACCCACATGCGAATCAATGTGTTTTCACACCGCAGTATAGATGCGGAACGCAATTTTGCAGACTGGTCCATAGCCGATCTCCGCGATCGCGTTCGTATCGTCGAAGCATTCGATTCGGCGTGCGACGCCATCCGCGATCAATTCATTTTCATGCTGCAGTCGTGCGAAGTGGTAGAGGAAACCGTTATGGTTCCAAAAACCGTCAAGCACC
>JAJYPA010000220.1 GCA_021795795.1 Pseudomonadota bacterium | reverse complement strand
CGCGAAGACACATGTCAGTGAAATTCATCTGTTTGACTCCGATGTGATGCTGACGCACAACGCATTTCGGGCACCGGGTGCCCCAAGCATCGAGGAACTTCGGGCTCAGCAATTGAAGGTCGAATACCTGAAGTCAATCTATTCAAAGATGCACCGCGGCATCGTCACGCACCCAATCCAAGTCGATGCCACGAACGTCGGTAGATTGGCCGGCATGTCGTTCATCTTCTTGTCCATGGACAGTGGAGATGCAAAGCGCGCAATCGTCACTCAGCTTGAGTCCTGGGGAACGCCTTTCGTTGACGTTGGTATGGGACTCTTCGTCAAGCGCGACAGAATCGGCGGACTTCTGCGCACAATTGTTAGCTTGCCCGATGCGAGAGAAGAAGCTCGGGCGCGGATATCGTTTGCCCAGGATGACATCATTAATGAGTACGACAAGAACATTCAAATTGCCGAGCTCAACGCGCTGAATGCTTGCTTGGCAGTTGTCGCTTGGAAAAAGTACATTGGGTACTACAGCGATATGGGCCACGAGCGATTCGTCTCATACTCGGTTGCTAACAGCCTACTTTCTAAGAGCGACCTTCATGAAGGTCAGTAGCGTCGCACCCCAGTTCGTCGATCGAATTCCGAAGACGTTAGAGGACGGGGTGCTCTACATCTCGGAGAAGTATTCGACGGCGGCGCATAATTGCTGCTGCGGCTGTAAGGGAAAAGTAGTTACGCCACTTAAAGAAGGTCGTTGGCTCTTAAAGCGGAACAAGGGTCGGGTCAGCCTCGTGCCGTCTATCGGAAATTGGAGCCTGGCATGTCAGTCGCACTATTGGATCGAGAACAATTCGGTGCGGTGGGCCACGAGGTTTACGCACTCGCAGATCGAGGCCAACCGGACGCATGATAGGAAGGTGCTTGAAGCTGCCCACGTTGAGCGTCGTATGAAGGAACGTACTCTTTGGCAACGGATCGTCGACTGGATCAAGAGCTGGTTCTGAGGGGATGGCCTTAAACTGCCTCACTAAACCCTCCCGAAAAAGCTCCCTAACGCCCAGGAAATCATGCGCTTGGGCATTTTGCGGTCTGGCGGCGCGTATGACTGCAATGGCCGAGGAATGGCCGGTCAGGCGCACAGCAATTAATCGGCAGGTGGTCGGCCAGAACAGCCGTTGAGAACACACGGGCCGAGTGGCAGCAGCAGTTCTGCGAATTCAACCGGTGGATGCATGCAAAGGTCAGCGTCGTCATGCCAATGATGCCGAAGACTTGTTATCCTGACCGGCATCGATCAAGACAATGTTCTCGGCAGCATTTAGTCCTAGATCTTGCCGATAGCGCATGACTTTCTGAAGTTCGCTGTCGGTGAAATGGAGGATGACCGTGATCGATTTCTTAGTGTTATTGGCAGCCTCGTAGACGGCTACCTGTTTTTCCAGAGTTCTCTTGAGCTTGCTGTTACTGGCCAGCTTGAATTCGATCAACGTCTTGTCAGCGTTCCCGCGAGACACCTTGAAATCAACCGGCCCGCGCCCATTATTGACTTCGCGGTTGACGTCGTGGGTTGCGGCAAACCATGTCAGACGATACATAACCTGCAAATCCTCCTCGCGTTTGACCGGTTTTCCTTTCAGGTAAAACAGTCGGTAGCCATCCTTGTTCTCAATGACATCCTTCAGAAACTGCACACGCCGTAATGACTCGGTGTAACTGTCGCCCAGCGTATAAAATTCAGTGCCCTGCAGATGCAGGTCGACCAGTGCACGAAGTTTCTCGACGAATTGCTCCTGCGTTTCATGGACCTTTAAGCCGCTCAAACGGTGCGCCTCTTCCCCGCAATCCTCCTTCATGCGGATGAAGTGGTCGATGAGCACCGGGAATTTATTAACTGTCGCCGCGGCCGCATCGCGTAACTCTTCCTTGCCGGCATCTTCTGACAAGCGCGAAATGAAATATTCCTCCACCTGGGCGCGCAATTGAGCATCGGGCACGGCTGTGTAAACCTGCTCAATATGACTCAGCAGATCGCCGCGGTTAATCCACGCATCGTCCTTGGTCAGGATGTCTTTGGGGGTCAGCAAAACGAAGTCGTTGCCGTGAATCGGGAGGTTGTATGTGCCGCGGACCCATCGACGATTCTCGTAGTTAAAGGTAATTTTCTCGACGGGACAATCGCGCCTGAGCTCGGGGCGAATGTGCGCCTGTGCAAAGATTTGAGTGTACTCCAGCAAAAACCTCTTGATCAGATTCGTCGTGAAGTCGCTGAGGTGGTCACGCCCCACGCCACTACCGAAAAGGCAGAGCTTTTCCAGGTGGCTGCCACGGGTTATGGACTCACTCCCAAAATCGCTGAACACATGGTGCAAGTTCTGACGCAGGCTGCGCGCGAAATCGGCACCGAGGCCGCTCCCGGTGTTCCCGGTTTTGCTGAACCCAAGCCAGTTCTGTTTGATTTCTGGGAATCGGAACCAACTATCAAGCAATCCGGCAGAAATGCTCTCGTCAGCCGAGGCGTCGCGCAGGAACTTCAGGTAGCGAATGATTTCGTCGTGCAGTGCCTGATAACGCGCCTCCTTGCTGTCGAACAACAGAAAGGGGTCGATGAACAGCGGCAGGTCATTAATCAGCGAAACATTGAACGCGCCATAGTCTTCCAGCGTCTCCGGTACAACCGCGAAGAAGTCGGCAAAATAGATGCAGGCCAGATGTTTACTCGGTGGATCAACAAAGGGCGGCATTCCCCCCTCCTCCTAAATGGCCGCATTCGTCAGTAGTGTAGGGCGGCACTCGACCAGCGGTTGGTTAGTGGACCGAGAAGCGGCCATACAAGATGACTGATCCAGACATCCAACGCTCAGTATCAGCTGCGGCGCGAGGCGCCGCCAGCTGTACGCTGTTGTTGGCGTGTGTTCTGCAATGATTTCAGAGAAAGAACTTCCTCAAGATCGCTAATCCCGTCCGGCAGTCCATTGTGTGGGACAACGGTTCGATCACCAAGCAATGATCGAAAGCGCTGTGCAGCGCCTGGGTCTGGGTCAAACACATGTACCACAGGGTCGCGCGCCGAGCCCTCAAGAAGCTCGCGCACGAGCACATCGTATTCGGGTAGGCTGTAGCCGACGACCAGCCATGTGCGTGACGACGAGAGCGCACGCTTCGCGTTCGTCCACACAGGTTCGAGGTACGCCGGCAGAGTCTTCGCCGTCACTGGGGCCACGATAGCCGCGTCGCCTCGGATGGCGGGACGGCAATCATGGTAGCGGACAAGATGGCCGTTGCGATAAGACCAGGAAACCGACCCATGAAGCTTGTAGACTGGTACGGTGCCCGCAATAGATATCTTCTGGATGTGCGAATAGGAAGGGTAGCCTCCTCCCGCAAGCTGCTCTGGCCCCCAGCCATAGTGAAAGCCCGGACGGGGTACTCGTGGGCGTCGCTCATGGCGGATACCCCGCTCCGGTAAAATGTCGTAGTTAGTCGTGAGTACGCTGATGTCGTCGGTTTTCCGGAAGATCGTGGTCCAAAAGGCCTCGTGTGTTTGGACACGCGTGGTGCGGTTGAGGTTATGGCGCACGAGTGTTGTATTTAATCCCACCAGTTCGAGGTGGCCCATAGCCAGCGCAATCACGAGACCGACATATCGCTGCGCGTCCTGCCAAGCCGCCCCACCGCCTGTCTGAAGGTCAGCAAGGTATTCCTCAGGGGAGCGGCCGGTCGCATCCTTCCAGTCGTTCCAGCGATGCAGGACTCGGTCGACTAATTGCTGCCGTGTAATTCTATCGACGTCAGGTCTGGTATCAAAAAGCTGCGACGCCAACGGCACACCTGCCGGAGCAGAAAATCCTGCACCTAAGAAGACCGCAATCATCTCTTTGCACCTTGACGTGCTAGCCCAAGACTAGCCGGGCGGTCGAGGTAGCCGTTGATGGCCGTGTAACGTTCAATCGCTTTCTTAAAATTGGTCGGGCTCAACTGGATCCGAATCGCGACGTCGGCGCGCAGATAGCCCTGGGAAGTGAATAGGCGCAACGAATCGCGGTCATCCATTATGGTCACCTTTAGGCACATATTCATCCACGTAACCATCTTGGGTCAAGGCCTTAGCTCTGTTCCACGCAGTCAGCGTGAGCCGTCAACCCCCGGGAACGCCGCGCCGTGTTTCCCAAACTCGACGGTATCGACTGCGACCCAGGAGTCGGCGTCGAAGCATCCGAAATGGTCGGAGTACAGATTAAGGGGGGCGAGTAGCGATGTTCACGTCTGGGTGGGGGCGGATGTCTGATCAGCAGCGCAGAGCAGACATCCGCCGCTCAACGCGCCACTGTCCGCAAAGGCCGAGTAGCGGACCATTATAGCCCTCACTTTGATTGACCGTTGGCACGCAATGGTCAATTGGCGGCTCACCACGTAGTCACAAGCCTCCAGCAGGATATCGTGCAAGGTCAGATCACATCTGTAGATGACCATGCTCGTATCGGGCTTGCCATATCAGTCACCTTCCTTTTCGAATTCAGCGTTCTTGAATCGCAGCACCTTGGAGTTCTCCTTCACGGTACGCTGTACCCCTTCGTCAAATCCGGCAGTTGCCTCCGCCTGAATATCCACCGTAATCTTGACCTTCACGCCGGCACGCGACGTGAAATGTAGGATAACCTCATCGACCACATCGGCAAACTGCTTTTTGGCTTGAATCGCCTCCAACTCGATGCTGCCATAGAACTGCGTCTTCACTGTTTGCGGCACAATTTGGCTACTTGTGTAGACCGCCTTTCCGGAGTCCGCAATGTGAAGCGCGTTGCCGACGGAACTGATAATCGGCTCCGTTGGATTCAATTGAGCGCCCGCGTCGGCGGCTTTCTGTGCTACGGCATAAGCCGCTGCGGTCATGGGCTCTATCAGGAGCAGGGACGCATCCAAAATCTGCGAGGTGGGCTTTCCGAACGTGAATCCGAGGTAGCGATCCGCGTCCTTGCCTTGTGCAAAACCGAAAAAGTCCTGGCTCTCCGCCCCGCCGCGCAGTGTATGGCGAAAGACCGTATCGTCCTTCAGGCGGGGTAGGTACAGCTGTTGGCAGCTTTGCTGCCACACATTCAGTGCATTGGTCTCCTTGACGCCGTCCTTCCAGAACCAATCCTTTAAGACTTTGGCCAAGTGAATCGGCGCCCACTCGGTGATCAAAAGCTCGTTCTCCCTCAATACCCGTTCGATTTCTTGGGTGAGGTTGGGTGCCCCCGCATTGATCGGGAAAGACTCCCACTGGATCTCGGACAGCCCCTTGCCGGGATAGGCTTCTTGCATGGGGGTTATGATCCACTTATAGGCCTCCCGGATCATGCGGCGCAGCGCATCGTTCGCCTCTTCGGAGGTCTTGCTGGCCTGGCGCGCCTGGATCTGGTCAAGATTGAGCTTCGTCTCTTTGATGTCGCTCACAATAGAGCGCCACGCCAGGGTGGATCGCACCTGATCCCTCAGACGACTGATGGTGTCATCGGCCGCCGCCAGAAAGATCAAGCGATTCTGCTTAAAGCGCGGCTGGTCGCCACGCGTCTTTAAAATCTCGGTGGCCCGCGCGAGAGCCCGACTTTCACCGCTGCGGCTGAACGCGGCGTCGGGCGGCAGCACCACCAGACGCAGTTGCCAGTCGTCGGGGACGTCGCCGCTCGTCGTGAAGATATGGATGCCCCCGAACACGCCATTAGCGAGAGCCTTCTGCACACTATCCCGAATGGTCGGGAACACGTCCTCTTTGTCCTGGAAGCGGCGTTTGCGTTCCTCCATCTCGCGGCGCAGGTTCGGGCGGGTATCAAACCAGAACCGATTACTGCCGCTATTCAAATAATGAAGGCGGTCACCCAATCGACGCAGGGCATCCTTATAGATACCGACCTGTTGCCCCGGCTGGGCGGCGCCCAATAGGACGCGCTCCCGTTCAACGCCTCGCACGACCTGATTCGCCGTGCTCGGCGCGCTCCCCAGAAAGATCGTCCGGGCCGAGCGGCGGCACGCTTGCACACTGCCCAGGCGGGGGTCGCGGTTCTCGATCTCGGTGGTCTCGGCGCGCTCGCCATCGACATCCCGCTCGACCACTGGGTCCCAACCCTGCGGCAGGTAGTAGAGCAACTCGTTGCGCGTGTCGGCATCAGCAAGCGGGAAGCTACCGGGCATAATCAGCGGGTCTTTGTCGTTATCTTTCCATAGTCGGTGGATAACTTTCGCCATCAACTTCAGGACGCCCCGAGTCCGCTGGAAGCTATCGAGCGATGACCAGTCCTCATACAGGCGATCGAACACTTCCGGGTGGATCGGATAGGCATGCATCAGGCGCTCGAAATAACGGCTCTCCTGCGTCTCGTGTGGGAAGTCCTCGCTGTGGGCCGTATAGGTGTCAGCAAACGCGCGGCACACCGATTCGGCGGCCGCTTTGTCGTTGATGCGCGCAAAGAGACGGCGACGAACGATCTCGAACGCCTCCTCCGTACCAACCGGCTTCCACAGCGCTTGAATGCGACCAAAATAATGCGCTAAAGAGGCCAGCGCCTTCATGCCCCGCTCGCTACCGGCTTCTTTGTCCGACTCCGGCAACGACACCAATAGGACGGCGGTCGGTACGGCCTTAAGGGCCTCCGTCAGCGCCTGAATAAAGCTTAGGTTCGAATCGAAACTGCCCCCGGTCAGGGTCTTCCCTTCCTCAAACTGACGCACATAGGCCACCAGCTCATCAATCAGAATCACGCACGGAGCATAGCGGCGGAGCAAGGTCCCTAGTATCGCCTTGCCGGGCGAGGTGCCGGAAGCATCAGCGTCGGCCACCAGGGCGTACCCCTCGGCCTCCCCCAACTGCCACGCGAGATCGCCCCACAGCGTGCGAATGATCTGCCCCTCGCGTATCACCGGTTGGTTGGGCGATGACTTGACCCCATCCAGTACGGCTAACCGCGCATGCGGCAATTCCGTCACTCCCGCCGCATCCAGAATCGGGGGGATACCCGACAAATCACTGACTACTGCATCTCCTTTCGCGAGATGATAGACCGCCAGCATCGTGTGCGTCTTACCGCCGCCGAACGCGGTTTGCAATTGAATGACCGGATCACCGCCCTTGCCCGACAAGCGCTTGACCACAGAATCCAGCAGCAGGCGCATACCCTCGGTGATGAAGGTACGCTGAAAGAACAGCGCGGGGTTCTGGTACTCAGGGGTTGCCGTCCCGTCATGGACGCGCGAGAGGTCGGCGGCAAACTCGGCTTGCTGGAACGTCCCCTTCAGGACATCCTCATGCGGAACGGCGACTTCACGCCATGGTTTGAGATTCATATTCATCCCCTCAATCAGAGATCCAGTTGCGCCTGTGCGCCGACAATGCCAGTATCTGTCGAGGCCTGCTCGATGCCAGGCCACGCGGCGATAAGCTCGTTATAGGCACGCGCTTCTTCGGCCCACCCCTTGCGTTCACAAAGGGTATAGAGGCGATAGGCGAGCGCCCGAATCGATTCGGCACGGGCAGGCATGCGTGCGAGGAGACTCCCTGCAGCGGACTCGCCGTCCCCATTAAGGGCGCGGATCAGTTGATGCAGCGCCTCCCAGACTGGTATGCGAGTATCCGTCTCAGGCGCCCAGTCCGGGCGAAGCTCGGTCCAGCGCAGAAGACGCAATTTGCCAGCGCCACTTTCGACGACCCCGGATGTCTGCAGGCCCCCGACACTGGTACCCTTGGCACGGGCCAGTACGTCAGCCTCCCCGAACTTGCCCTCAGCCCAGCCTTGCCCCTCGAACCAATGGAGGCAGAACTGGGTGTCGTGATCAAAATCATCTTCAGCAAAAAAGCGATTGATAAGCTGCAAGGCGGTTTTCACGCGCATGGGCGTGCCGTCGGCCTCCAGCACCGCGCTGTACTGGCTGAAGATGGCCATGCCGGGGCCAATGATGGCCTGGCTCAGATCCACCGGCGCGACCGGCGAATTAACGCCGCCGCGGGTCATGTCCAGCAGTGCCTCGGGCAAGGCTGCGTTCAGTTCCCGGATAAATTCCCGACGACTGGCGGTCGGCGCATCTGCTACACGCTTGCGGCAGACGAGGATAATACTGGAAGCAAGGGCATTGGTTCCCATCGCAATCATACGGCCGGAGCCCTCTGTATGCATCGGCCAAGTCCCGCTGATGGCAAAACCGGCCTCGATGACGGCGCCTAAGAAGGTCACCCAACCGGTATTCGTCGTACCATCCGCATCGTCACTTTCCGCTTGTTTGAAGGCGTAGTAGATGGTGACTGGAAAGGCCGGATGCGCTTGCTCGGCCAAGCGGTGCATCGCCCGCGTCATGCCGCCGAGGAAAAATGCCTCCGCTTTCTCTTTGCTGCCATGGCGATAAGGTGTAGCAACCAATTCCTCCGCCTTGGGTACGGCAAGCGTGACAAAGAAATCTGGGAAAATGGGTTTCAGTGCGCGACGCAACCAGACGTAGAAAAAGTCCGACAGATCAGCGTAGCCAATGTTGTCATAATAAGGTGGGTCTGTTGATACAACTTTACCAATGCTAATTGTCTGTGACGCAGCATCTGCCTGTACTGCCATTGCCAGCGAGTTCGCCGGGAACGCATCAATGGCCATTGCGCCTTTGTCAATTGCGATTAGAAAACTACCACCCGTGTCTGCAAACGTGTTAGCTTCCGCAAAGTCCCACACCATTGGAATCGATTGTCGCGCAAATGTCTCACGGAATGCACCACGGTCACTCATCCATGATGCGACTGACGATCCAATATTTGTCATCTTCGACACAGCAAACGCCAAATACACCCCCACCGCCTCCGCGTATGCCGTCGCCCCGCTGCCTCCCGTCTCAAGCCCTTTACTATCGTCGGCCATACCGGAGGCCAGAGCGTCTGTTTTCACCTTGGCTCGAACTTCTTGGGCTAGGTCGGAAAACGTGGTCAACGCCAGGAGTTGACGGGGCGTGAAGAGATCGCTGAATTTGGTCAGGCCGTAGTTCGGCGTCTTAAAGTCGCGCGGGTTGTTCGGCAGATCCATTTCAGGCGACCACTCTGGCTTGACGCTCTCGGCAATGGCAATCTGCTCGGGCGTAGGCGACAGATAGATTCGTCCTCGCGTACCTTCAGCAACGATGGCCATGAGGCGCTGGCCCATGCTCCCGGCCTTCCCTTCGGCGCGAATGTGCTTGTAGTCAATGGGTGACTTCGACAGCAGGCAAATGAAAGCAGCACGCTTGCCAGCCGTCGTTCCACCTGCCGCATTCTCAGGCGGCGTGCCCATCTTAACAAAAAAGCGATAACGATCGCCCTCCACAACCGGCTGCACATACGCCTCTTTGCCCACCTTGCTGCTGAGCACAAACGTGGAGGCCAGCGGCACGTCCACATGGCTGAAGACAGGATTGGGGCTTTTGACCGTACGCGCCCAGAGCCAGGCAATGACGGTGAGATTCTTCCCTACATAGGGCTTGAGGTCGGGTCGCGGATTATGGGGGTCTTCCACCATCTCTGCCGTGATGGCGATCTGCGGATACAGGTGACCGATGCGTTTTTCGGCCTCATCGCGCATCCATTGGCCGTAATAGCGGACATCGTCCGCCAATCCTTTCGCCCCGCGCCAGTCGGTTGTCATGGCCCTGCGATCAGCGGCTTGCTGCCGCCACCCCGGGTTCACCGGTGGCAGCCCGGCAAACTTCGGTGGGATCTCGATCATTGCCTTGTTGATCAATACCGCCACCGGATTCAAATCCGAGGCGTAACTCTCAAGTCCCAGCCGCTGGGCTTCGAGGGGCAAGGCGCCGCCGCCGGCAAACGGATCATGAAAGGCGGGCAGCTTGTCCGGATCGAACAACGTGGAGGCCTGCGGATGGTCCTTATTGAGTTCGCAGGTTTCCCGCCAGGAACGCCTGATCTCAGCCCGGGCTCTGCCCAGCACCTCTTCATTGGTCGTGCTCTCCCACTGCACGAGATCCTCGAGAATTTTAAAGAGCCGCTCACGCTCGATCGCGGCCTTCTCCTTGTTCATTCCGTACTTGAAGCCACCGCCCTGCTGGTAGCCGGGGTCATTGACCATCTGCGCAAAGATCACGGCCCGTGCCGCCGCGAGCGGCCGTCGCGCCCACCAGAGGTGCAAAGTGCTGGGATGTCCGTGACGGATGGATTTCTCGCGCGCGGCCGCGACATTGATGACATCGAGAGGCAGCGCCACCTCGATCAGTTTCTTAGGGGTTTTAATGGGCGTCATGGTGCGGTCCTTATCGCCAGTGGGCAGGGCGCTGGAGAATAAAGCCATCGGTGCGGGACACCGCGGGCGGTAACTGCGACTGACGCAAATTGGCCTCTCCTATAGTAAAAGTGGCGTGGGCCGTGTTTTTAAGTTCGAAGGATTGGCGGCCGGGAGGGAACACCACGATGAGTCGCTTGGCCGGGAACTTCGTGCGCGATGTGCGCAGGGGCGCGGTCAGATCGCTGTCACCAGAGATGAGCAACGCGGTATCGAATCGGTTGTCGAAGGCATCAGTCAACAGCTGGACAGCGATATTCACATCCGTCATCTTTTCCTCGTAGTCCATCCACTGCGCGCCACACTGCCGGCATTGCCGGGGCTTTTCCAGGTAGTGGCCGAAGTGCGCCTGCAGGCCGGGCAACGTGCCGAGGGCTTCAAGATATGTGGTCTGGCGCTGCCTATCGGCTAGGTTGCGGCCGTTGGCGCGGATGCGCGAGGTGAAATAGTGCACACCTTGCAGCGTTTGCCCCGGCTTTAGCAAGGCTTGTGCCAGCGCCACCAGATCCAGCCAGTAGTATTTGCGCCAGCCCTTGCTGCGCAGCCCAAAATACAGGTTAAATCCATCAATGTAGACCATGACACGGCTCATGCCGGACCTCCGATCTCGCAGAGGCCGGTCCGGCCCTTGACACGGGTGGGTATTGTTACGATAATTTGGCTTGTTAACCCCGCCGGTGATCGCATCACCGGCCCGACGCCTCCCTTGTGGAGGCGTTTCTTTGTGGGACGTCCCCGACGCGTCATGGCGATCCCTTCCCGGCGACCGCCCTTGCCAGCAGCTGATCCAAATCGAGATTGATGCTGGTCACCGCCCAATCCGGTTCCTGCCCGAAAGGCTTGGTCACATAGAACGGCCCCTCATACTGATCGCCATCCACCAGAACAATTGCCAGGATGAACTTGTCCTGTTGATTCAACCCATAAAGGATTTCGTTGCGGGTGACGGTCACCGTGCGGCTGCCTTGGGCTCGGCCCTTCACCTCGATATGACGCGCCGGCGGCAGTTTGCCCTCCTGTGCCTTCGGCAGACTGGTCACGTCCCATCCGCATTTTTGCGCCGAGACATCGATAACCTCATGTCCCAGGGCCCGCTCGGTCGCCATGACGGCCGTCATGGCGACCTGCTCCACACGCGCTCGGGCCTCGGCATCCGCCGTCCACCCCGGCTGCCCCTGGCGCTGGGCGAGCAGTCCGGCCGGGATCACGAGCGCTCCCCCGACCACCACGGGTGTGGCTGAAATCACATGACACATGGCGAGAAGCGCTTTTTCGCGTGACGCCAGACGCACCGTCAGGTCATCGATCATGCGACGGATGTTTTCCAGGGGAAGACGGACATCCTTACCCGCCGCAAGGTCATCCTGCAACTTGATATAGCGATCCGACCAGTAGTTGATCTCTTTCACCAGCCGTTCGCGGACCGCGGCCAGGGTCTTGTCCACATTCTTCTTGCGCCGGGCACGCACCTCATCGAAATGCTCGGGCACAAGATGGGTAGAAACATGCGCCAAGGCCTGCTGCTCAAGGTTCTGCGTGATCCACGGGGCCGCCAGCACGTCTGTGATGAGACCCCTATCCGCCTCGCCAATGGGTTCCAGGTCCAGGTGAGGGGCCCACCCCGCGTTGATCGCCTGACCTTCCGGGTCGATCTCGACAAACTGCATGCGCCGGGACACGACGTGGGTAGAATCGGCCCCCTCCTTGACGGAGTGATCGATAATGAAGAGCGCCTTAACCGTAAGACCCATGTCCGCAGGATCGACGAGCACCGTGCCCTGTTTGAGCGTGGGACGATGCTGCTCCAGTATGAGATCGATGACGGATTGCATCAGCGGATGAGCCGGGTGGATGAGACTCGCCATCACCGCACCCGCGCGGTCGGTGAGACGCACATACTGCTTCTCAAAGCATACTCGCTCATAGCGACGCAAAACGGGGTTCGCGTGCCGGCGATCCCGCCCGGTGATCTGCCGATCCCGTTCGCGGATATTGGCCGGGACGTGGGTGATCTCGTAGCGGCCCGGCTCGCGGGGGCGCAATTCGCCGCCGAGCTGCTGGAAGGCCTGATGGAAAAAG
>JAJYPA010000219.1 GCA_021795795.1 Pseudomonadota bacterium | reverse complement strand
CCTCGACGCCACTGGACACCGTGATGCATTCATATTGCATGGACAGCGCCCAGCTCAGGTTGCGGGCTTCCTGCACATCCGTCAAGGCTAGCAAAATAGCTGGAACCCCACGATGGGTTGCTCCCATGTGTATCCCTGTGTGAAAAGGAAGTATGCATAAAGTATATTAACTTTCTTTGCAATGACGCAAGCCTATCCGGTTGTTCTGCGCCAATATTTTGTTTATTAACTAGATAATTATTTGGCATCATTTCTGCTTGGTGCTTTGCGTGGTACCCATTATGACCATTTTAGAGGAGGTCACGACGATGGCGAACATGCTTTGGCTCCAGGGTGGAGCCTGTTCTGGAAATACCATGTCTTTTCTCAATGCGGAGGAACCGAGCGCCTGCGACCTGGTGACGGATTTTGGTATCAATGTGCTCTGGCAGCCTTCCCTCGGGATGGACATGGGGGAGAATGTTCAGAAGTTGCTGCGGGACTGCGTTTCTGGGGCAATTCCCCTGGATATCTTTGTTTTCGAGGGTACCGTAGTCAACGCCCCCAATGGTACGGGTACCTGGAATCGCTTTGCTGGTCGCCCGATGAAAGATTGGGTGAAGGAATTGACGGCCGCCGCCCAGTTTGTGGTGGCCCTGGGGGATTGCGCGACATGGGGAGGGATCCCGGCGACAGCCCCGAACCCCAGTGATTCCAAAGGACTCCAGTTCCTCAAGAAGCAGCATGGCGGTTTCCTGGGTGCGAATTTCAAGAGCAAGGCCGGCCTCCCTGTCATCAACATCCCCGGTTGCCCTGCCCATCCGGATTGGGTGACCCAGGTGCTGGTCGCCGTGGCGACGGGTCGCGCCGGAGAGCTGGAACTGGACGACCTGCAGCGTCCCAAGACGTTTTTCAAGAGCTTCACCCAGACGGGGTGCACCCGCAATATGCACTTCGCCTACAAGGTTTCTGCCACGGAATTCGGACAGCGCAAAGGCTGCCTCTTCTATGACCTGGGCTGTCGTGGTCCGATGACCCATTCGCCCTGTAACCGCATCTTGTGGAACCGGCAGTCTTCCAAAACGCGGGCGGGGATGCCCTGTCTGGGTTGTACCGAGCCGGAGTTCCCCTTCTTCGATCTGGCACCGGGCAGTGTGTTCAAAACCCAGACCATGATGGGGGTGCCGAAAGAGCTGCCCGAGGGTGTGGACAAATCCGCCTATATCAAACTTACGGCAGCCGCCAAGAGTGCTTCGCCGGCCTGGGCCGAAAAAGACATCTTCGTGGTCTGAGGCGGCGGGCGACCCATATCTGTTTATTGCATATTTGAGGAGATATCGACATGGCAACAGCCGTACAGACACTGGATATCAGCCCGGTCGGACGGGTTGAGGGGGATCTGGATGTGCGCGTGGATATTCGGGACGGCGTGGTGGTCGAAGCGTACACGCAAGCTGAATTGTTCCGTGGCTTCGAGGTCATTTTAAGGGACAAGGACCCGCAGGCGGGACTGGTGGTGACACCGCGTGCCTGTGGTATTTGCGGCGCCTCCCATCTGACCTGTGCCGCCTGGGCGCTAGACACGGCCTGGCAGGCGGAAGTGCCGCGCAACGCCATCCTGGCCAGAAACATCGGTCAGCTTGTGGAAAGCCTGCAAAGTATGCCGCGTCATCATTATGGATTGTTCATGATCGATATGGTGAATGAGAACTACCGGCACGGTAAGTTCTACGATGAGGCGGTCAGGCGTTACGCCCCGTTTACCGGTGCCAATTACGAAATCGGCGTGACGGTTTCCGGCAAGCCCGTAGAAATCTATGCGCTCTTCGGTGGGCAGTGGCCGCATTCCAGCTACATGGTTCCCGGCGGCGTCATGTGTGCGCCTACCCTGTCCGACGTCACACGTTCCTGGTCCATACTGGAGTACTTCCGTACCAACTGGCTGGAGCCGGTATGGTTGGGGTGTTCGATGGAGCGTTATGAGCAGATCAAGTCCTATGACGATTTCATGACGTGGCTGAACGAACGCCCGGAACACGCCAATTCCGACCTGGGGATGTATTATCGGATCAGCGAGGACATCGGGCTGATGAAATTTGGCGCGGGGTTGGGTAAATACGTCTCCTGGGGCTATATTCCTCATGAGGACCGCTATCAGCATCCGACTATCGACACCAGGCAGCAGTCGGTCGTCATGAAGGGCGGTGTTTACGACGCGAAGGCCGACAAGTTCCATCCGATGAACCAGTCCTTCACCCGTGAATCGACGACCCACGGCTGGTACGATGAGGGAAACAATCCCGTCCATCCCTTCAACCGGACCACCAAGCCGATGCAGTCCAATGATCGGGACTTCAACGGAGCATATACCTGGTGTACGGAAGTCGCCCATGAGCAGTTGGGGCGGCTGGAGGCTGGCCCCCTCTCCCGTCAACTGATCGCCGGCGGCGACCTGGGCGAACCCTGGCAGCATTCCGACCCCTTCATTCTGGACGTCTACAAGAAAATGGGACCCAGTCTGTGGTTGCGGCATTTCGCACGGATGCATGAGGCGGTGAAGGTTTATCGCCAGATCGAACACTGTCTGCGTGAGTTCCGCCTGAATGAGCCCTTCTATATCAAGCCCAGGGAGCGGGACGGGCAGGGGTGGGGTGCCACGGAGGCCATGCGCGGGGCCCTGGCGCACTGGATTGAGGTGAAGGGTGGCAAGATCAGTAATTACCAGATCATTGCGCCCACCACATGGAATGTGGGTCCCCATGATGCGCAGGGTGGTCGTGGTCCCATCGAAGAGGCTTTGGTTGGCACGCCCATCGCGAATCCGGCGGATCCGGTGGAGGTCGGGCATGTGGCCCGTTCGTTTGACTCCTGTCTGGTCTGCACGGTGCATGCCCATGACGCTAAGTCCGGCAAGGAGCTCGCGCGCTTCCGTACTGCCTGAGCCACAGGGTTCAAAAAAGGGTCGGATATCAAGCCGCGGTATCCGACCCTGCAAAAATTCAGCCGCTTGAATTGGGAAAGGCAGGGTCATCATGAATCACATGGCAAATGGAGAGGACGTATTACGGGCACAAATCGCCAGCATGCTCAAAGCGGGGCTGGAGACGGAGATCACCCCATTTCCCGAAGACAGTAATGCATTCGCACAATTGCTGCAGCGTATCCGCGAAGAGGCGGGATCGGTTCTGGAGAAAAAACTGGTGATCGGCGGTTTTACGGATTATCCCATGGGGGAAGATCAACAGCGCTGTCAGGAGTGTATGTATTATCTCAACCACCGCCGCTGGTGTGACCTGCCGGAACTGGATGTCCCTGTAGAGCCGGACTGGTGGTGCCGTCTATGGCGTATCTAGGTATGGACTCATCTAATATACAACCCACGGAAGAATTCCCGGAGGACGCGCCGTTACGGGCACAGGTGGAGAAACTGCTGCACGCCGGCCTGCGTAGCGAAGTGGAACCGCGTGCCTACGACCCGGAGATGCAACAGTCGGTGTTGGCGCGTTTGCAGCATGTACTGGCGGAAGAGGTCGCCAAACGCGTTGAGATCGCCGGATTCACCTTGCATCCCTATGCAGCCGAGGGTATTGAGGAAGCGTGCGAAACCTGTATGTACTTCCTTTCGCACCGGCAGTTCTGCGCGCTTCCTGAATTGCAGTTGCCGGTCAAACCCGACTGGTCCTGCCGGTTGTGGCGGATTTAGTCATGCGCGTGGTGGTGGGCTGCGGCAATTTGTACCGGCGTGATGACGGGGTCGGTATCTCTGTTATTCAGCGACTGCGCGGCGAGCTGGATCCCCTGCCCAGGGATCTCGCCCTCTATGATGCGGGCACGTCCGGCATGGATGTGATTTTCAAGGTCCGTGATTGCCAGCAACTCATCATTGTGGATGCGTGCCGGACGGGTAGCGATCCGGGGGCGGTGTTCAAGTTGCCGGGTAGCGAGCTGGAATTGCCCCATACCCCTACCCTCACCTTGCATGATTTTCGTTGGGAGCATGCACTTTATGCCGGAAAACGCCTGTTCGGAGAGCAATTCCCTGAGCGGGTGACCGTGTTTCTGGTGGAGGGTACCGACTTTGGTTTCGGCGATGGACTCACTCCCCCGGTGGAGGGGGCGATCCCCGCGGTATTGGCCCAGGTGAAAGCGGCGTTGGCCGAGGTGGAAGCGACCTCATGACTGATATGGTCGTAAATCTCCTGTTGAAAGACGGGCATCTCTTTATCCCTGCAGCCGCATATCGCGATGCAATGGTGGATCTCCTGGCGGTTGCCGTCCTCTGGCGATCGCCGTGTTTGCATTTGATCCCCTTGCACCCTGGTACCATCGGCGGCTTTTTGCTGAAGCAGCGCAACCTCGCCGGCGACCGGGTGGTCGATCTCCGCCTCTTCCTGCGGGATCATGAACTGGCGGAGAACGTTGAGGGCGTGCTGTCCTTTGCATGGATACCCGAACAGGGATCCTGGCAAACGACGCAACTTTGCCCCGAATGGCTTGATAAGTAACTTATCATACATGTAATTATTATTGACATCATCATTTCCCACACTAGAATGAAATTGTAAATAAACATTACATATCGCGTTTTGACCGGGGGTTTCTCATGTCCGAAAGTTTGGCAGAAAAGGAGTATCAGGCCGCCTTGCGAACCGCCCGGGATGACGCCATTCCGGCGGGGGAACGTGCGGAAATGCTCATGGAGATAGCGCTGGGTCTGCAACGGCGGCAACGCCGCCCGGAGGATCTCGCGCAGGTCAACCGGCTATATAAAGAAGGTTTGCAGATTTGCCCGGGCGGAGACGCCCTGCTGCGTGCGCGACTTCTGGCCGGACAGGCGACCGCCTTGCTGGCGACGCCGGGCGACACTCGTGTGCTCGAAGAGGCGGTCGATTGCCTGCGCAGCGCGCGGCCGGTTTTGCAGGCCCTGGGCAATGCCGAAGAGGCTGCGGAAGCCGAAATGAATGAAGGGCTGGCCCTGCAGGGGCTTGCCGTGGCAGGCAAGGCGCAGTTCCCGGATGCCGTGCGGAAGTATCACAGCGCCTTGCGGGTTTTTACTGCGGACAAATTCCCGCGCGAATACGCGATTCTCCACAACAATCTGGCCACCGCCTATTTATCCATGACCATGGGTGATGAGTCTTCCAAAATGCGCGAGGTGCTGGCCGTGCAGTCCTACGAATCCGCGTTGCGTGCCATCACCCTCGATGCACATCCGGCGGAGTACGCCATGTTGCAGAACAACCTGGGTAATGCCCTGCAGTACAGCAGCAGCGCGCATCCGGTCGAAAATAATCTGCGTGCCCTGGAAGCCTATCAAGAGGCGTTGCGGGTACGAACGCCCAAAGAGCGGCCGGGCGAATATGCAAATACCATCAGCAATATGGCCAATGCGCTGCGGAACCTGCCCGATGACCCGGAAAATCCGGAACTGGGCAACACCAGGAATCTGGGCGAGGCGGTCAGGCTGTATGAAGCAGCGGACAAAATCTTCACGGCAACGGGAGAGTTTGAAAAATCGGGACTGGTGCGCGTGGCCCTGGAAGAAACCCAGGCATTGGTATGCGAACAGGGGTCTGTACATTAACTGTAAAAATATCGGAGAGAACCTATGTCAGCACTGGACGCATTCAACGGTCAGCATATACAGGCAATCGTTATTTTATGGATTTTGCTGGGTGGTTTGGTCGGCGTGGCGTCTGGTGCTGTCACGGGAATGGCTATCGGTGGCAAAGCATTGGGCGATTACAAACTCGCGGCCATGATGGGAAGCATGTATGCGGCGATGCCAGTCATACCTGGGATCATTGTCGGTACGATTATCTTGGCATGGGCTTGAAAAAGCCTGCCATAATAGGGGGATGCTATGTGGGACATGGTATGGAGTTCGACCGGGTTGTTCCTGCGGGGAAAGCTTTTCAAAGATACGCGGCTGGTCCTGATGTTGCTGGCTGCTAACATCATTCTAGCCGCTGTGATCATTATCGCAGGACATTTCATTGGTTTGCCATATCTCGTGAATTGTTTGATTGCGGGCGTCTTGTGTGGTGGTTTGCAGCCGATCCTTTTCGCGAAATTAAAGTACGCATGACATGGCTACGTCACCCGTACCGGACGAGATTGAACGCGGGGAAGCAGGTACCCTGACGGAGGATATCGCCCGATTGGGCAGCCTCGAAAAAATCGTGCAGGGATGGGATGAAACGCAGCAAAGGACCGTTTTAGCGTTGCGCGAGGGCTGGGAAGCGATTTATAAGGAATGTCTGCGGCGTCTCATCCGTACCGTACAGACCTTTCCGCAGGGTGCCACCGGCTTACGGGAAGCTGCGGCGGATCCTTACGTCTATGCGGTGTTGCGGACGCTGGGTCTGGTCCGGCCCTCCCTGCAGGAACGTATCGAAGCCGCGCTGGACAGCGTGCGGCCGGGACTGGAAGGGCATGGCGGCAATGTGGAACTGATCGAACTGCGTCCGCCCGATACAGTGATTTTGCGCCTGCTGGGGTCTTGTCACGGTTGCCCGTCTTCCTCGCTGACCTTGTCGGACGGAGTGGAGAAGGCGATTCGCGAGGCCTGTCCGGAAATACAGCATATTGAAACGGTGGAGCGGCAGTACGCCGCCACCGTGCCGGCCGGGGAGGGGTCCGAACAGCGTATCAGTCCCTTCGCCATCGGCGGCCGTCATGCCTGGCTGCCCACCATGCGGCTGGAGGATCTGCCGCGAAACGGGCTGCTCGTCCGGGAGGTACTGTCCGACGCCTTGCTGTTCTGGCGCGATCCGAATGGGGATGTGTACTGTTACCGCAATGCTTGCGCCCATCTCGGCATGCCTCTTGAGGATGGGGAAGTAGATCCGGCAGGTGTTCTGACCTGTCCACACCACGGATTCCAGTTTGCGTTGGAGAGCGGGGAATGTCTGACGGTACCCGAGGTCCAGCTGGAGCCTTGGGCGGTGCGGGTGATCAACGGCGAGATTCAGGTGAGGAAGGATCATGACTGAATATACCCTTCCCCTGAGTGCCGCCGGCCGGTTCCGGGTGGCCGCCATTTCTTCAGAACAGTTGCTGGTGGAAACGGGGGCAAGGGTTATCCTGGGGGAACAGGTGCAACCCAGGGGGGTCGTCATACCCGTCGTTCCTTCCGCGCAGACGCTTTTCGGCCCGCGCGGTGCCAACCTCATGGCCGACGGATCCCTTTGGGTGGCGGACACCGGCCATCATCGTCTGCTGGGATGGCCCGCGATACCCGCAGCCGATGGCCAGCCCGCCAACTGGCTCATTGGTCAGCCGGATTTTGATCGGGACGGGGGACGCAACGCCCACGGTCCCGTCGGTGCGGCATCACTGAATGTCCCCACCGGGATCTGTCCGCTTGGTAAGGGAATGGCGGTGGCGGACGTCTGGAACCATCGGGTGCTGATCTGGTATGAAGTACCTCATGAAAGCCATACCCCGGCGGATCTGGTTCTCGGCCAAACCGATTTTGTGTCGGCGGAAATCAATCGCGGTGCCCCCCAACCCTCTGCGTCCACCCTCTATTGGCCTTATGGGGTCTTTTGGGATGGTGCCCGGCTCTATGTCGCGGATTCGGGCAACCGCCGCGTCCTCTGGTGGCAGGGTATTCCCACGGAAAAAGGTCAACCCGCAGACGGTGTCTTAGGCCAGGTGGATTCCCATTGCCGGGACGAGAATGGGGGCCACGAACCCGACACCATGAGCATGCGCTGGCCTCATGCGGTAACCCGTTTCGGGGATTGGCTGATCATGGGGGATGCGGGTAATAACCGGGTGCTGCTCTGGCGTGGTACGCCGCAGCAAAATGGTCAGGCGGCCGATATGGTCCTCGGACAGCAGGACTTTATTGAGAACGCCCACAATCGGGGTAATTACTTCCCCAATGCGGCCTGCTTCAATATGCCCTATGGCGTCACCGCCACGGAAAACTGGCTGATCGTGGCGGATACGGCCAACAGCCGGCTGCTGGGCTGGCAGGCGGACGATCTGTTGACGGGCGCTCCGGCACGCACCCTCGCCGGTCAGGGTGGTTTCCAGCACAAGGGGGATAATCGCTGGGGCGTGGTGGGGCGCAATACCTTGTGCTGGCCCTATGGGCTTTCTGCTGCAGGAAGGACCATGATCATTGCCGACTCGGGTAACAATCGCGTGCTGCTTTGGGACAGACGGTTATGAATTCCCCGACGGATCAGGTCGCCGCCCCGGGCGAGGAAGTCCGGGTGCGCGGCCTGGTTCAGGGCGTTGGGTTCCGCCCTGCGGTCTGGCGCATCGCCCGCGACTGCGGATTGTCCGGCGATGTGTGCAACGATGGGGAAGGGGTGTTGATCCGGATCTGGGGGCCTGCAACAGAGCGGGATCGATTTCTGAACCGCCTGCGCGACGAACGCCCCCCCCTTGCGCGTATCGACGAGGTGGTCCGCGGATATTTGCGCGAAGATCCTCCTGAGGGACTTTTCGGGATCAGCGCCAGCCGGTTCGGGCACGTACATACGGGAGTGGTGCCCGACGCCGCCACCTGTCCCGCCTGCCTGCAGGAGATTTTTGACCCATTCAACCGGCGTTATCGCTACCCTTTCACCAATTGCACGCACTGTGGTCCGCGTTTTTCGATCCTCGAAGACATCCCCTACGATCGCGCCCATACCTCCATGGACGCCTTTCCGCTCTGCAGGGATTGCCGTGCGGAATACGGAAATCCGGAAGACCGGCGCTTCCACGCGCAACCGGTGGCCTGCCATGCCTGCGGCCCGAAGGCCCGGCTCGTCCGGCTGGATGGCCACGCGGTCAGTGCCGATCGATATACCCAACTGGACGCGGTGGACGCGGCGACCAACCTCCTCAAGCGCGGGGAGATCGTGCTCATCAAGGGGCTGGGCGGTTTCCATCTTGCCTGCGATGCGACAAATGAAAGCGCGGTGTCCGCCTTGCGCCTGCGCAAACACCGTCCCCATAAGCCCCTGGCGTTGATGGCCAGGGATCTGGATGTCCTGCGTCGCTATGCGCAAGTGAGCCGCGCAGAGGAGAAGTTGCTGCAATCCCATCGGGCGCCCATCGTGCTGCTGAACCGCCTGGAAAACGATTCCCTGGCAGCCGGTATTGCTCCAGGGACGCGCCGACTTGGTTTTATGCTGCCTTATACCCCCCTGCATCATCTCCTGCTGCGCCGGATGGACCGGCCAATTGTGCTGACGAGCGGTAATCTCTCGGATGCGCCGCAGGTTATTGACGACACGGCCGCCATTCGGACCCTGGGGGGAGTGACCGACTGGATGCTGACCCATGACCGGGCCATCATCAATCGCGTCGATGATTCCGTGGTGCAGATGGCGGGGAATGAGGCCATGATCCTGCGCCGGGGGCGGGGCTATGCACCGGAATCGTTGCCACTGCCCGCAGGTTTCGGGGCGTCACCGGACCTGCTGGCGCTAGGTGGGGAGCTCAAGAACACTTTCTGTCTGATCAAGGACGGACAGGCCATCCTTTCCCAGCACATGGGCGATCTCGAACAGGCAGCGGTCTGGGACGACACTGTCCGGAATCTGGCCCTCTACGCCCGCCTCTTCCAGCATGTGCCCGAGGCCGTCGTGGTGGATCGCCATCCCGAATATCTGTCGCGCAAGTGGGGGGTAGAGATGGCGGAGGAAGGCGATCTCCCCCTGATTTCCGTGCAGCACCACCACGCCCATATTGCTGCGGTCATGGCGGAACACGGCCTGCCGTTGGAGCATCCGCCGGTCATCGCCTTGGCTCTGGATGGCATGGGTCTGGGCGATGGGGGCGCTTTTTGGGGTTGTGAGTGTTTGCAGGTGCATTACCGCGAAATCCGTCACCTGGGCGGGTTGCGGCCCTCCGCCCTGCCGGGAGGTGGCCTCGCGATGCGCGAACCGTGGCGTAATGCCTTTGTGCAGCTTGCGGATACCTTCGGCTGGTCCGTGGCACGCCAACAATTCGCTGATCTGGCCATCGTGCAGTACCTGTCCGAAAAGCCGGTAGCGCAGTTGCTGCACATGCTGGATAGAAATGTCGGTGTGCCGCTTTGCAGTTCCGCCGGGCGGCTTTTTGACGCCGTCAGTGCGGTCTGTGGCTTGTGCATGGACCGGATGAGTTATGAAGGGCAGGCGGCCATGCTGCTGGAGGCTTGCGTCGATCTGTATATCATGGGGGATGCCTCTGAGCCGGGTTATCCTTTCGGCATCGTCGAAAGCGAAAAGGGCTTCATTCAAATGGATTCGCGGACCCTGTGGCAGCCGCTGCTGGGCGACCTCCAGGGCGGGGTTCCGGTGGCGACGGTTGCCGCGCGCTTCCACAAAGGCTTCGCCGCCGGTTTGGCACAATTGCTCAGAAAGGCCCTGGGCGCTACGCCTTGGACCTCCACCGTCGCTTTATCCGGGGGTGTTTTTCAGAATCTGACCTTGCTGCGGGCGACCCGGGAGGTTTTGGAATCCCAGGGGCTGGAGGTTCTGGTTCCGCATCTGATCCCTGCCAATGACGGCGGCCTGGCTTTCGGACAGGTCGTGGTTGGGGCCGCTCAAATCATCGCTGGTCAGCATCATTTTGCAGGAGGGCATGAGTCATGTGTTTAGGGATCCCGGGACAGATTACGAAAATCATCAGCGCGCGGGAACGACGGGCGGAGGTGGAAATCAACGGGGTACGGCGGGAGGTCAATATCGCCTGCATTGCTGATACGGAGCACCCCGCGGAGTCCTGCGTCGGTGACTGGGTACTGGTGCATGTGGGCTTTGCCATGAGTCGTATCAGTGAAGAGGAGGCGGCCCTGACGCTGGACGTGCTGACGCAACTGGGCGAAGCTCAACTGGAAATGGATCGTATGCGGGAGTCCGGGCGAACGGGTCCCATGGCGTAATCGCCCCGGGAGGTGCAACTATGGATCCTCTGCAGGAGCTCTATCCTTTTCTGCACGGGCAGGGTAAAAATCCGCAGCGGGAAAAGGCGGCGCTGCTGGAGTCGGTGCGGCAGAAATCAGCCGAAAGCCGGAATGTCAAGGCGCAATTTTTTGCGGTACACGCGGAGGCACTGGTTTCCATGGCAGCGGCCCTGGCGGCGGTTTATCAGAGAGGCGGCATGCTCTACACCATGGGTAACGGCGGATCCTCCTGCGATGCGGACCACCTGGCGGTGGAGTTCATGCATCCCATTGCCACCGGCCGCCCGGCACTGGCGGCGCACAGTCTGGTGAGTGATCGGTCCATGCTTACCGCTGTCGGCAATGACGTGGGTTTTCAGCATGTGTTTTTACGGCAACTGACGGCCTTGGCAAGACCGGGGGATGCGTTGTTCGGCTTTTCGACCAGTGGCAACTCCGCCAATCTCATGGCCGCCTACCGCAAGGCCCGGGAAACGGGCATGGTGACCTTCGGCCTTGCCGGCATGCAGGGAGGTGAGATGCAGGCCAGCGGCCTAGTGGACCACCTTTTGGTGGTGGCGGCGGACAGCATTCATCGCATCCAGGAATGCCATGTTACGACCTTTCACATACTCTGGGACCTGGTGCATACCATCCTGGCAGACCGGCGGGGAGACTTGCGGGCGGAGGTAACCGAAGATGCGTTACGTGGATGAGTTCCGGGATCCCGAAAAGGCCCGCTATCTGGTCAAGGATATTCAAAGGCTGGCGACGCGGATCCCGGCCACCGCAGACCGGCCGTTACAACTCATGGAGTTTTGCGGTGGCCACACCCATACCATTTTCAAGTACGGTATCGAGCAGATGCTGCCGCGCTCCGTGGAACTGGTGCATGGGCCGGGCTGCCCGGTCTGCGTGCTGCCCATGGGCCGGGTGGATGATTGTGTGACCATTGCCGAGCGGCCGGAGGTGATATTCACCACCTTTGGGGACGCCATGCGGGTTCCCGGCTCGCGCAAGAGTCTGCTGCAGGCCAAGGCCGCAGGCGCTGATGTACGGATGGTCTATTCGCCGCTGGATGCGCTGGGCATAGCCAGAGATAACCCGGATCGGGAAGTGGTGTTTTTTGGCCTCGGTTTTGAAACGACCATGCCGGCGACGGCGCTGACCATTCTCGCCGCAGGACACCAGCATGTTTCCAATTTTTCAGTATTCTGCAATCACATCACGACGTTACCCACCATCAAGGCCATTCTGGACTCCTCCGATATGGAGCTGGATGGCTTCCTGGGTCCGGGCCATGTCAGTATGGTGATCGGTACCCATCCCTATCACTTTATCGCCGGGCATTACCACAAACCCGTGGTGATCGCAGGATTCGAGCCTTTGGACATCCTGCAGTCCCTGTGGATGCTGCTGAAACAACTGGCCGAGCGGCGCTGTGCGGTGGAAAACCAGTACGCGCGGATCGTTCCCGAAGCCGGCAACACCCAGGCACTC
>JAJYPA010000218.1 GCA_021795795.1 Pseudomonadota bacterium | reverse complement strand
ACTTCCTGGGGCGCTTTGCCAGCGCCGAAGGCAAGCGCGGCGGTGAGTTCTACACCCCGGCTTCCGTAGTGCGCGTGCTGGTCACCATGCTGGCCCCATACAAGGGTCGCATCTATGACCCCTGTTGCGGGTCCGGCGGCATGTTCGTACAAAGCGAAAGGTTCATCGAGGCCCACGGCGGCAAGGTGGGCGACATCAGCGTCTATGGCGAGGAATCCAACCCCAACACCTGGAAGCTGGCCCTCATGAATCTGGCCATTCGCGGCATCGAGGCGGATCTGGGACCGGAAGCGGCGGACACCTTTCACAAAGACCTGCATCCCGACCTGCGGGCCGATTACATCCTCGCCAATCCCCCATTCAACATATCCGATTGGGGCGGCGACCTGTTGCGGGACGACAAACGCTGGCAGTACGGCGCACCGCCTGCGGGCAACGCCAACTTCGCCTGGGTGCAGCACATGGTCCACCACCTGGCCCCCTACGGCATTGCGGGTTTCGTGCTGGCGAACGGGTCCATGTCGTCCAACACCAGCGGCGAGGGTGAAATCCGCAAGAATCTCATCGAAGCGGATCTGGTGGACTGCATGGTCGCCTTACCCGGCCAGCTTTTCTACAGCACCCAGATTCCGGTCTGTCTCTGGTTCCTGGCGAAGAACCGGGATGACGGGCGCGGCATGAGCGGCAAGGAACTCTTTGAGCGCAACGGCGAAGTGCTGTTCATCGACGCCCGCAACCTGGGCTTCATGGCCGACCGCACCCATCGGGAACTGTCCGACGAGGACATCCAGAAGATCGCCGATACGTACCATAACTGGCGGGGTGACGGGGACGGGGAATACGAAGACGTTCCCGGCTTCTGCAAGGCGGCCAGCCTCGATGAAATCCGCAAGAACGGTCACGTCCTGACGCCGGGGCGCTATGTGGGGGCTGCCGCCAAGGAGGATGACGGGGAACCCTTTGAAGAGAAGATGGACCGGCTGACCCAGGAACTGTCCGCGCAGTTGGCGGAAGGACGGCGGCTGGAAGAGGAGATGCGGAAGAATTTTCGGGTGTTGGGGTATGAACTGTAGCTTGTGCAACAATTCACACATGAGGATACGCACATGAATGGATCACTATCAGAATGCTGTAAAGAAAACAAAATTACCAACAGGGGCGAATTAATTGATTGCCTGATCGCTCTCGAAGATACAAACGATATGACAATAGAGGCTCTAAGAGAGCGACTAAACCACCTGAGTATAATGCTCAATACAGAGGAATTGGCAATGTTTAGAGAGGATGAAGGATTGCTGGATATTATCGACCGTGCAAGTATTAAAATACAGGACGCTATTGATGCCCTGGGAAAATCGCAGACGCCTGAATGAAAGCCAATCAAGCAATATCTCGTCAGGTAATGTCATGATTCAGGAAATGGATACCGTCATTCTGGTGAAAGACTACCCCGATGAAGGGCTGGTGAAAGGCGATGTAGGGTCCGTGGTGTTCATACATGAGGGCGGCAAAGCCTTTGAGGTCGAGTTTGTCACACTGACCGGTGACCCTCTGGGGGTGCTGACCTTGACAGAGAATGAAATCCGACCTGTCTCGGCAAGGGATGTGTCGCATGTGAAGGTGGTGTAGCTTTGGCAAATAACGAAAACAAATGCTTCTTCGGGAAACGCTTTCATCAAGAGAGCGGCGTCCTGACAGAGGGATTACTCGCAGCATTGCGACAAGGCAAGCTTGTGGTACGAGATTCATCCGCGACCGAGGCCAATCTGAGGAGGCTTGTGTATGGGGGGTGAGTGGCTCAAGTGCACACTAGCAGATGCATGTAGTTCGATTGACTATGGACTCACAGCATCAGCGGCAGATCACCAAAATGGGCCATATTTTCTTCGGATTACGGATATTGTTTCAGGGCACATTGACTGGAACACAGTACCGCACGTTGACGCGGACGAAGCAACGCTTGCTAAGTACAGGCTTCATGATGGGGATATCGTGTTAGCCCGAACTGGTGCATCGACAGGTGCAAGCGCTTATGTGAAGAAACCACCGTCTGCCGTGTTTGCGTCTTATTTGGTTCGGTTGCAATCGAAGCCTAACTTCGATTCGCGCTTTCTTTCCTACTATCTAAGGTCAGACAACTTCTGGACTTTTATTCGCGCGGTTCTCGGCGACAAGTCGGCTCAACCAAATGCCAGTGCGTCGACCATGACAAAGGCACCATTGTGTGTGCCCAATAACAAAAATGAGCAACGCCGCATCGCCCACATCCTGGGCACCCTGGACGACAAGATCGAGAACAACCGTAAGACGGCGAAGACCCTGGAAGCCATGGCACAGGCCATCTTCCAGTCGTGGTTCGTGGACTTCGACCCTGTACGCGCCAAGATGGCCGGGGAATCCCCGGAAAGCATCTGCAAGCGGCTGAAGCTCACGCCCGAGATTCTGGACCTGTTCCCGGATAGGCTGGTGGACTCGGAATTGGGGGAAATTCCTGATGGGTGGGTGATTTCATCTTTTCTTGATGTTTGTGATCTCAAGGGGGGTGCTCAACCGCCAGCGTCAACATTTGTAGACGAACCGCTTGAGGGTTACGTAAGGCTATTACAAATTCGCGATTTTTCTACTGATTCACACATGACGTATGTTAAAAATTCTTCGCGTCTTAAGTGCGTTACTGAAGATGACATTCTAATTGGGCGTTATGGTTCAGCTTCTGGTGACAAACAGAAGGATTCTCTAGGGCGTGTATGTAGGGGGTTATCTGGTGCATATAATGTTGCTTTAATGAAGCTAGAGCCAAAATCAATAGGAAGTGAATTTGCTTTCCAAGTGGTATCATCAAATTCATTTTACGATTATTTACAGGGCGCAAGCTCAAAGGCTGTTCAGGCAGGATTTTCTAAAAGTGAAATATCAAATCTTCAAATTGTTTTGCCACCCCGCAATATTTTAGATCATTATGAGCTATTAGGCACCATCTTCTGGAAAGAAACCAAGCATATATCAAAATTTCAAAATTATCTCAGCAAAACTCGCGACACACTTCTACCTAAACTTATATCTGGCGAAATCCGCGTATTAGACGAGCATATCATCGAAAACGATGAGGCTTACCTATGAAGAGTGTTAAAAATAGCATGAAAAAGGATGTGCTTTCGATAGCTCAGAAGATCGGTCCATATATTCCTGCACTGGTTATCAGTCAAGTTTTGCCATCTAAAACTGCTCAAAACCACCTAGAAGGGGCTGCGCATGATTTGATAACTTTTCTTTTAGACAAAAAATATTCTCTTTTGACTGTGGTTTTCATATCTGGCTTATTTTTAGCTTGGATGAGAGACTCAACAATTGACGATGTAAAGGAAGAATCTAAAAATTTTAGCTTCATAGATAAATCTAAGCCAGAAAATAATCCTTTTAATATGCATCTTATCGACGGTAGTGATATTTCATTCACGCAGCTTGATGACCTTGTAAGTTTTGTTAGAAAATTACCAAATGGCCGGGTAAGTGATCGGGCACAAAAATCGTTCAGAGTAGCAAGGCGTGCATTGATTCAAGGATGGGTTGATCCATATTTTGCAGAAGTGTCAGTTTTTCTTTGCATTAGATCGCTGGAACAGCTTTTACATGATCTGTTTCCTAAATCAACTGATAATAGCGAGTTTGTCCAAAGTATTAGCACAACAAAAACAAAATTTATTAACGACGAAGTGGCCTGTAGGTTTGTTCGCGAACATCTTGGCCAAAACATAGATATAACCGCAATATTACAAGAAATAGTAGATTTTAGACACAGTTTTGCTCATAGGGATGAGCCAAATGCTAAACAGTGCCCTATAAACCTGTCCTCTTTCCAGCTGGTTTCAACGTTGTTGCAATATAGGGATTCCATGAAATGACCCCCCTCAACGAATCCACCATTGAACACCACGCCATCGCCCTGTTCAAAGAGCTGGGCTACACCTACGCCTTTGGCCCCGACATCAGTCCCGACAGCGACCATCCCGAACGCAAGGACTACGGCGATACCCTGCTACTGGAACGCCTGCAACATGCTATCCATCGCCTGAATCCCGAAGCCCCCAAAGACATCCGCGAAGAAGCCCTGCGTCATGTGCAGGCCATCGCCGTGGGTGGACTCATGACCGAGAACAGCCTCTTTCAGCAAATGCTCGTGGAAGGGGTGCGGGTAGCCTTCATGGTGGACGGCGAAGAACGCGGCAGCATTGTCCGCCTGATGGACTATGAGCACCCCGAACAGAACGATTTTCTGGTCGTGAACCAGTACACCGTCATCCATGACCGGGTGAATCGCCGGGCTGACTTGGTGGTCTTCGTGAATGGCCTGCCGCTGGGCCTCTTTGAACTGAAAAACATGGCAGACGCCAACGCCACCATTCGCAAGGCATGGAATCAGTTGCAGACCTATCAGGCCGACATCCCCAACCTCATGGCCTACAACGCCGTGCTGGCCATCAGCGATGGCCTCAAAGCCGCCGTGGGCTGCCTGGGCGCCCCTTACGAACGCTTCCTGCCCTGGAAGACCATCGACGGGCAGGAACTCATGGACCGGGGGGATGACCCCCTGCGCTTTCTGATTCACGGCATCTTTGCGCCCCGCCGTTTTCTGGACCTGCTGCGCTACTTCATCGTGTTTGAAGACCATGGCCGCCAAACCCTCAAAAAGCTCGCCGCCTATCATCAGTTCCATGCCGCCCAGAAGGCCCTGCTGACCACGCTCGCGGCGGCGGGTATCGGCGGCGACCGCCGGGGCGGGGTGGTCTGGCACACCCAGGGGTCCGGCAAGAGTCTCATCATGCTGTTCTTCGCGGGCATGCTCATCCAGCACCCGGCGCTGGAAAACCCCACCATCGTCATGCTCACCGACCGCAATAACCTGGACACCCAGTTGTTCGACACCTTTGCGGCGGGCAAGCAGCTTCTGCGGCAAGATCCGCAGCAGGCCGACAGCGTCAGTGATTTGCGGGAACTGCTGCAGAGGGCTTCCGGCGGTGTCCTCTTCAGTACCATCCAGAAATTCCAGAAAGACCGCGACGAACCCAAAGGCAAACATCCGGTCCTGTCCGACCGCCGGAACATCATCGTCATGGTGGATGAGGCCCAGCGCAGTCAGTACGAGATTCTGGACGGTTACGCCGCCAATCTGCGGGCGGCGCTGCCCAACGCCACCTTTGTCGCCTTCACGGGCACCCCCCTGGAACTGAACGACCGGGATACCCGTGTGGTCTTCGGGGACTACATCGACATCTACGACATCCAGCGGGCCGTGGAAGATGGGGCCACCGTCCCGATTTATTACGAAAGTCGTCTGGTGCGGTTGAACCTGCCGGAAGACCAGCGGCCCCTCATCGACAGCACCTTCGAGGAAATCACCGAAGACGACGAGCAGGAAAACAAGGAGCGCCTCAAAACCCGCTGGGCGCAACTGGAAGCCCTGGTCGGCGCCCCCAAGCGGGTGGAGCAGATTGCCGCCGATCTGCTGGACCATTGGGAAAAGCGCAAGCGCATCCTGTCCGGCAAGGCCATGATCGTCGCCATGAGCCGCCGCATCGCCGTGGAACTCTATGATGCCATCGTCCGTATCCATCCCGACTGGCACGGTGAAGACGACACCCAAGGCCGGATCAAGGTGGTCATGACCGGTTCCGCCAGCGATCCCATCGAATGGAGGCCGCATATTCGCAGCAAGGCGGGCAATGAAGCCATTGCCGACCGTCTCAAAGACCCCGATGATCCCCCTGCCGGGGTGCAACCCCTGGAAATCGTCATCGTGCGGGACATGTGGCTGACCGGCTTCGACGCCCCGGCGCTCAACACCCTCTATGTGGACAAGCCCATGCGCGGGCACAGCCTCATGCAGGCCATCGCCCGGGTCAACCGGGTATTCACCAACAAGTCCGGCGGACTGGTGGTGGACTACATCGGCATCGCTCAAGATCTGAAAAACGCCATCGCCACCTACACCCGGTCCGGTGGCAAGGGAAACCCCGCCGAAACCGTCGAGGCCGCCATCCAGGTGCTGCTGGAAAAGCTCGACATCTGCCGCAGTATGTTCCATGGCTGCGACTATCAGGACTATCTGGCCGGCGACGGATCGGAAAAGGTGGCCGCCCTGCGCAAGGGTACCGAGTTCATCCTGTCCCAGGAGCTTACGGAAGAAGGCATCAAACGCCGTTTCCGCAATGCCACGTCCGGCCTTAGAAAGGCGGCGACCCTGGCGGCGGGCGATGATGTGGTGGAACGCTGCCGGACCGAGATCGTTTTCTTCCTGAGTGTCCGCAACACCCTGGACAAGACCGGCGACGCGGAATCCCTGGTGGATGAACAGGAATACGCCATCCGCCAGTTGATCGACCAGTCCATCGCCCCGGAAGGCGTAGTGGACCTGTATGCGGTGGCGGGGCTGCCCAAAAGCGAAATATCCCTGCTTTCCGATGAATTCATCCACCAGATCGAGGCCATGCCCGAAAAGAATCTGGCGCTGGAAATGCTGCGCCGCCTGTTGCAGGACAAGGTGCGCAAGGACGGCAAAGGCAACCTGATCCAGAGCAAAGCCTTCTCGGAAAAGCTGGATGAAGCCCTGCGCAAGTACCACAACCGGTCGGTGGATACGGTCGAGGTGATGCAGGAACTCATCGAACTGGCCAAAGCCTTGCAGGCGCTGGATCAACGCCATGCGGAACTGGGCTTGAGCAAGGACGAGGCGGCCTTTTACGACGCCCTGGCGACCAACGATTCCGCCGTGCAGGCCATGGGCGACGATGCCCTGAAACTGATCGCCAGGGAAGTGGCCGATACCGTGCGCCGGAACACCCGCATCGACTGGTCCATCCGCGAACAGGCGCGGGCGCATCTGCGGCGTATGGTGAAACGGGTCTTGCGGAAACATGGATATCCGCCCGACATGCAGGAAGGGGCGGTGCAACTGGTCATTGAACAGGCTGAGGGGCTGGTGGCATGATAGATAATAGTGGCACCAGCACGAATACCACACGTCGTGCCTAAAATGGTGACGACCAGAACCTACACTTTTCGGGCGTGCCCACGATCAGTGAAATGCGCACCGGTAGAATTTAAACGTCAGCCATCGAGGAACCATGAGCCTTACAGACCTTTTTGAGCCGCAAAAGCCGACCCCTAAAAATGGCAAGATAGACACAGTCGCGCAAGTTTTCATCATCGAGTCGTTGGCGCTCATTGATGAAGCGAAGGAGCGGCGCGAGGGCGCAGTGCTTGCTTCTGTTCTGAAAATGTGCGGCAAGAATCCCCTCTATTACTACATCCGCACAAAGAAGGAGCTAGAGTATATCGCCAAGAAGTTTGAGGCATCGGGATACCGGTATCTCCACATTTCATGTCATGGGGGAGACACCTCGCTGGAGACAACTCTTGACTCAGTAAGCTATCAAGATTTCGCCAAAATATTCGAGAATAAGCTCAGGGATCGTCGCTTATTCATTTCGGCGTGCAGTGCGGGCAATAAAAGGTTCGCTGAGTTGGTCGGCAGCAAGAACAAGGACGTAATCTCCATCGCTGCGCCCTCTACGGATATTCGGTTTGACCATGCCGTTGCGTTCTGGACCTCGTTCTATGTCAAGACGTTCTCTCTCAACTCAAGATCCATGAAATCTGCTCGCATAATCGAGGTTACCAAGCCGCTCGCCAAACTCTTCTCGGCGCCGCTGCATTTTTCCCGGCGCAAGAATAAGGCATGGGCGCATGAGGTGATCGATGGCTAACGTGTGTCTTCAGATACCCGGTCTGCTTCCCACCAGTACTGGATCAGCTAGTTCATATATCTCCATGACAAACGCCATCCCGGCACGCTGGCGGCTCCCGCGGTAGCGGCCTTCCTTAACCACTTAGCCGATTCATTGGCCTGAATTCACCGCAAACCGCACCTCAGGAAGAGGATCTGCTTGAGACTCGGTGACCAGTTCCATCAATCCTGGTTCTTTCGGGAATTGCTGCTGTAAACTTTGCGCCAACTTTACACATTCTGCCCTGATGGTTGATGCGCTGACCGCATCGGGACTTTTTGGATCAATCTTGGTGTATTCGAAGGCTTCAAAAATACCCGGCACAACATCGACAAGTATCCTGCACTGCTCTTCGGACAGCCGTTTCCCATTGAGTAGCTGTCCCGCAAGCCAGATGAGGTACTGCAATCCAATAGTGCGACTGGATTCGATGATGGCAATCACCATTGAGGTGAGATTCTTGAACTCGGCCGACAGCTCTGACTCTGGCAAGTCCATCCATTTTCGTAACGCAATCGCCGAATAGCTAACCTGAGTTGAGTCACGACTTCGCAGGGCTGCCTGGATGATTTTCGCGATGGCCTTAGCTGATTCCTCATTCACACGAGAAAAATAGACGAAGGCCGGTAGCGCTGTTCGAGCTCCCTCGACCCCCGAATAGAATGCCTCCAGCTTGCCCAAGCGGAAAACGGTCTTCGCGTCGTCTGCCAAAGCCGGCACAATCGCGAAAGAGAGTGCGCGGCCGATGCTTTCCGCGAGCTGTTTTCTGGAACTTCTTGCAAAGTCGAAGGGGTCTGTCTTTTCTGCAGGCGGTCGCCATAGGGTCAGGCGGTCAAAAAGCCCGCGCGCCTGCTCTGCCTGCGGAAACAGGTGTGTCATTTCATTGGCGGCAGCATTCGCTATGCCTTCATAGATCGAAATAGCCCGTTGTATTTCTGGCGACGGGTAACGACGCAATTCCTTTTGCGTGTTCTCCAAAATGTCAGCGCCATGGTCATACAGATGCGCCCGAACAAGCGCGTCGGCCCGTCCTACATCCATCACAGGCAACAGTAGGAGTGCGTGGGGAAGCAAGCCTGTCTCAGGCAAGACCTGATACTCAGGGGACTCGCCCCATACTGCAGCGGCCAAACTTTCGCGCTCCTGCTGAGTGAAAAAGTCATCTTTGGCGGCGAGGGGCAGGAGCCGAAGCAATGGAGCGCGCTTTGACTCGCCGTTGCTGGACGCCACAGCTGCTATCAGATGCGCGATACGCGCGTCAATGGTAGGGTACGCACCTCGGTCATAGGGGTGATCAATCACCGGATTCGGCCAGCGATGATCGTCGTCACCCATAATTTCGCGTGGAAGCGAAAATTCCAACGCGGTCGGGAGCAAATCCCCTTGCTCTGATTTCGGGATGCTCTTGAGCGAGTGGGTTAGAAGGTCGCCGAGGACTTCAAATAACCAAAAATGCCGTAGCTCAGGCTGCTTCCCAAACGATGTGGCCAGCGAGAATATTTCCTTGGCCTGCGCTGGAGACACGCGAACGGCCAGCCGAGCCAAGACCTCCAAAAATACGCGAAGCCTGGATAGGGTGTCCATCTGGCGGTCCTCGGTACCCTGAGTTCGCTCACGCCACCAGTACCTTACAGCCGACAGGACTCTTGGAACCAAGACGTCCACGACAGATTGACTTGCGCAGGCCACGCCAATGCGCGAGAAGACACTCTTGATCGCCTCTGAGTCCTCTCTATTGGCAGAGCGGATTGCCAACGTGCGATCCCATAGATCAACACCAGTCCCACCAGAAAGCACAAGCTTCTCGGCAGCACCGGCCAGCAGGTTGACACCGATAGTGCTGCCTAAACGCAAAGGAATACCGATGGTTCTGCTCAACCCATCGAACAGCAAGAAGACCGATATGCCATTTTCGAACGAAAGGTCATTGGAACGATCACGATAATGACCTTGTCCAAACTGCGGTTCGATGCGGCTTTGACGTTCGAGATACTTTTCCCGGCGCTCACTAATCTTCTGTCGAAGGTCGTCCACCCAGGACCATGGGTCGCATTTCCATTTTCGATAGTTGCTTTCGGCAAACGTCGGCAATTCTTCGGTCGTCTGGCTGAAATTGGCCCGTTGGACAGCCAGAAGGAGCCAATGCGCCCAGATCAACCGCGACATAATGGGAATCGATTGGCGGTCCCGGCGATGGTTTTCGCGCAACTCCCCATACGCCTGTGCGAGTAATTGGGTTGCTTCCTCGGATCGGCCCAGTTCCATGAGCAAGGCCGCTTTCCGTAGCTTCCAGATAAGATCTTCGCCAACAATACTACCTACTGCAGCCGTCAGTCCGTCATAGTCCAGCCGGTCCCGTGCTACGAGTGCGCGGTAGTGGGCTACTTCGGCTGCACAATCGGGCAGATATGAAGCGTCCTTCTCCAGCATGCCAATCAAGGCACCGATACGTTCTTCGATGACTTGCTGCCCGTCGTCGTTGTCGGCCTGAAGCCAGCGGGTGTTATTGAGCAGCACCACAGCAATTTCCAACTGGTGACGTTTACTAAGTGCGCATGGCTGATCGAGTCTAGCCACAGCAAAGAGTGCGTCTGAGAGCCAAGGGCTGATGTATTCAAATGTGATACCGTGCCGCCAGGCGATCTCATAAAGCAGTCTCGCACGATCTTCAGGGGCGAGGGCCGCTAAATTCTTTGGATTGGGAAAGGGCGTGTTCACTTGGCCCGACAAGCCCCATCGCAGCATTGGAGGGCATACCACCCAGCCTGGATACGACTCACGATTTCGCCGCAAGGTCTCTAGCTGTCCGGCAAGCAGGCTCGCGCCATACTCTGGGTCATTAAGAGCTCGGGTGTGGTCTTCAATGTTGACTGAGTTGCTGGCCAAACTTGTTGGCTGCCACTCGTGTGGTTTTGGCTGGGACTTTTCTTCGTCCATCATTGCCTGCAGGAACAACCCGATCGCCGTTTCATGCCGCAGATCCGAATCGCTGATATGTGCGACCGCTTGCCAAAGATCGACGGGCGCAACATTGATCGATTCGAGCTGCTTGCGGCGTGCTGCGGACAGGTTCAAAGCGCCGACGAGATATATCTTTCGCGCATGGTTCGCCAGATGGTCGCGAACCCAGCCGGCCCATTGGAGGAAATTTGGGTCGTCGCCTGAGAACCCCAATAGGCAGAGCTCGTTTTCAATGAACACCTGTCGCGCCAGATTGACGAAAGGGGCAAATCGCTCTGGGTAGGTACGATAGTCTTCCTGCGCGGCTATGAACGTTTCGGTGACGCCAATGGTGCCGTGAAGCTTCACAATGCGCGGTGATTGTGCCCAGGCCAAGTCGGACGCTTTGGTTACCGGGGTGTAGTAGGGACTGTGGATCTCGGTCGCCGCCTGTTCAAGCAAGGTGTCCCAATTGGTTGTCAGGACTTCCGACCAGGGGAGCCCGAGGAGGGACCGATATAAAGGTCCGGTACGCCAGGCCTCATTTTCGATTTCAAAACGGATACGGTCGTTCAGTGCAGCTTGGCCAAAGTACGCCCGATATTCTTCGGCCACACGTAGCGGGTCAGCAAAGCTTAGGTCCTGTTCGTTGGCGTTGAGTTCTCGTGCCAGGCTTTTGGTGAACTCGTCCCAAAGGCGCATCTTTTTCTGACCACCAACATGGCGAGCTGCGCTACGGCTGAATCCAGATCCAATCATGATGGCTGCACCATGGTGGCTTGCGTCAAGCCGATGTAAGGCTGATGCAAGCTTTTTAATGGCCGGATAGTCAATTAGATCGCGAATAGTAGGAATTATGGTCATGGTCAGTCTTCAAAATGGTTCTTATGATTTACCGAGTATCCAAATGGCGGTTTCATGCTGCCTAACCATCATCCCCGCACCGCATCGACCAATACCTTACCGGAAATATGCGTGTACCGCTTCATCATTTGTGTGGATTTATGCCCGGTAATGGCCTGCACGGTCATGACGGGGATGCCCTTTTCGCAGAATCGGCTGGTGGCCTCGTGGCGCAGGTCGTGGAAGGTCAGGCCCGCGATCCCGGCTTTCTTCATGGCTTTCGCGTAGCTGGCCCGCATGCCGTCGCTCGTGTACCTCCAGACCCTTGCAGGGTGCAACCCTTTACCATCCTTGCCCGTCGCCCTTTGCTGCTGCCGCTGCAATGCCGCTTCCGCCCGTTCCGACAACGGCGCCAGACGCGCCGTGCCGTTCTTGGTGTCGGGCAGATACACCGTATGGTCCAGCCAGTGTACGTGCCGCCATTCCAGACCCAGGATTTCCCCCTGGCGCATGGCCGTCTCTATGGCAATAATCACAATGTCCGCCAGTTCCGGGTTCATGGCAGCACAGGCGGATAAAAGCCGTTCTTCTTCATCGCCGATCAAGCGTCTATCCCGGCCTTGTGGCAACTTGGGCTTGCGCACCAGTTCCACGGGATTGATGAGGTCCACCATGCCCCATTCTTTGCGGGCGATGTTGTAGAGGTGCGAGAGGTGCGCCAGATATAGTCGAATGGAATTGGCGCTGAGTGTTGTTTGCCATTGCCGAATCATCGCGGATAACGTCTG
>JAJYPA010000679.1 GCA_021795795.1 Pseudomonadota bacterium | reverse complement strand
GAGTTGCCCCCATGGGGCCTACTAGGGTGACTGTCCAAGCCTCGCTGCCTCCTGATACCTAAACGAGGTCGAGCTTTTACACCATCCCGCAGAAGCGCGTCAAGAAAAAATCGACCGGCTCCATCCAGAGGGTCACCCGATACGACAGATCCAATCCGCCCAAGGGCCTTGGCTGCGAGTCCGATCCTCAGGGCACGTCAGATGGATCAATCGGTGCAGGGTCGATGAGCCGATGCTTTAAAGTGCTCCTTCAAGGCCCGATGGTTGTCCCCAACACCTTGAACGACAGGAATAGCATCAGTGGGTTATCAGGTGATGCATCGAATCCGAAGCGCCGGTAGTAGTCTGCCGCTCGCGCATCAATAGCGTCGACGAATAAGCCAATACCGCCAGCCTCGTTGTAGATGCGCTGCGCCCGCATCAGCGCATGGAGCAGCAACAATTCACCGAGTCCTTTGCTCTGGAACGCCCTGTCAATAGCCAATCGCCCCAAGCGTACACCCGGAATGCGACGCGGTAACTTTTTGCGCCACGTATCCGGTAGATGCCGGTTTTCGAGTTCGGCCAGTGTGAGTGCATAATATCCGCAAATACGATCTGGTACACTTTCTCGGACTGCGACAAATGTCTTCGATAGTCCCTTCTCCTGATGCTGGCGGGCCACCTGCCGCAACCAATCGTTCAGTTCCTGACGGCCACAATCGAAGTTCTGCCGGTCATGGCTCCCAGTTAAAGGCGTTATCTGCATCGTCTCGCACCGCCTTCCGGTAGCGACGTATGGCTGCCTTCAGCTTCGCGTTGGGCTCGGGCGGGTTTTCCACCAGATCGAGCAGCCAATTCCAGCCGCTCGGCGACAGGCGGATGACATCCTCGCGCTCGATGACTGCGTGAGCCTCCTTTAACGCCGACTGCACCAGAAACTGATTGACCGTGGCACCGGTCAGTTCGGCTGCTCGGCACAACGTCTCATAGACGTCATGCGGGACGCGCGCGCCGATGCGATCTTGCTTGGCACTGGTGGTTTCCATGCATCACTCCATCAAACGGATCGAGCGGGTAGCGTATCACTGTCGCCAAAATGGCGCCACCATATTTTGGCGGAAGCGGCAACAGTGCACCATTCCGAGCATACCGAGAGTATGGAATATCAAATTCCATGAAGGAAATGCGTCAGATAAGGCGTCCGACGGGACGAAAAAAGCGTGCTTATCCGACCTTCTCACCCAAGCACAACATGTGGCGCGGCGTTTAGTTCTTATTGCCCTTGAACACTCTACATTCGGTATTTCTGGGGAATTTATTAGAGTTCCAACTTGGGCTCAGAATCGGGCTCCGGTGGCCGCCGCCAATGAGATCGGCAGAGAATCTTGGCGGGGTCACCACGGTCGCGGTACTTCTGGGCGATATCCCGGATTTCCTCCAGGAGTCCTGCTGAGAGAGTGACGGGCTCCAGCCCCAGATTCCGCAGGCCCTGGTTTGCCACCCGCAATTCGTTCTCGGCCTGCTCGTTGCGGGGATTATCCACAAATGCCACAGGGATATCGGTCAGGGTATGGATCAATCGCGCCAAATCCCGAACACGGTGGGTTTCGGTGGTCTGATTGAAGACCCGGACCCGCTCACCAATCTCCGGGGGGTGATCGATGGTCAATTCGATGCAGCGGACGGTATCGCGGATGTGGATGAAGGCCCGGGTTTGCCCGCCCGTGCCATGGACCGTCAGCGGATGGCCCACCGCCGCCTGCATGAGAAAACGGTTGAGCACCGTGCCAAAATCGCCGTCATAGTCGAAGCGATTGATGAGCCGTTCATCCATCTGCGTCTCCGCCGTCTCCGTCCCCCAGACCACGCCCTGGTGCAAGTCGGTGATTCGCAATCCGTCGTTCTTGTTGTAGTAGTAGAAAAAGAGCTGATCCTGGGTCTTGGTCATGTGATAGATGGAGCCGGGATCCGCAGGATAAAGAATTTCCGTTTCTTCGCCTTCCTCGCAGTCCGGCGAGACCAGTTTCACCTTCTGGTAGCCCTCAGGCAACTGGAAGCGGGAGGTTTTGTAACCATAGACCCCCATGGTCCCGAGATGTACCAGGTGGCAGTGGGCTTCCAGCCCGCATTCCACCAGGGCGCACAACACGTTATGGGTGGCGTTGAGGTTGTTGTCCACCGTATAGCGCTTGTGCCAAGGAGATTTCATGGAATACGGGGCGGAGCGCTGTTCCGCGAAATGGACAATGGCCTGAGGGCGCCAACGCCCGAGGAAATTCAGGAGTGGCTCATAATCCTGGGCAATGTCCATGGCGGTGAACCCAATCCGCCGCCCGCTGAGGGTTTGCCATACCTGCAAACGTTCCTCCAGAGGCCGGATAGGCGTCAGGGACTCTACTCCGAGTTCGCGATCCTGCCGCCGGCGGACGAAATTGTCGAGGATGTGGACCTCGTGGCCCCGACGGGAGAGGTACAGGCTGGTGGGCCAGCCGCAAAAGCCATCTCCACCCAGAATCACGATCCGCATCGCGTTTTCTTCCTATACGACGTCTTGCCGTGGGAAAGCATGCAGCGAACCGGGACGCGCCGGTACCAGCAGGGACGCAAATACCTCCGTGCAGCGGCGCCAGTCGTGGGCCAGCGCCGCGGTCCGGCAGGCATCACGGGAAACGGACAAGGCGGCCAGGGCGGCCTTGCCCAAATCCTCATCCAGATAACCGTTGATCCCATTCACGACCACGGCCTGGGGACCCACCACCGGATAAGCGGCGACCGGCACGCCGCAGGCGTTGGCCTCGTAGAGGACCAGTCCCATGGTGTCGGTGCGGCTGGGAAAGACCATCACGTCGGCGGAAGCCAAGTGG
>JAJYPA010000217.1 GCA_021795795.1 Pseudomonadota bacterium | reverse complement strand
AGCCTCGGCCGGGGTGATGTTCGCCCGGTCTTCAAAGGCGGTTTCGATGGTGTTTTTCAGGGCGGTGAGGTCGGTCATGTGGGCACTCTCTGGAGGTTTTTTCGATGCAACATTCTAACAGCTTGCCATTGGAATGCGTGGGGAATGCGGGCGGTGATTATTCAAGATGCAGGCGGACAATAGCCACCCAGGTATCGGGCTGGTTGCAATGTTGGATGTATTGCACGTCGGGTTGCAGAAAGATGCGCGGGGTGATTCGCGCAATGTAGGCCACTTCCAGCAGCCGCTCGTTATCGCCGCTGTGATTTAGATGCAGTGTGGCCGCACCGAGCGTGAGGTAATCGTCCGGTCGATGCGAGAACGGTGCTTGCCAATTGAGGCCTGCGCCAAGGTATCGGTTCGCTCCGGTGGCTTGTGCATCCATGCCAGAGGCAAAGCTGGCGCGAATAAAGCCGCTGATTTGCTGGTGTTGCCTTGAACTGAGCGGCGTTTCGGCACTGAGATAGCCGCCGCGCAGATCCGGCTGGCCATTGCCTCGTTTTTGCCAGCCGCCGAGTTTGATGGCCGTACCCTCGCGTGGTCGCCATTGGCCTTCAGCGATGTTCAAAACGCCTTGAGAGAATGGCCGGGTTTGTTGATCGACATCGCCTTGAATCAACCCGACCTTTACTGCGAAGGGAGCGGTATCCGGATTGGTGGCGCTGCCGATGCTGGTCACGAGCCCGGTGCCGTTCTTGGGGAATGTCGATGCGGCGAAATTGTCGGTGAGCGTCGGGTCGATTCCAAACGAACTATTCAGCAATTGCGTGGCGCTGTCCGTGCTGTCGAATTCAGCGTTCAAATCGAATACACCCAATCGGGTGTTCAGACCAATATGAGATGAGTTCAACCAGTTCTGTTGCCAGAATGCGGTGTTGAGCACCAGCGCATTTCGATTGCCCTCGATATTACTCGGGTTGGTGTCTGCGCCGATCAATTGTGCATTGGCATCGCCCACGCGAGTCGCCATGAGTGAGAAATTGAACACGCTGTTGGGCAGACCAAGACGATCTCCCTTTAGGGTAAAACCGCCCACCGCGACGCTATCGAGCGCGTTGCCGCGACGAATACCGCCGGAGAGATTATTCACCCAATCGGTGTCCCAGTGGCCGTATAGAGAAAAAATCTGTGATTCGTCCAATGGCGGTGCGTGGCTGGCAGCCGTGGGCGGGGATAGATCCTGCATTTCCTCCGAGCCAATGATCGGGTCGATGTTGTCGTCGGCTTTTGCGGTATGGCCGACGATCAATGTGCCGATCAAACAGAGTGCGGCAATGAGTTTGGGGCGGGAGGGTTTATTCATGGATTGCAATGATAATCAGTCTCATTTCTTTTTTGTATTGTCGGCTGAATATTTTTGCATCGGGGGCTGGATCGATCGCAGGAGTAAGTTACGCTATGACTTGTCTTTTCCGGGCACGTTCCGGGCTTGTTCTGCTGTGTTGTTGCCATCACGTTCGTGGTAACTGAGGAGGGACATCGATTCATGCGATCAATAGCGGTTATTGGTGGTGGAATTACGGGTGTGACGACGGCCTACGCGTTGGTCAAGCGCGGCTTTGCGGTGACGGTTTTTGAAAAGAACCGCTATGCCGCGATGGAGACGTCGTATGCCAATGGTGGTCAGCTTTCGGCTTCGAATGCGGAGGTGTGGAACAGTTGGTCCACGATTTTGCATGGGGTGCAATGGATGATGCGCCCGGACGCACCCTTGCTGGTGAATCCCAAACCGAGTTGGCACAAGTTGAGCTGGTTTGCCGAGTTTGTCGCCAATGTGCCGCACTATAAGCGAAATACCATTGAGACGACACGCCTTGCGATTGCCGCGCGGCAGTATCTGTTCGACTGGGCGGAACAAGAACAGATCGATTTCGATTTGAAGAGGCAAGGTATCCTGCATTTTTACCGTTCACGAGCGGGGTTTGAACACGCGGGGCGGGTGTCGAAGCTGCTGGCTGCTGGCGGGTTGCCACGCCGGGCGGTAACGCCGGAAGAAATACGAGCGATCGAACCGACGCTTAAAGGGCAGTTTTACGGGGGCTATTTCACGGAAAGCGATGCCAGCGGGGATATCCACAAGTACTCGAACGGTCTCGCGGCCGCGGCCGAGCGATTGGGGGCTTGCTTCCTGTGGAATTGTGAAGTTATGGCCGTCCGCCACGCGGGGCAAACAATCGAGATCGACGCAGAAGAATTGCCGGGTTCGACTGCACCGCAGACGCTGACTTTTGATGGCGTGGTGATTTGTGCAGGGGTGCATAGCCGAAAATTGGCCACTGCCTTGGGCGATCGGTTGAATGTCTACCCGGTCAAAGGGTATTCGATTACCGTGCCGCTGACGGATGAGCAAAGCCAGCAGGCTGCGCCGAATGTCAGCCTGTTGGACGATGAAACCAAGCTCGTGTCCAGCCGCTTTGCGGGGCATTCAACGGGAAGTGTGGGCAGTGATCGGTTGCGAGTTGCCGGTACGGCGGAGTTCAACGGTTATAACCGGGATATTCGAGCCGATCGAATCAAACCGCTGGTCGATTGGGTTCAGGCCAATTTCCCCGAGATCAATACGCGGCAGGTCATTCCCTGGGCAGGTTTGCGCCCGATGATGCCGAACATGATGCCGCGGGTCGGGCGAGGTCGACATGGCAACGTGTATTACAGCACCGGCCACGGCCACCTGGGGTGGACCTTGTCTGCCGCCACAGCTGAGATGGTGGCGGGCATGATGATGGAAAACGGGGTGGATTCATCCAAAGTATGATCGGACTTAGAGGGTGTTTACGAAATCAAGCTTAAAACGGACGCGATCAAACCTTCAACAGTCTTTCAATGGGTTTCAAGACAGGCTTGTGTTGTTTCGCCCGCCAAACGCCCCGTTCTTCGATCCACTGAGATCGCATGCGGGCGCCCCCTTTCTTTGCTCGTGCAAAGAAAGGGGGAAAGAAACACGCCCCATGGGGCCGGCCCTTCGGGCAACCCCTGGCCTTACCTGATCCAGCAGGGTCGCCTCGACGTGACTTCCTGTCACGGCGAGGCTGAATTGGCCATCCATGGCCCATTCCCCTGGCCTCCACAGGTCAGTCCAGGGCGGCCCCAAAGGGGATTCTCCCACTTCGTTTAGCATGGTGCTGTCTGGAAGACTTTTGATTTTGTTAACAGCTTCTAAGGGAGCCCCTGATTAAATCAGAGGTTCTTTTTAGCTTAGAAACGCCCGAATCCGTTGGGCGGCATCCACGCAATCGATCAACTCGGCAACCAGCGCCATGCGCACGAAGCCGACGCCGGGGTCTTGGTTTTCGAACGGGCGTGAAAGGAAGCGTCCGGGCAGCACGGTAATAGCCTGCTCCGCGAACAAATCACGGGTGAAGCCAAGTTCGTCGCCGCCGACATCCGTCCAAAGATAAAAACCGGCATCCGGTCGCTGTACCGGTAGAACCGGGGCGAGGATGTCCAGTACGGCGTCGAATTTTTCACGGTAATGCTGGCGGTTTTCCTGCACGTGCGCTTCGTCGTTCCATGCGGCGATGCTGGTCATCTGCACGGGGAGCGAGAGCGCGCAGCCCTGATAAGTGCGGTATTTGAGGTAGCGGGCCAGAATGTCGGCATCACCCGCCACAAAGCCGGAGCGCAGGCCGGGTAGATTGGAGCGCTTCGAGAGACTGTGAAAGATCACCAGGCGGTTGAAGTCGCTTCGCCCCAGTTCATGGGCTGCCTGCATGAAGCCGACCGGCGGCGCGTCTTCATTAAAATAAATTTCGGAATAGCATTCATCGGCGGCAATCACTACATCATGGCGATCGGCCAGATCGAACAGCGTCTTGATGCGCGCGCGATCGATCACGGCCCCGCTCGGATTTCCGGGCGAGCAAACGTATATCAACTGCGCACGTGCCCAGATTTCGGCCGGTATGGCGGCAAAGTCGGGTAAAAAGTCGGTATCGCTGGTCGTCGGGTAATAATAGGGTTCGGCTCCGGCCAGCAGAGCGGCGCCTTCGTAAATCTGGTAGAACGGGTTAGGCATCAGCACCACCGGGCGCGGGGCGGCGGGATCTTCCGGGCGCGCCACCACAGCTTGAGCGAACGAGAACAGGGCTTCGCGCGTGCCCGCTACCGGGAGCACATGACGATCCGGATCGACCAGTCCGTGTTCGAGCGCAAAGCGCCGCGTCAACCAATGCCCGATGGTCTCGCGCAGGCTGCGTTCACCCTTGGTGAGCGGGTATCGCGACAGACCGCCGAGTGAGTCGGCCATGGCGCGCAAGGCGACAGCGGGCGGCGCGTGTTGCGGCTCGCCAATCGACAGGGCGATGGGTTTGTCTGAAGTGGCGGGCGAAATCCCAGCCTTGAGCTCGGCCAGTTTTTCGAAAGGGTACGGGTGCAGGCGGGTCAGATCAGGATTCATATCAGATCAGGATTCATGGGAGGAAGAATTGGGTAACACAAGGCAGGAAGTATACGCGATGGGCGATGGGATGAATCAGGCCGCAGCAATTGAATTACTGGGCGTGGATCACATCAGTGTCGTGGTTGCCGATGTGGCCGCGGCTCTGCCGTTTTATCGGCAGGTACTCGGATTGCGGTTGATTGATCGGCCAGAACTCGGTTTTCCGGGTGCTTGGCTCAAGTTAAGCGATGGCGTGGACTTGCATTTGTTGCAGTTGCCAAATCCCGATCCTGTGGCGAACCGGCCCGCGCATGGCGGACGGGATCGGCATGTCGCACTGCGGGTGCGTGCAACGGAGCCCTTCGCGCAACGGCTGGGCGCGTTGAATTGGCCGTTTACCCGCTCTCACTCTGGACGGGATGCGTTATTCTGCCGGGATGTGGACGGAAATGCCTGGGAGCTGGTGGCGCGAAATTGAGCCAGTTTCTTGCCATCGGCTGCAAAAAACACAAGAGTTTCCCCTTGAATCCTGGCATCGGCGACGAGCTCCAGCATGGCGCGGAAAGCCTGCTCGGGCGTGGGCTCCATGCAGGCCATGAGTGTGCCTGCAAGTGGCTTGAATGATAGTTTGCCATCCGCATCAAGCTGATAACGCCCCATCATTCGATTGCAGCCATCGAATCCAAACACCCGTTGCGCCATGTTGAACGTCAATTCGGGCGGCTTTTGGGTTAAATCACTGTGATCCTCGGCCAATTGCGTGAGCGTCCATTGATCGGGGAGCGCGAGTGCCGCGACGAGCGGGGGGACGTGTTTCGCCGTCCAGCCTTTGGTGGCATTGCGCAGTTGATTTTCCTGAACGCGCCAGCGCGCGTATTCGGGCGGTGCGCCGAGCAAATCCACTTCATTGCCTTCTATCCACTTCAGCTTACCCGTGTAGGACTGCCGTGGAATGTCTTTGATGTTCTCAATGTCCAGCCGATAACCACCATTGGGCGCAAGCCAGAGCGATACGGCACCGTCCGTTTGCTCGCTTGATTCCCCGTTAGATTCCCCGCTTGATTTCCTGGCCAGTGCGCTGTAGTAGCCGCCCGCCCAATCGAGCGCGATCTGGCTGGTATGGTTATCTGGGGAGACTGGGTTTGTAGCGGTGCACGCCGTCAATCCACCGAACATGCCCATGACCAAAACAAGGCCCGCTGCGATGTTTGAATATCTTTTATTCAGCATATTTGCTCCTGTTGAATTAACACTTGGCCAGTATGCGATCGATCTGTTCCCACAGCTTGAAATAAGCCTGGGCCGCCGGGTGGCGGGCATGGCTGAATACTACGGGTATCTGGCCTTCGCCCATTTGCTCGATGATTGCGGCATAAGGAATTTCGGCGTCGAGCAGTTCAGGCATGTCGATGCGATGCGCTGCAGAAAAATCACGATGCAATGAGCGTCGTCGATCCACCATCGCGAGAAAGCCCGCCAGTCGGCCGGGTTTGATTTTCTCCGATGCCAGATGACTTTTCAGTTGAAACCAAGTGCGCTCGGAAAGATGCGTCGGCACGATCGGCACAAGCACGAGATCGGCCGCGCGCAGCACGTTGTCGCCCAGCAGGGAAATGCCGGGCGGGGTATCGATCCAGATTTCATCGAACTGTTCATCCAGCGCATCGAGCAGTTTGGTGATGCGAAAGCCGGCGTCCTTTTTTTCGGCAAGCGCGTGCTCAATATCGTGGTAGCGCTGATCGGAGGGCAGCACGCTCAGGTTGCGATTGCGTGTGGGGCGAATCCCCTCGGCAATGGATTTGACCTTGAGCAGTTGCTGAAGTTTGGGCGCGGACTCGGGCTCGGCCTGAAGATACCAGGAGGCGGAACCTTGAGGATCGAGATCCCAGACCAGGACTTTTCGTCCCTGCAAGGCCGACAAACCAGCGAGATTGACGACGCTGGCCGTCTTGCCGACACCGCCTTTGACCGAATAGAGCGCAATGATTTGAGCCATGAATGCTGCCTGCAGCGAATGCGAATGTGTGCCTATGATACGGGAAATCTCCGGTTTTTCCGGTGGCAATTCGGCTCAAACTAGGTAAGGTCTGCACAAATACAGACCTTACCGTGCAGGGCATGGATGCCCTGCCGCTCAATGACGTAAGTCATTGAAACGCGTTTCTGCACGAAGCCAGGGATGGATTCGCGCAGAGATTCCTTAGGGGTTTTGGTCGGTTATTAGGTGTCGTCATCGATATCAGCCAGCTCCTTGAGTTTGCGCGTTACCGTGTTGCGGCCCCATCCAATGAGTGCAGCCGCCTGCTGTTTGTGCCCGCCGGTAAAATGCAGAGCAGCCTTGAGCAGGGTGCGTTCAAAAGCGGGACCCGCAATGGCCAGCAGATCCTGGTCGCCTGCCGCAAGGCGCGCATCGGCCCAGCGTTTGAGGTCGCTTGTCCATTGGGTGAGCAGGGCATCGTCGCCGAGTTCCGCTCCGGGGGCGGATGACTGGTGGAGATTGTCAGGTAGGTCTTCGATACCGATCTCGTGTCCCGGCGCCATGACGGTGAGCCAACGAGCGGTATTTTCAAGTTCACGCACATTGCCCGGCCAATCGTTTCGCGCGAGTTGTGCCAGTGCTTGCGGGTGAATGGATTTTATGGGTACGCCCAACTCTTGTGCCGCTCGCTGCAGGAACAAGCGCAACAGTTGCGGGATGTCCTCCCGGCGCTCACGCAGTGCTGGGAGTTTGAGTCGGATGACGTTCAGTCGGTGGAACAAGTCTTCCCGAAACTGGCCACTCGCTACGCGATCTTCAAGGCGTTGATGGGTGGCTGCCACGATGCGTACATCGGTTCGAATCAACTGAGTGCCACCGACCCGATAGAACTGACCATCGGCCAGAACCCGCAACAGTCGGGTTTGCAGGTCCATCGGCATGTCACCGATTTCGTCCAGGAAGAGTGTGCCGCCGTGGGCTTGTTCGAAGCGACCGACGCGTTGACCGGCCGCACCAGTGAAAGCGCCCTTTTCATGGCCGAACAGTTCGGATTCGAGCAGGTCTTTGGGGATGGCTGCGGTGTTTAGCGCCACGAAAGGTCCTTGGCGGCGCAAGCTGTGTTGGTGAAGCGCGCGGGCGACCAGCTCCTTGCCGGTGCCGGATTCGCCATTGATGAGTACGGTCACATTCGAGCGAGCGAGGCGACCGATCGCACGGAAGATCTCCTGCATGGCTGGCGCATTGCCGATCAGGTCGGTTTGGGTATCGGTGGTGGCAGGGGATTCGGCGGTTACCTCCGGGGCTTGCGGTTGCCGTGAACTGAGTGCGCGCTGAGCCAGACGCACGGCATCATCAATGTCGAACGGTTTGGGCAGGTAGTCGAATGCACCGCCTTGAAATGCGCCGACCGCACTGTCGAGATCCGAGTGGGCCGTGATGATGATGATTGGCAGTTCCGGGTGACTGTTCTGTAAGGACGAGAGCAGACTCAACCCATCTTCGCCGGGCATGCGGATGTCCGAGAACAGGACATCCGGCGTACTGGTGCGCAATCGAGTGCGCAGCATGGCGGCGCTCTCAAAGACTTCGACGGTAAAGCCGGCTGTCTTCAACGCCCGCTCCAGTACCCAGCGAATACTGTGATCGTCATCGACGACCCAGATTTTGGCGGCGTTTTTGCTGCTTTGTTGGGGGGTGTTTAAAGTCATCATGGCAGTGTCTCTTGATGGGGCTGCCCAAGAGTATCCTGGCTGGGCAACGGCGGGCGTAACGGTAAAATCAATGAAAATCGGACGACTCCCGGCTTTTGCTTAAACTCGATCAAGCCTTGGTGCTGTTCGGCAATGGTTTGCGCTATGGATAGCCCCAATCCGCTGCCATGGGCCCGTCCACTGACCATGGGCAAGAACAGGCTTTCAACCAAGGTGTCAGGTACGGGTGGACCGTTGTTTTCTACATCTATGCGTAGAACGAGCCGGTGTAGAGTCTGGTGGATAGTGAACTGTCTCAGAACCCGTGTTTTGAGCCGCAAAGTGGGATTGTTCGTATTGCTTTCGCTCATCGCCTGCAGGGCATTGCGACCGAGATTGAGTAACACCTGGATGAGTTGATCCCGATCGGCCAGCAAATCAGGGATGCTGGGGTCGAAGTCAAAGTGCCACTGCAGTGGTGTGCCCAGCAGGGTTTCTTCGGCTTCAATGCTGAGCAGACGTCGTACCTGCTCCAGCGGCTCGTGAATGTTTATCCGTTGCATCTGTGGGCGATTGTTGGGGCCGAGCATCCGGTCGATCAGATTTTTCAGACGGTTCGATTCATTCAGGATGATTTGCGTGAACTCTCGTAAATCGGCATTAGGCAATTCCCGTTCCAGTAGTTGGGCCGCGCCCTGCAAGCCGCCCAACGGGTTTTTTAACTCATGCGCCAGACCCCGGACCAGTTGGCGAGTCGATATCTGCATGGCATGGAGCTGGGCATCCCTTGAGATACGCAGGTGGCGTCCGACATCGGTCAGCTCGAGCAGAATATCGGAGCCGACGATATCTGGAGAAGGCGTGATGGTGCAATCCGCAATATGCGTCTGCCCATGGCTTGAGACCAGCTCCGCTTCGCGCAGCGTAACGACCTGTTCTGTCATTCGGGCTTCGGTAACGGCATTGGCCAAGATGGGGTTTTGCTCGAAAAAAGGAGCGAAGCCCTGCTTGAGTACCACGCTGTAACTGGTATCCCAGAACTGTTCGCCGGCAGAATTGATGTAAAGGAGTCGGTCCGCCGCATTCAGAACCACGATGGCAGTAGTCAGTGCGTCGGCTAGACGCGCCGTGCGAATAGGCATTTTTTTAACTTCGGGCTGTGTCACATCTACTCCTCGTGCTCGTGCCCATTACTGATTCAATTAAGAGGGAATAACGCAAAGAACATGCCGAAACAGTAGGGTGTTTGTGGACGGCTTTGTTAATTCCTTTTAAATCATTTGGTTTTGATCGTTGCGAAGGAAAACCCCCGTGTCGGCGTACAGGGTTGTGCGTTTACCGATGACGAGGATTTTAATGAATTGCGCGCTTATTGCACGAATATAGTGCTATCAGCTTTTGTTGATGTTTTACTTTGGCGCGTTGCCGTCCCCGCCTTCCATCAGATGAATGACTACGGGGTTGGACTGGAAGATATTTTTGTCCTTGCGCATGACGATCGCAATGATGGCATGTGTTCCGGGGGATAGACCGCTGATCATGAAGCGTTGTCCTGTGGAATCGTCTACCCGTATGTTGCCATCAATGACGATACGCATCCGGTCACCCACACTCAAATCCATCTCGGGTGATAGTTTTGTTTGCACAAAAATAGTGCCACCAGCATGCGCGATGGCAGTGCCTGCCTTGGGTTCGGTGATGATCAGTGATTGATAGTATCCAGTCCGCTTTTGAGGCGGGATCGCGGGTGTCGACTCCTGTGCCTCCGGTAATAAATGCCGGTCAATCTGCGGCGTATTGGCCGTTGTTTCGGAGGGGGCGGCTTTGGTCTGGTCCTGTTCCGGTGGATTGACCGCGACTGGTTTGCCGATAGAGGGGTCTGCAGTCGGGGTGGCGCCCGGCGGCTGCATCTGCACCGAAGGGATCAACGGTGCTGAAGGTTTGGTTGCTTCCGGGTTTCCCGTCGGTTTCAAAGACCCGGTTGTGGGCGTTGTGGCGGGCGGCAGGTTAATCGGTGTAAGCGGGATGACAGGCGGAGGAATAATGTTCAGCTCCTGAGCACCCTTGGTGGGTTGATCGGTAAAGACAACTTCCCCCTTGCTGTTGATGTATTTGTATACCGTTTCGGCTTCTGCGACCAAAGGCGCGAGTGATAGCGAGAAAAAGGCGGTCAAGACCAGAATGGTCGATGGAAAATGGGCTGTTCTTGGGAAGCGGGCAATTCTCATCAGCATCGGACTCCTTGTCTTTGTGCGGGAACGAGTGGTGATCGCTGGCAATAGACTTGTTATGTTAAGGGATGGTGGAACGGGATGCTCCGACTCTATCTCTGCCGACGGTAAGATCTCAATCGTGCATTCGTCATTAGGGAAGGTCTGCACAAATGCAGACCTTCCCGCGCAGGGCATGGAAGCCCTGCCGTTCAATGGCGTAAGTCATTGAAATGCGGAGCTCGGGCCGGGCGTGAACGCGTAGCTGGCGTAAGCCCACCGGTCCGAGCGTATCTGAAGGCAAAGCTGGCGTAAGCCCACGAAGCCATGGATGGATTCGTGCAGAGTTTCCTTCGGGAATGGTGCCGTGTGGCCGCATTTTTTTGACCCACCCCTGCCACCCTGGTTTCTTAGCCTATCATTTGCTCAATGAGTGCTGCGTATTTTCGGCAGGTCTCTTTTGTATCAGCCACTACGTTGATATGCCCCAATTTGCGTCCGGTGCGCGGTTCCTTGCCATAGTCGTGCAAATGCACGACCGGTAACGCGAGGATGGGGGCGCGTGGCGGAATGCTGCCGACCAGGTTGAGCATGATGCTGTAGCCCGTACAGGCCGTGCTGCCCAGCGGCCAACCCAGGATGGCCCGCAGATGGTTCTCGAACTGTGAGGTGACCGCCCCGTTTTGACTCCAGTGACCGCTATTGTGGACGCGCGGCGCCATTTCGTTGGCGATGAGCTGTCCTTCGTGTTCGAAAAATTCGATGGCGAGCACACCGACATAATCCAGCCCATCGAGCACATGGCGGGCATACTCTTGGGCTTTGGCCTGTGCGGGGTCATCCGTGTGAATTTCGGTGCGGTGCAGAATGCCGCTGCGATGCTGATTCTCGCTAACGGGGTAAAAAGCTACTTCACCCCGTGTGCTGCGCACCGAGATGATGGACACTTCGCGGGTGAAGAGGATCATCTGCTCCAGAATCGAAGGGTTGCCGCCAATGGCTTCCCAGGCGGGCTCCAGATCACCACTGGATCGAATCACGGCTTGGCCTTTGCCATCATAACCGAGGCGTCGGGTCTTCAGGATGCAGGGATAACCGATGTCGGCAATGGCCGATTGCAGGTCCTCAAAGGAATCAATGGCGCGGTATCGGGCAACCGGGATACCGAGCGAATCGAAGTACTGTTTTTCGTGTACACGATCCTGGGCGACGGATAAAGGCTGCCCGCCCGGGTGAATCTGGTTGTGCCGCTCGACGCTGGCTACGGCGGAAACCGGGACATTTTCGAACTCAAGGGTAATTACATCACACTCTACGGCGAGTTGTTCCAAAGCCAGTTCGTCGTCGTACTCTGCACGAATGTGCCGCCCTAGTCGGCTAGCCGGGGCCTCCGGGGACGGGTCAAGAAAGGTGAATCTAAGTCCCAGAGAGATGCCAGCCAGAGCCAGCATCTGGCCCAGTTGGCCTGCGCCGATCACGCCAATATGAGCCTGATCCGGGGTGGGGTCTGGTGATGGTGTGCGCATGGTGCGAGGGTCCGTTCAGAAAGATGGCGGTGGTATTCGGGGGTCTGTGCTGGCCAGCACGGTTTCGGTCTGGGCATGGCGATAGGCGTCGAGGCGGCGCGCCAACGCTTCGTCGTGAACGGCGAGTTGGGCTGCCGCCAGCAATGCGGCATTGACCGCGCCGGCGCGTCCGATTGCCAAAGTGCCCACGGGGATTCCCGCAGGCATTTGTACGATGGAGAGCAGCGAGTCCCAGCCGGACAGGGTCTTGGATTGCACGGGGACGCCCAGAACGGGAAGCCGCGTTTTGGCGGCCAGCATTCCGGGTAAATGCGCCGCTCCGCCGGCCCCGCCAATAATTACCTGCAAGCCGCGTTCGATCGCTGTTTGCGCATACTCAAACAGACGATCCGGCGTGCGGTGGGCGGAAACGACCTCCGCCTCGAAAGGAATTTGCAGCGTGGTTAGCGTGGCGCAAGCGTGTTGCATGGTTTCCCAGTCGGATTGGGAACCCATGACGACGCCGACCAAGGGCGAGGGGTGGTTGGCTGCGATGGGGGCGAGGGGC
>JAJYPA010000678.1 GCA_021795795.1 Pseudomonadota bacterium | reverse complement strand
CGGCGGTCTGGCCGTGGATGGCGTAGTGCACCTTGTTTTGCACCGTGGCGAAAAACTGCTGAGTGAGCGGATGGCGCGCGTCGTAATCCACACTGGTGGCGTAAATGTCGGTGATTTTCTGATAAAAACGCCGCTCACTGGTGCGGATATCTTGCAGTCGACGAGTCAGTTCGTCGAAATAATCCCGGCCCTTACCGGGGTTCTTCAGACGCGCGTCGTCCAGCACGAAGCCCTTGACGATATATTCCTTGAGCTTATCGTTGGCCCACTGGCGAAAGCGTACACCCACCGGGCTGCGCACGCGAAAGCCGAGGGCGAGGATCATGTCGAGGTTGTAGTGTTCCACCTCGCGGGCCACTTCACGCCCGCCCTCGACTTGAACTGTTCGGAATAACCGAACAGTTGCCGCCGGCGTCAGTTCCCCATCCTCGAAGATGTGCCTGATGTGTTCGCTGATGGTGCCCTTGGCCTTGCCGAATAGCTCGGTCAACTGCTTCTGATTGAGCCACAGCGTTTCTTCCTCTAGCATCACGTCAATGCGGGTGGAGCCGTCTTCGCTTTGGTAGATTAGGAATTGTTGGGGTTCAGACATATCTTCAATACTGTCCTCGTTCTTAACTGGGTTCTGCCCATCGCCAGTAGGTTTAGTGATGCTGTATATGAATATATCAGCGATTCAAAAATCTATGACTAGAGTTCGCCCCGATTAAATAAGCAGCCGGTAGTCATAGGGCGCGGACCCGAATCCGCTGAGATACGTTCCCACCTTCGCTATTGCGCTCGCAGAATCGAGCGTAGCTGGCAAGCGCGAGTAGTAATCGAACGTGTTCCAGTTCATTTTTGACAAACCAAGAATTTCGGTTGCCACCTGAACAATATCTGATTGGCCGAGGTACCTGCGGATAAGCAGAGGCGCCGGGATGCGGCGCTTTCCCTGGTAATATTTGAAATTCGGATTCTGCGCACTTGGTGCAGATCCGTGGACCCACAGAAGTGCTGTATTCGAATTCTGAACAACAACGGCGCCGCGTGGGATTGGGTACTTGTCTATCACTGGTTTCCCGTCAACAAGCTTTGACGCAAGGTAGCGTAGTGACTCTTCTATATTGATCTCAATTAACTCAATATTGGCAACACCGTCCAATCCTTGCAGTAACCCTCGTTGTTCCTCATCTGTGAATGGCGTACGCTTATGCACGACCACTCGCTTTGGTAGGTGCATTTTTGCGTCATAGAAGAGTTGCCGAATAGTCTCGCCCGTTCTTCGGGCATCATCTTCCGACATGAAGGGATTCCTGCCTCTAATGATGGGATTCTCGATGCGCCCCAGCCGAAATTGCAGGCCCTCGCCGCGTGCGCTGTATAAGTGACTACATCCGAGTAAAACATGGTTCCCACGAGTAGCAGCCATGTCGATGCTGTACCCTATTCCAACAAATGCAGTCTCGTCATCAAGGCAGTCCAGACGCCAAGGCGTACGAAGGGCCTTGGCGTAAAGGGCTAGAGAAAGCCACCATCGGACTCGACAAGGCTGTGGAGTCACGGTTGTCTCTTCCCGAATAAACTGGGTGCTTTGACCTTGTCTCGCCGCATATGCCTTTACGTAATCATGAAGATTGAATTGTTCCGTATCGGCATCAATGACCTTATATGGCGACCACCGCATCGGAACAAAGATAGCCACGACAGACGCTGGTCGTAGACCGCGAATTGCATCCAGGGCTCGACAAATCCTTTGTGCTAGCTGCTTTGCAGATGGCAACGCATCCCCCGATACCACATCATCTAGTTCGATCCACAAAGCCTCACCTGGTTTCGGGTAAGCCAAAGGCAGTCCAAACGCAGCTGAAAATCCGGGGAATTCCTGAAGGTAGTCTTGTTCAGACTTATTTGGTTGCGACCGCTCCTGAAACTGGGCCAGGAAAAGTTTGAGCTTGGCTGAATATGCCAGAGGACAGATTGCAGCAATATCAATTACAGGAGAAAGCCCGGAGCTGGTGAGTTGATAGTCCCAAGGTCTGTTCTCAACCAATCCCTTTAGTGGGTTAGCGTTCTTCACCTCGTTCTTACCGTTAGATGCGCAAAATATCAAGCTGGCGTCTGAAACCACGAGTCCGCTTTGCCTTGCATACCGTTGCATTACATCTGAAAGCGGGCTTCGCCCTTTCTGAGCAAGTCCGGCATAAACAGGCGCCCGCGTGATTCGGAATTTTCCTCCCCCTAGTTCCTGGATGTCAATTCCCGATATTTTATCCGTCCAGTGTTTCAGGTCACTATCAAAGATATCGTTGTGTTGATACCCATAGATGGTATTACGCAGCACCTTGCTTGAGTCACGATCTGCAAGCTGGCCGCTTGGCAACTTGGCAACGACCTCAGGCATCAGTACCACATGCGGCCTACCAGCTAAGGAAATCAACCGAAAGGACAGGGCACGATGCATGCGGTATTTTATGCCGTCCAGGGCTTGGTTTTTGTATGAAGATGTTTCCCATACTCGTCGGCTACCATCAGTTTCCACATGCAACTGCTTGGCGAGGCTCTGAATTAAAGCCCGCCGTAGAAGCGATTGAATTCGTCCGTCTCTAGTGATGTCCTCTTCTGACAACGCCACCGCAACCGGGATCCCACGAAGTGCAGTGCCGAATGATTTCTGTATCTGTTGGGAATCGGACAGAGCCAGTGCTCCTTCATTCATGCTGACAATAACGCCATCTGTTGCGGGCATATGCTCATCAAGCCATGCGCGGCGGTTTACATCATTAGGTACTGTTAGGTCGAACTTGAGGGCCTGTCCAGGGCAGGCCAAAGGGTAGGCATTGCTTTTGACGAGTGATGTTGCAGGAATCTGG
>JAJYPA010000677.1 GCA_021795795.1 Pseudomonadota bacterium | reverse complement strand
GGTGTCCGCCCTGCCAGTCAAGTGCTTTTTGGAAACGCATCCACTCAGAAAACCGGCGAATTGAGCGATGATAAGAATGGCGGTCAAAATAGGCCAAAACACAACCGATTGACATATCTGTTTTAGGGAAACTCTGACCTAGCCCAAACTGAGCCCTCTGCTGACGCCGTCTTAGCTTCACTCTAGCCCTCCGACCTACCGTTGCCATCAATGAAGCAAGGGACGGCCATTACAAATAACAAATAATTAGACTTGACCAACTACAGTCTCATAGTTTCCTCACTCATGCTTTCTCCGACGCTGGTTCTCTACCACGTGGAGGCAATATTGGAAGTTTCCACCCAATATTGTAATTTCCCAGTAGACCCTTCGGTAGAATAAGTCTGCGTTGACCTCCAACTCACAAAAGGAGAGGAAAATGCCCCCAAAAAAACACCAAGATTCTGACCAAAACGACTTCCGATTCAAAGAAATCGGAGCCGGAGTGGATTCGAATATCCGGAAAAAGCCCGCATCATCCTTAACGAAGGTCGCCGACATCCCCGGACGTGACGCCGCGATTGCCCATTTGAGATACGTTGACCCCGTTCTTGCCCATCTGATCGACGCCCATCCGGATTTCGATCCCCGCGCATGGTTGGCCGAACTTCCCCCAATGGATGCCTTCGGAGCCCTCGTCTTCCAGGTGATGGGCCAGCAGTTGTCGGTTAGGGCCACGCGAAGCCTCCTCCTGCGCCTTGAAGAACGCTTCGGCGGAAGGCTGCCGACCCCTGCCGATCTGCTTGCCGCTTCGCCCGAAGATCTGCACAGGATCGGACTGTCCCGGAGAAAAGTCGCAACGCTCCGAGCTGTAGCCGACCGTTTCATCGACGGACGCTTGAGCGCCGACGCACTCCAAAAGTTGCCGGATCAGGAGATCGAAGCACGCCTCACAACCATTTCCGGCATCGGTCCATGGACGGTCCAGGGATTCCTGATCATCGCGTTCTCCCGGGAGGATGTCGTTTTGCCAGGAGATCTCGCCCTGCGAAAGATCATTCAGCACACGTATCGTCTTGACCACCGTCCTGATCCTGATGAAGTGCTCCAACTTGCCGAACGCTGGAGGCCTTATCGCAGCCTGGCCGTAGCGTACCTATTTCAGGCTGCCTTCGAAAACGGGAAAACCCGATGATCCTCAGTCTGAGGTAGCCTGACAATAGTAGACAGTCCCGTTTCAAGCGGCCAACCGTGTGAAGGACTGTCTACTATTGTCAGGCCACCTCAAAGGGCCTACATCCACGATGCGATATTCACGCCGCATGTTTTCATTATGATAACCCTAGGGATTGCAGAGAATGCGGCCGTTCGGGAGCGCCCGCCGTCAATCCACGGTTCGCCAGCCGATCCGCCAACTCATTCTCTGGGTGCCCATTATGTCCGCGTACCCACTCCAGTTTTACCTGTCTGACTAGATACTCCTTGTGCAACGCCTGCCAAAGTTCCTTGTTGAGTAGAGAGCCGGACGCCGTGCGCCAGCCTTTGCGTATCCAGCCCGGCAACCATTCGCCCAACCCCTTGATGGTGTATTGGCTATCGGAACAGAGCACCACCTGGGCACCTTCTGGAATCATCCGCAGGGATTCGATGGCCGCTGTCAGCTCGGCGATATTGTTCGTGCCGACCTGCTGGATGTATCCAAAATGCTCATCCCTTTTGCCGTCCGGTGACTCAATGACCGCACCCCAGGCACACGGGCCGGGGTTGGTCGGGCCACAGGAACCATCACACCAGATTTTCCAACTGCTCAAGGTATTACTCCTTCTTCTACCACACAAACGGACATGATCATTCGTAGAGCGAACCGAAAGTCCATCATAATTTACGCTCCTGAATGTCGGATTTGGATCATCAATATATAGATAGTAGTTGCCAATCTAGTGGTGCCACTGCCTGTGAATATCCAGATCATGTGCGTTCCCCATGGGCCTGCTCGATAAGGCGTTCCGCGAAAATCACGATGGCATCTGGTGTAATGCCGCTGGCCGATAAGGAAGACCGAATAACGCATGCCTTGTGCATCACTTCCAGAGGCGGTTTTTTGCTCAAGGGGTGGGTCACGGTAAATCCGCCTGCATGAATAACCAGTTCAGCCGCTCCTTTATAACCGCTGGCAGCCCAGGAAATGGACGTAATTTCTTTTAATGGGATAGAGAATACGCCTACATATTGTTTTCGCTCTTGATACTTGGAAGCCAGCTTCATTGCGCCATCTATGGATACAAATGATGGATTAGGTACCTTGATGACTTCTCGCGTAATCTCCACTTCTGGAATGCCCCATGGAGACCATCTGAAGCGCACCAGAAAAAACCAGAAGACAACAAAAAAGAAAGCCGCTCCACCGATACGCCACGCAAACGGATGCGAAGCTGGCGGGTTCATCAACGCAAAACCACCGATTATGACAGGGCTCTGTCATCCTTCGGCCTAAGTTGCTGATGGAGTAACACAAAGGCCCTCTATGGACTTTCGGAGCCGGATGCTGTAACTTTTACAGCATGGAAGCCCCAACGCTCACATTAAGCCAGCAAGCCAACCTGCACCGCGTTCAGGTACGGCCCATCCTTCCCACAGAGCGGGAACGCTGGAATACCCTGATGCAAGCGCATCATTACCGCGGCTTCCGCACGATGGCAGGGCGTACCCTGCGCTATGTGGCCACTCTGGACGACCGCTGGGTAGCGCTCCTCGGCTGGCAGGCCGCCGCTTACCAGTGTCAGGCACGGGAGCAATGGATCGGCTGGTCCTGGGTCTTGCGCCGCCAGCGTCTTCACCTCATCGCCAATAATGCCCGCTTTCTGATTCTCCCGG
>JAJYPA010000216.1 GCA_021795795.1 Pseudomonadota bacterium | reverse complement strand
TCTGGGCCTGGCTGGAGCAGGTCTACCACCAGCGGCCCCATGGGGGTCTGGAGGGGCTGACGCCCTTGCTCCGCTACCAGCAGGATCTGCCCCGGATTCGCAGCCTCGGCACCCAGGCGGCCCACCTCGATGCGCTGTTTTATCACCGCGAGGCCCGTAAAGTGCGCAAGGATGGGACCGTCTCTTATCTGGGTCAGTTCTTCGAAGTTCCTTATGCGCTGGTAGGCAAGACCGTCACCCTCGTGGTCGACGCCCATGCCGGCCGGGTGGTGTCTGTAGAAAGCGCCGCAGGAGAAGATCTGGGCCGGGCCACGCCCCTGGACCGGGAAGCCAATGCCCACCGCAAGCGCCATCAGCCGGGTGCAGCCGATACGGCCGTGGAAGAGCCTGCCGATTCGACCAGCCTCGTGGAAATCGCCCATAAGAAGTATTACGGGGAGGATGAGCAATGAGTCAGGTCCTCCAGCACTTCGGCTTTACCCGCCTGCCTCTGGACAAGGATACGGCGGAGCTCTGGGATGATGGTGCCCTGGCGCCTTTGCGGGAGCGCTTCCAGTGGCTTCTGCAGTCTCCTGGCGTGGGTTTGCTGATTGGTGAGCCCGGGGTGGGCAAGACCACGGCCCTGCGCAGTCTCACCGCGTCGCTGAATCCGCACCGTTATCTGGTGATCTATCAGGCGGATACGGACTTCGGACGGATCGACATCTACCGCGGGCTGGCCCGGAGTCTGGGGGTCGAACCCAGTTACCGTCGGGCCCAGCTCTGGAAGGACATCAAGGAGCATATCCATGACCTGATGGACCACAAACAGGTCCTCCCCGTCTGGGTCATCGACGAGGCGCAGAACCTGCCGCCGGAATTCTTCCGGGACTTCCCGGCCTTCCTGAACTTCGCCTTCGATTCCCGGAGCATGCTCACCGTCTGGCTGGCGGGACATCCTCATCTGGCCCAAACCCTGGACCGGGTGCCCTATGCCGCCCTGGCCAGCCGTATCCAGGTACGCATCCGCCTGGCACCCGTCCTTGAACGGGAACGCTTCGCGGCCCTCATCACCCATGCCCTGAAGTCCGCCGGATGCCAGCACACGTTGTTATCCGACTCCGGACTGGAACTTCTCCGCCAGGCATCCAAGGGATTCCCCCGGCAGGCCGGCAACATCCTCCATACCGCTCTGCGTCTGGCCGTCCCCAAGGGACTCAACCATCTGCCGGATGATCTGCTGCAAGCGGCTATCGAGGCGTTGCGATGAAAGCCCATGACGAAATGGATGAGGCAGAGGCGCTGCTGGAGGACTGGGCGCTACTGTTCCCGCAGAATCTCTCCGATGAAGCGGCAGCAGCCCTGAGTCAGTTCGTCACGGCATTGTCCAGCCTGATTGAAAGCCGTTATGGGCGACAAATAAGCCACTCCCGGCAATACCCCCCTCAAGCGCAGAAAAAGCCCTTCTGACGGTAACCATCCCGCGCGGGATAGCCATCGCTGTCCCGCGCTTCTCCGGGTGCGTGTTCTTGTCGAAAGACCGTGGGATAACCCCGTCGTTTCGACCTCAAATAGCTCGGGACAATGCACCTAATTTATTGCGGGACGTAACACCTGCCCGGCGTCCATAACTGGAAGTTGGGCCCTGCCATACGCGCGGGACAAAACTAACGGCCGGGATCAATTTGATCCCGGCTTTTTTGTGCAAATCCGGCAAATAACATTCTTTTTTGCCGGACTCATTCATGAACGAAAAGTCCAGCATAGGCGGATGCGTCAGGTAATGTGTCTTTATGGCGAAGGAAAGCAAGGAGATCGTGATGGATTTACTGGTTGTAACGACTGAAACGGTGCCTGGTTACCGCGTTCGTGAAGTGCTTGGGCCGGTGTACGGCACGATGGTGCGGTCTCGCAACGTGGTAGGGACCAGCCTGGGCGGTATTGCCGCTTTCTTTGGCGGGAAGCAGCATGGCGATCGCAAAATGGTCAACCAGACCCGTGATGACGCTCTGGCTGAATTGCGGACCAACGCACAGGAGTTGGGCGCGAATGCCGTATTGGCCATGCGCTTCGACAGCGGGGAGTTCGACTCAGGTCAAGGGACTATGATGGAATCCATCACGGCTTATGGCACGGCGGTGGTGTTGGTTCCGGAAGCTTGAAGTCGAACATGTCCGCTTCCTTGAGTTCTTTTTTTAATGCCACCCCGTTCCCTTGGCTGGGCGGTAAAACCGCGCATGCGCCGCGCATCATCTCATACTTTCCGCCGCATGCGTTGTATGTTGAGCCATATGGCGGGGCGGCCAATGTCCTGCTGAACAAAAAACCCGCAAAGGTCGAGGTTTACAACGACACAAACAGCATGTTGGTCAACTTCTTCCAGGTGTTGCGCGATGATGACCGGAAAGCGGCGCTCATACGGAAACTCGAATGCACACTTTATGCACGAGAGGAATATGCGTTGGCGCTGGAATTGCTTGACGACGAAGACCCCGTCACGCGTGCCTGGGCCTTTTTCGTTGCGCAATGTCAGGGCATCAGCGGCGCTGGATCCATGGACGGGAATAACGCCAAAAATTGGGGCTACTCCCGCGTGTCCGACCGCCCGCGTATTTTTTCCGATCACGTCGAGAAGTTGCATGCCATTGCGCACCGGTTTCGGCAGGTGCAGGTCGAGCATGACGACGGCGTGGCGGTGATCCAGCGGTGGGACGCACAGGATGCACTTTTTTACATTGACCCGCCCTATCTTGACCACACCCGTTCCGACAAAAGCGGGCGGGCGCGATACCGGGATGAGATGGGAGATGGCGGGCACCAATCGCTGGTTGAGGCGCTTTTGAATTTACAAGCCGGCGCCATCCTGTCTGGCTACCGTTCTGACCATTATAAACCACTTGAAGGGCAAGGCTGGGAACGCATCCAATTTCCCGCACGGGCGGATTCCGTTGCGCGTGTGCGGGGTCACGATATTGCAGGGACCAAGAAGGACCGTGAGCGGGTGGAATGTCTGTGGCTGTCGCCTTCCGTTACCGCCTGGCACCACCAGGGGTCGCTGTTTGGGAGTCTTCTGGATGTTGCCGCGGACAGCCGCCAAGAGGCCATAAGTTGATGCGTTACGCTGGCCAGTACACCTATCCGGCCACCGGGCAAATGTTCCGGGTGGTAATGGATGTGGACGGCGGGCCTCTCTGGGTGGTCATGGACCTGTGCAAGATTTTTGGTCGGACGCGCACTCAGGAGATTATGGCTCGCGTTCCAGAGTCGGACAAACGGAAGGTTCCGGACCGCCTGCTTGGCGCTAAATACAGTCAAATCATGCTGCATGCAGTCAACTATCGCGGGCTGATGGCGGTAAAGAAAATCGAATCCGGGTCGATTGGCAAAGCCTTTTTCTCCTGGATGCGGACCGCACATTTCCCGAAACTTGTCAAGCTCGGCTTTCTGATCGACGAAGTTTCTTTGCCTAAGCCCACAGTGGTTTCGCTGGATCCGGGTTTGAAGGCGTTGACGCTCAAGTTTGGTAAAAACCGCACCCGGATACTTCGTGACAAGAATGGCGAGCCATGGTGGGTGGCGGCCGATGTATGCACGGCGTTGGGGGTCGTTAACGTGACGCAAGCCGTGCGTCGCCTGGATAAAAAGGACTTTCTCCATGTTGCTGATTTGATTGATGACGGCCAACTCTATGTTGGCGACGGCCACAATGTAAACAGCAACTTGGCATTACTGGTCAACGAGCCCGGCTTATACGGTCTGATCCTTGAAAGCAGGAAGCCGGAGGCGCGTAAATTTGTGTATTGGCTCACCCACGAGGTGCTTCCGAAACTGCGTGAAACCGGGACCTATACCGTGCCGAAAGCAAAGCCACATCCGGTTCAGGATACGGACCCGCGCCTGCCAGTTCTGTCCATAGACTGGGACGACCCAGAACACATAGCCCAACTGGTCCATCAATGTCTGGACCGGATTGCGCTGATCAATGGTCAGTTGAAGGATAGCACCCCGCGATTGGATGCCGCGCTATTTTACGGCGGAGTACGACCATTATTGCCAAGCCCGGTTGAGCGAACCCTTCTGCTGTTTACGCGGCAGCATCAGGTTGGCAAGCGTCTTCAAAAATCCGGATATACCGGACGGCTGAAAGAAGCTGTTGCCCGCGAAATGAGGATGACCACGGCGTCCATTCAGCGTGCAACCGAGTTCGCCGCCGCATTTAAGCGCTTGCAGGCGTACAGCGAGGTGGCTGCCGCCAAAATACTGTCCGGCTACGTCAGTGACGCGCTGTCTGGTCTGCACAAGACCAATGCGCTGGATGACGCCGTAATCCGGAGATTCGCGGATGCCGTAGCCCAAACTTCGTGGCATCGCGCAAAAATCGCAGATCTTACTCCCTGTATGATTTGATGATGGTTAGTGTTTGGCACATTACCAGGAGAGGTTCATATGGCATTGATTCGAGCAAGAGATATAGAAAGGGCGCCCAGACATTGGGCACTGGTGGGCAGCCGACTCGCCGGTAAAAGCACATTTTTGACGGCCATGTCCAAAATCATTCTTGTGGTGGACACGGAAGGCCGCGGCAGGGAGATCGAGGGCGTCAATGGTTGCGAAGTATTTTTCCCAGACGTACCGGATCGTCAGGATCCTCTGGCCATGTCGCAGACATTGCGACGCGACGCGCAGGATATCCGGGATGCCGGGATTCAACTGATCGCCATTGATTCACTGACACCAATTTACAAGCGCATGTCCGCCGAAGCCGTCGCAAAAAACGAGCGCAAGACAAACAAGAATCTGTCGATTGCATATGTGGACAAGGCGAACGCCATTCGCCTGTTTCAGGATGCTGCGGTTTCCCTGGGCACCGACGTGGCCATGATCTGGCACTACGAAGCTGGGCGCGACGGCAACGGAAAAGAAGTGGTCAACCAGACCATTTCCGAAGTCGAACGCCAGAAGTTGGCCCGTTCCCTGAATGGCATCATTGAACTGCAGGCGGAGAAAGGCCGACGGATCGCCAGGATCGTGTGGTCCCGGTCCGGAGGGAATTCGCTACGTGGCGTAGAGATCGAGGACGCGCAGGGTTTCTGGCGCGGCGTCCCCGAGCAGATTGACGCCCTGTTTGCTGAGGCTGGCCAACGCAGGCAGGGAAGCGCAGTCAATGATGGCTGATATTCGTACGCGTGGGTTTTGCGCCATCGGTCTGGAGCGTCCAAAGGATCCGTCCAATGTGGGTGCGGTTCTACGGTCAGCCGCTGCTTTTGGCGCGGCGTTGGTGGCTATTTCCGGCGAGCGTGGCACAAGGACGATGGTGCGGCATAAGACGAACACGTCTAAAGCGGAACGGCAATTGCCGGTGATGCTCACCCAGGAGATGTCCATAGCCGCCAGTTGCCCGGTTGGCGCCACGAAGGTCGCCGTGGAAATATGCGATGACGCCGAATCGTTGGTTCACTTTGTGCATCCGCAATCGGCTTTTTACATGTTCGGGCCGGAGGACGGGAGCTTGGCGCCGGAGACATTACGGAAGGCACATTGCCGCGTGCAGATACCGACACAGATATGTCTGAATCTCGCCCAGGCGGTGCATTTGATCCTTTACGACCGGTTGGCAAAGGCTTCGGCAGCCCAATCCACAAATTATTATTCACATATCGGAGGCACGAAATAAAAATCCCCGCAGCAAGCTGCGGGGTATTCCCGGCTGCCACGGTTTTGTAGATTTCGCTGCAAGCAGCGGGGAATCTGACCCGCAGAGATTGAATCTATACAGGAAGCGGCAAAACACTATCTGAGCGATCAGAAATAAGGCGACAAGGTTGCCTTATCCATCCTTATTGCAGCTAATGTACAGAGTGAGATGATGTCGGCACAGCATTGATAGTAATTTATTGGATTCAGGTTGCTTGCCAAAATGGGCTTGTCGTAAATCCTGAGTGGTACGGTAGTTGAGTGGTATTACATTCATATTTTCAGAGGAGATGTGCTGATGAGCGAAGCAAAGGAAGTTGTTGGTAAGTCGGAACTGGTTGTTGCATTGGTAGATACGCTGGGGGTCACAAAAAAACATGCCGCCGAAACGATCGATGCGGTGTTTGGCCAGATCGTTCGATCTGCCGCAGGTGGCAAGAAAGTACGCATTCACGGATTTGGCACTTTCCAGGTCAAGCACAAAGAAGCTCGCAAGGCGCGCAACCCGGTAACTGGCGCGGAAGTGGATGTGCCGGCGAAAGACGTGCTGGTGTTCAAAGCAAGCAAGTAATCAGCTATTGGTGTCGCCGCCCGGCCTTTCAATGATGGGCGGCTTACTGCAAAAAACAAGGAGTTTATTGTGAAGAAGCGTGTCGCTTTGTTTATTATGAGCCTATTCCCTGTTGTCGCCATGGCGAGCACGACCATTGTAAATCCTGGCTCAACCGATGGTGTTGCCGTGTCTAGCAAGGGACACTGTGTCTACGCGAGCCACGTTGTGCTTCCTGGCGGACTCATTATCCACAAGAACAAACAGGGTAAGCCGGAGTGGAAACAAGTCTGTACGCTCACGTCCACTGGATGGGGTAAGTTTTCAGCACCTGTTCGTATTAACGGGAAACAATCTGCCATGTACGCCAAGTACACCGTTTCCTTGCATGGCAAAGTCGTTTATTCCGGCGAAACCAATTTGGGAACTGCCAAAGCCCCGGAACATTTTACGGTTACGGTAACCAAGAGTGGTAAAGTTGTGGGCGGTGGTTTTAGTGGAGTCACGCTCCCAGGCACCCCGATGAGTAACAGCGACGTGAAACAGATCAGCTATGTGAGTGGCGCCAGTAGCAAAAACAACAGCCGCACGGTCAAATTGCATTCGGCAACACTCACATATGGGAAAACGTTCATCCTGGTTGCCGGCAAGCACAATGTAGTGCAGTTCGTCGGCGACATCTCGAAACTGATATCTCTCAAGGCCCACCATGCCGCGGGTGTGACTATTCAGACGCCCACGGTCAAGGATATCCAAGCAAGCCAGACGGTGGTGTTGACGCTTGGCCAATCAACGGTCATTCCGATGGGCGATTATCAGGTGACGGTTGCACGGAGTTAGCAATCTGCTGGAGAAAGGTTTTGCCGTTCGGCCTTTAAATGTAAACACGGCGAAGCGTCCAGCTATATCAATAATATTGACTTTTTTAAACCAATTAACTCCCTTAAAAGTGCAACAATTATTAACCACAAAGGAGTAGAACCATGGCCGTAGATCTGCACAAGTCCAGCGAAAAGGCTGGCATTCAACTGAAGAAGCAGGGCGTCGATATTTCACGTCTGCCCAATATGCGGGTCGGCGTGTGTCTGGATATATCAGGGTCCATGGGCGAAGAATATCGGGATGGCCACGTCCAGGATGCGCTGACCCATTTGCTGGCGCTGGCCATGCACATGGACAAGTCCGCGAAGATTGATGTATTTATTTTCAATAACGGTGCGAAGCAGATGCCACAACCGGCCACGCTCCAGAATTATGCGGGCTATGTCGATCGTTATATCAGCGACCACGTGGGTGGTGGCACGGATTACGCGCCGGCGATCCATCTGGCCTATCAGCACTACTATCCGGCACTGGATCACCTGCACAGTGCTGAGAGTGCCGCACGCCATGTGGCGAGCCTGGCCCATCACGGGCATGGGCTGTTGGGTAGTCTGTTCGGGCGCCACAAACACGATGAACCGCCGGCACCGCCAGTCGTCGTCAATCCTTCTGACCACGATCCCGTGTTCATGCTGTTCCTGACGGACGGGGAGAATGGCGACAAGGAGGCCACCCGCCATGCCGTACATGCGGCGACCGGGTTGCCCCTGTTCTGGTCATTTGTCGGTCTCGCGCACAACTCCCGGTTTCTTGAAGAGTTGTCCCGCGAAACGGACGCGGAGTTTGTCCACCTGGAAGACGGCGTGCGTATCAGTGATGACGATCTGTATCGCCAGTTGATCAGCGCCAAGTTGGGTGCATGGTTGCGGAATCTTCATGTCTGAGAGGGGGGGGGGCGTCATGAGCAAGGAAGTCGATGAGTTGGTCGATTCGGTTACCAATATTGGCAAGTATGTCATTAAGCGGCTTATCGAGGCCGCTCATGAGGTGGAACATGCGGTAGTGCCAGCGCACGGTGTCGGCCCTTCGCAGGCCGCGAATGCCGGCAGCAGCCCTTTACAAGGTGCAACCTCTTGGCATGGTGTACCCCCGGAACCACGGCAGGAGTCAGTTGATTTTTATCTTGGGGAGTGGCGCAGGTTCACCCCAGGCGGAGAAGCGTATCAGGTGGTGGCTCCATTGCGCCATGTAGACGGAGATTGGCTCATGCGGATTCGGTTAAAGGATGGCACTACGGCAGAGTACCTGCTGAGCCATGTTCGTAATGATCCGCCTCTTACTGGTTCGGAATAACGGTCATTTTCGCAGTAAAGCGTTTCGCCGCCTTACGCATTTGAAAATGGCGGCAAATTGTTCATCGCACAAAAGAGGAAATTGGCATGGCCATACAGTTGCAGAAGGGAAGCGGTATCAATCTGACCAAGGATCACGGGCTGGAAGATGTGCAAATCGAAGTAACCTTCGACGTGGACCCGACTCACCCGGTCAAGGCGCACGAGATGGACGTGAACGCCTGTGCGTTCGCCATCACGCACAAGGATGGCAAGGCTGTCGCCCCGCGCGACGAGGCGTTCGTGTTCTACAATAACCGCGATTACGGCAATGGCGCTTTGACGCATGATGTTGACGGCGGCAGCGTCGGCGACGACAAGATGTATTTGCATTTCAGCAAGCTGGAACAGTCGCCGGATGGGATTGATGAGGTCTCCTGCATCGTGGAGATTTACGAAGGCCTGGCGCGCGGTCATCACTTTGGCCAGTTCAGCCATTGCACCGCGCATATCGTCAACCCGGCGACCAAGGAAGTCATTGCCGAGTTCAAGTTGGCGGAGGAAGACAGCAACGCCACTGCGGTGCAGATGGGGTCTTTCGTGAAGGAAGATGGCCACTGGCACTTCAAGGCAGTTGGTGCAGGGTACCAGAAGGGCCTGGCGGACTTCCTGCATGTGTATGGGCTGGTGGAGTCCGGCCCGGAATAATAGACCGAGTGGTGCAGAGGATTACGGCCATGGCCGCCACTCTAGTTATTGGCTATGCCATATGGGTGTCGGCCATGTAATCCTGCTGGCCACTCTTCGTTTATTTGCTGCCACTCCCTGTCGTCATGATGGGGATTGGTTTTTTCGCGAATTAGGAGATGCACATGCTTTGGTTGTTGGCAGTTATCGGTATTCCCATTTTGGTGGTCATGCTGCTGTTCTTTGCGGCGGCTGATGATTTTTGGCAGGTCATTACGTTCAGGATTAACTTTTCGCGTTTAGTCGATGATCTGGCGCATGTTTTGGCGATCGTTGTTTTGGGTGGCATAGCTGAGCTATTCAGCCTGTATATGCTGTTTACGCATTTTCTTTAGCAAGGAGTATTCCCATGTCAGCAGAAAAAGAGCGTCATCTTTTTGACGTAGAACCAGACGGCCCAGCATTCATTCTGTTTACACCTCTGTCCGGGTTGTCTGACGTGGAAGCCGACAATTACCTGGTGCGCCGCTGCCCCGTGCATATGACCGCCAAACTTGCCCTCTCCCGTGCCAAAGGTCGGGGTGGATGGCATACGCCGGAATGCAGTGACGAGCACCTGCACAAGATGCTGCGAGAACACGTCGAAAAAGGCGACATGGTGGACGTGCTGAATATCGCTGGCATGATTTTAGTGCGACAAGAGGCCACTGCTTGCCAGGCTTGTGCGGAGCATGATCCCATCCCTGTGCCGGGTGCGAACCCCATACCTGGTGCTACCCCCGTGCCAATGCTGGGGCCAACCGGCGCCCCCGGCACGAAAGCGGATAAAACTGGACGCATGCTGGAATCGCACAACTGGACCACCCAGGCTGCTGGATGTACGGATGAGGTCTGCGGGGATTAATGCGCATGGGCGGTTTATTCGACGATGACGAAACATGCGGATCCCGTGTTGGCGATCAGGCACCCACCAAGGACGGTGCGCTTTTCCCGAGTGACACCCATTCTCAGGGCGTGATGCTAACCGCCGCACGTTGTTCTGATCCTTGCATGGTGCAACCGCATGCAGCGCTGTTCCCGGACGATTCGGCAGGCTTGGGGTGCCCCCCGCAGGGGCAGCCGACAGGCCAATCCACTTCAGCGCAAAAAGCGTCTGTCAATGCACTGCCACTGGATGATATGCCAACAGTGGATCAACAAAAGCCATTCGTCTCTACGCCTGTGCCCGCGCCGTTGTTGCTGAACGACTCACCGACGGCCTCGCAGGGGACAGCCAAGCTTGCCATTCAGCCAGTAACCATCTTACTGGACGCTGACGCAGCGCCGCAGCGCATCATCGTCAGCGTGCCGCAACCGCAGGAGATATTCCAGGAGCCGGAAGATCCGCTGGTCCATAAGGCCATGCAGCATGCTCAGGAGAAATACCCGTGTGGCTTTGAGCACAGGGAGCGCATGCTCAAGGCGCGTTTTGAAACCTTGTTGCCCCTGGACTTCGACCGGATCAGTGCCTTTAGCGCAGGGACCTTGCCGCATGTACAGGTGGTCCTGCGCGAGGTATCCGAGAGCAGTCAGAACCTCTCCGCGCTATCGGTGTCCACCGCCATTCAGGAAATCACGACTGCTGCGAGGGACGTCGCTGGTGGGTCTTCTGTATCTCACGGGCTTGGTGGTCTGCTGAAACGCGTGGAACAAAGCGTAAGGCGCTTTGATCCGGATGCTGCCCAGAACATCCTGATGCGTCTCTACGGCGGCGTGAAGAGCATCCACAACCGTCTGTCCGGCATAGGCGATCTCGCTCAGGAAACGCTGGTGGCCATACAGATGGATGTCATGGTGATTGGCGTCATTGCGTACATGGCGGAAGGCACCGCATTCGCACAACAGTCACAGCGCCGGCACGATCTGTTGCTGATCACCGGCCAGGAATTGCAACTGGCGCAAAAGCAACTGGAAGCGTTGAAAGCGCAGACCGAGAACGCTCTGATGCAGATCGAAGAGGTACGCACGGTCACCTTGCCGTCCCTTGGGTTTTTAGGGGCCATTCGTTAACCAGCAATTTTTTACACACACATAAGGAATACCAAGATGCCAGAAGTCGATGCGTTATTCGGAGATGAAACCGTCAACAATACCTTTTCACAGGCTGCGAACCTGTCTGGTGTAACCAATGTACAGATGCAACCCGTTGTCACGCCGGTTGTTGTGATGCAAGGAACCGCTATCGCCCTGCCCAGCGAGGACGATATCCAGCACCTGACCACCGATTCACGGGCGGGGTACGCCAGTGTCGCGGAGAAGTTGCTGGCCACCCACAAGACTGCTGACATGGGGGACATGGGCACTCAGCTCAACACTTTGCTGTCCACGGCCAAGGGGCTAAATTCCAGCCAGCAGAAGACCATGATCGGCAAAATGATGGGCATGTTTCGCAGCGAAAAGGAACAGATTCTGGCGCATACGCAATCGGTGCTGGGACGCATCAAGGAACTGGAAGCGCAGATGGACCAGTCGGCCGCATTGCAGCAGCAACGCATTCAGGACATCGAAGGGCTGAAGCGCGAAAACGCCGCGCACTACGACAAACTGTCCGCCGGACTGCAACGGGCAACAGCATGGCAGCAGCAGTCAGCATCCGCTCTGCAACTCCCGGTGGATACCACTGACCCACAGGCCGGCGTAAAGCGTGCCGCACTGCAAAAGCTGGATCAGCGTTTGCAGGTTTTGGTGAACGATCTGAAAAACGCACAGATCCTCGACCAGCAGCAGGCTTTGGAGTTGCAGGCCACTCAGGACAACGCCCGCGCCATTCTGGATGAATTCGACCGGGCCAAGAATATCGCGGTGCCGGCATTGACCGCCCTGGTGGCCCAGCAGTTGATCGCCATCGAGCAGCAGCAGGCCGTCAAGGTGGACGGCGCGATCCGCGATATGGTCACCGAAGCCATGACCCAGGCGGCACAGACGCTGGGCGAGAACAGTATCCAGATCGCCACTATGCAGCAGCAGGCGATCATCGGCACCGATACACTGGAGAAGTGTCAGGACATCCTGGAGCAGTCGGCGACCAAAGTGAAGGAGATCGAGGCGCATGGCGCGGCGCAGCGCAAGGTGGACGAGCAGAAGCGGGTGGAGCTTGAGAAGCGGTTGCTGTCCGGGGCCTGATCATGTCGGCGCAGGCGCTCTTCCAGAGCGTGTTGCGGCTTATCGAAAACGGACCAGTCTGGAGCGCCGGCTGTTATTTTGGTGTTAGAAATTCGCCCGTTTTTCGCATCGTAATGTAGGGACACGCATGTTTTTGGATGGTCAGTCCACAGTAATCCACCACCCCGA
>JAJYPA010000215.1 GCA_021795795.1 Pseudomonadota bacterium | reverse complement strand
CCGTCGACACCGGTCTCCAGGGCGAAGGCCAGGAGCTCGCGGTCGGTACTGGTCAGCGCGCCACCCTCCAGTGTCACCCCGGGCAGATTGACGCCCTTATGGGAGAGGAGTATGCCGCCGACTACCACCCGGCAGTGGATACCGGAACGATCATGCTGTTCCACACTCAACTCGATAAAGCCATCATTCAGAAACACCGTGTCACCCTTGACCAGAGGACGGGAAAGGCGGGGCAGCTCCAGGGGAATCTGCTCCGGGGTTCCGAGTGCATCAGGGGCGAGGAGTACCCGGCTGCCGCGTTTGAGGGTGACCGGGGCGGGTAGTACACCGATACGGATTTTAGGGCCGGGCAGGTCAGCGAGGATGGCAACGCGCTGTCCCACCCTTTCCGCCGCAGCGCGGATACGGCCGATGCGGGTGCGGTGTTCATCCGGCGTGCCGTGCGCGAGATTCAGGCGGGCCACATTCATTCCGGCGCGGATCATCTGCTCCAGTGTTTTCGGTGCATCGGACGCCGGGCCGATGGTGCAGACGATTTTGCTGCGCTGCGCAGACAGTTTCATCATGCGTTTGGATTCAGCAGTTTGATGGCTTCATCGACGCCCTGATTGCGGACCACGATGGCGTGAATGGCCTTGCAAAAGTTGACGGCATCGGGCTGGCTGCGCTGAAGGACATTCCGGCCGGTGGCGCAGCCTTGCGTGCCACCCACATGAATCTGTTCGTAGAGACTGAGAATGATGCCGTCAAAAATGAGGTTGACCCCGACAAAGATGCCCACCAGAATCAGCGACCCTTGTGGCCATGTGACAATGAGCAGCAGGGCTATCAGAATATCGAGAATGCCACTGAAAATGAACCAGCCACGGCCTGTTGCCTCCAGCGCCTTGGGCCGGGTGAAATTCCGATAAGCGTCGATGGCGAAATAGAGAATGAACAGTAGACCAATGCTGGCCCTGCCCGCTGCGGGAAGGGCTACCATGATACCGCCGGTCACCAGCAGCAACAATGGTCTGAGCCAATCCCCAAGCCCATGGGCGTGCAGTTGAAAACTGTGGACCACCCACGTCAACCCGCCAAGGATAAGAATGGCCGCCAGAATGCCGTCGGTCGCCGCTGACATGATCACCGGACTCATCACGCCCAGAAGCCCAAGCACGATCAGTATAATGGCGACCACCATGGTATACTTTCCGAGGAATTTCTTTTCTGTCTGGATAATGATCGTGAGGTCGGGTGGTGAAGTATTCATGGGGCATACTTATTTTGCGGGAAACGGACAGCCAACAGCCTAACATACAAAGTGCTTCCAATATTGCAGTATCAGGATTCGCTCCTCTATGCTTGGATTCTGGAAGGATACGCAGTGCAGGTACATACCTATATGAGTAATGTTGACCACATGCGTGGGGTCGTTATCGTCATTGAAGCATTGGACCCAAATGGATGTGGATATGGTATTCGGCCCTCGATTAGGATAGCGGTGCACTGATAACCTAGATGTAGAAGGCAAATATGTAGTGGTGTTGCCCTTCTCCTTTTCGGACCTGTCACGAAACAAGTACCGACCAGCACTGGTGTTGGCGAACGCCGGACGCGTGGACTGGATCGCCTGCCAGATCACCAGCAATCCCTATGCTGACCCTCGTGCCCTGGCACTAACTGAACAGGACTTCGACAGCGGCAATCTCGCACACACCAGCTATGCGCGCCCCGGCAAACTCTTCACGGCGCACGAGGACTTGATCGACCATTCTGTGGGCACGGTGAAACCAGATTTTCTCAAACGGGCGCGGCAAGCGGTTGTCCAGATCATCCGAGGGGAAGCATGATTCAGGAACTGGATACCGTCATTCTGGTGAAAAACCATCCCGATCAGGGCTTGGTGAAAGGGGATATGGGGACCGTAGTCATGGTGCACGACGCAGGTATCAGATTTTCCTTGAGCAGGCGGCGGAGGATGACCACCCGGCGGCTTTGTTACCATCCGGCGAGTTGGAGGGTGTCTTCGCGGCCTTCCCAGCCTTGCCCGGCATTCGCCCAGTCGCGTCGGGTAAATACGCGCTGCAACAGGCGTTTGACGCGAGGCGATTGACGCAATTTGAAGATATAAGGTGCCTAATACATCACGCTTCTTCGGGGCATTGGGGCTGTTGTAGATCAGGGGGCATTCCTCTACCCAGTCTTCGAATCGGCCACTCACCTGCAAAAACTCTGCAAAATAGACCAGTTGCCCAAAGGGTGTGGCAGACGATTCCTTGTCCCAGGACACCTGAATGCGACCACCCAGCGTGTCCACGATCAGGGTCTTTATGGCCGCAGGAATGGCCTTCTGCATCCGGATTTTGTCGTCACCCATCAGGTGAGTCTCCTTCTCAAGGGAAAGCCCAATCCTATCAAAGGAGTCCTCTGCAATCAGCAGAGATAACTGCCGAATTTAGGATGATAGCTTCCGCCCTCATCCAGTTGGCAGGTGATCTTGCGATGGTGGTATTCCCGTATCCGCTCAATTAGGGAATTTGGTAATCACCGCTCACAGATATGTTCTCAGCCCGGGCGGGGTATGACTTTCCAAAGAAGTGCAATAGCGTAAGGTTTCAAGACGAAACTCGTCGTGGCGTTTTCACTCCGCGTAGTGGGTATCTGGTTGGCGGCAACCGTCATCTGTGCGGGTGCGTAACGCTCGCGATAATGGAATGCTCCGCCCAGGAGCTTGCCCATATCCAGGGTGCGTGGCCGTGAAGAGAGATTTATCAACACGGCGCGTTGGCCTCTTGGCGATTGAAAAACTGCGCCGATCAGGGTGGGATAAGCGGGCATTTTCCCCAAACGAACGAAGGGTACGGGATGGGCCATCGGTTCGGGAGCGAAGCTTAATGTCTGCAGAGAGATGGCTTCTTTTGCCGCCCGATAAAGAAGGCTTAATGTATAACCACTGGCGCTGCGTTGGTATGGCGGTGCGCTCTGTAGTACGGAAAACATCGGGGAACCGATCAAGGCATGGACTAATGCCATCTGGACATGAGGGGTTTGGGCGAGGAGCAACCCCAGCGTGGCATTATAGAGTCCGTGCACCCAGAGGGCATCAATAGCGTCTGGATGGGGATGGCCGTCCAGACGCAAGGGGCCGAGGTTGTATTCGGTAACCCATATCGGTAACTGCACCAGGGAAGCAGGCAATTCGTATCGCGATTCATCCAAGCCGCGCACCGCTTGGAAAGGCAGGCCGAGCAGCAGGGGTATCGCCGATGTGTCGAGACGGCCTTGGAGCATGGCGCGAGGAATAAGCCGGGCCGGTGACGCATAGTCATGCATGGTTATGGCCTGCACCCCCGCCAGGTGGCCGAGACCGGTGTTCCACTGAGCGGCCCGTGGAGCGGGCCGCTGCCCGGGAACATGCCAAAAACCCACGGCGGCGATGCGCGCCCTGGGGAAGGCATGATGAATAGCCGTAGCCCAGCGCCATGCACGGTGGGCATACGATTGTGGGGTCGGAAAATGTGCTTTGTAACCCGCTTTGGAGAGATAAAATTCGTTACCTAATTCCACGTAACGTACCGGCAGACCTAAATTCCGGGCTTGATGCAGCATGGACAACTGATCGGAAAGTTTGGAGGTAAGCAGATTGAGATCAAAGACGGGGGACGCCCCGGTCGCGTTCACGATGGTCTTGAAACGGGAGAGCGTATAGGGAACGTGGGTGCGATGCTTTGTCCAGCGCAAACGACTCGGAAGATCATGCCGAATGAACCAGCCGGTACGCCAATTCCAGTAATTGGCCAACGTACCGCCAGGATAACGAAGCACCATGGGATGCAAAGCGGCTGCAGCGCGTAACAGGGTGGGATTATCTAACCGGGCGGCATGGATTGCGAACCAGAAATCCAGGTTGAAACCATAAAACCCCGGCGAAAGCCCCTTGGGAAGGCCCGTTAGCGCGACGCGGATGGCTCCAGGGCCAGGGTCCGCATATATGATGGGAGATTGACCGACCAGTGCAATCGCCATGCAAATGGCCACACGGGATGGCAGCCCTGCAGAAAATACGGATCTGGCAAAATTGGACATGACGACTCTCCCTGGCCGACTTATGTCGGGCTTTACGCAGGCACTCCGCCGAGAATCCGGCTGACGGCGCACAAACCAACCAGTTTGTTGAATAATCGCGGCGAAGTGTGCCTAATTTTCCGCTTGTTTTGAGCGGGCTTGCTCGGATTCGTTTGCCAACTCCTTCCGGATCAGATTTGCTAATTCCTGTTCCGCTGCCGCCAGATATTCGTCTGGCGACATGCTGTTCGCGCCATGCCCTGTCAGCAGACGATGCATGCCTTCCATGAACTGACGGTGCCCTTCGATGACGGGATGGTCGTTCCATCCCCGCGATTGGACATAGGCCACCAAAGGGCAGTCCGACAACCTGGAGGATAAAACCAATGCCAAGTCTTGCTGCATCATACACTCCATCAGGGGGCGACGGCGCACATGGGCGGCATAGGCCCCCAGCAGGGTATGGGGAAAATTGGGATCCGGCAGTGGCTCTGGTCGCCAGTCGCGCAACCAGGTCGCCAGCGCGCGCGCCGACATGGGCCGGGCGATGGCGTAACCCTGTACCAGATCCACACCCAGGGCCGCCATGGCATCCAGGATGTCTTCCGTTTCCACCCCCTCCACCACCAGACGCACGCGCAGCCCCTGGGCGAGGGAACGGATGCTCTGCACGAATGCCAGGTTTTCCGGAACTTCCGGCAGGTCACGGATGAAATCCTGATCCAGTTTGATTTCATCAATGGGCAGATGCTTCAGGCGCAGCAACGAGGAATAGGCTGACCCCACATCGTCCAGGGCGATTTTGGCACCAGTTGCCTTGAGGTCGGTCAGTTTTAGCTGCGCCGTCGCGAGGCTCAGAAAATCGCCAGTTTCCAGAAGCTCCATGGTGATGCGCTGGGGATCGATGGGCGACGTGGCCACAGTTTCCGTAAAACAGGAAGCGCAATCGTGACCCACCATGAAATCGGGATCTACGTTGAACGACAGATCCAGAGGAAACCCTTCCTGATCCAGACGCTCCAATAGCTGCAATCCTTGGGCGAGCATGATCCGGCTTAACTCCCGTCGCTCCTCCACAGTCAGCAGCGGGAGGAATTGGTCCGGGGGCAAGATCTGCCCGTTTTCCACGATCCGGGCCAACGCTTCGACGGCGACGATCCGCCTTTTCTGCAGGGAGAGCACCGGCTGGAACCAGGCGATGGCCTGTTCCGCCAACCGAAAGCGGGGTCTCCCGGCCATGTCCGTCGCGGCATGACATCGCCAACAGCCCCAAAAGCGCTTCCGCCTGGATTTCTCCCCCTTGACGACGTACATGGCTTGATCGGCATGGCGCAACAGTTCATCACCTTCGCCTTCATCAAAAGGGTAAACTGTCACACCGACGCTGCCCTTGACCTCGATGGCGGTCCCGTCGGAAAGCACGAAGGGCGTAAAAACCGCTGTCCCGATGCGCTGCATAGTGGTCTCCAGAACATCCAGACTCTGCACATCCTCCAGGAGGAAGGCGAACTCATCCCCGCCAAGCCGCGCGGTCAGATCGTTGGCGCGCAGACCGGCCCGCAATCGCTGTCCCACCTCTTGCAGCAGCGCATCTCCCACGGAATGTCCATAGCGGTCATTCACCGGTTTGAAATCATCCAGATCCAGTAGGCCGACCACCAGCAGCCGATCGTGGCGCCGCGACCGGTTGAGCGCCGGTTCCAAATGCTCCGAGAAGGCCTTGCGGTTCGGCAATCCGGTGAGGGGATCGCTTTGCGCCTCTCTTTTGAGTTCCATCAACATATCGCCCAGATGGGCGAACGCTCCGAAGGGCGACAGGTCGATCCGGGCGAAGTAATCGGATTGGTCCGCATAAACCACGCCGACACCACGCACTTCATCTCCCATGCCAAATGGGAAAATCCCCACGGACGCCGCAGGGGATTGCCCTTGGCACCAGTCCGGAGCATTGGCGGCATGGGGATCCACTGCCACGGGCCGCCCGCTGCGGATGGCCTGCCGGAGCGGGTCCTGTTCCGTCAGGACGATGCGATGCGGCACCAATCGCTGCTTCCCGGCCACATGCGCGGGGACGATCTCCACAGCGGCCGCAGGAACGACCGCAAACCATACCGCGCGTAATGACGGGGAAACGGCGACCAGCCGGTCGCAAACCTGCGCAAAAACCTCTTCCGGTGTTCCCACGCTGGTCATATGGGACGTGGTGTCCAGTAATACCCGGGCCACGGCCATCTGCTCATTTTCCTCCGCATGCCGGGCCTTTTCATAGGCGGCAAGCTGGACCGCCATGTCATAGAGCACCCGCTTGATGAGCGCTTGGCGCAGCATCCTCCGGTCTGCCGGTGATAAAGCCGGAAGACCATCCATTTGCGTCTCCAGATGCTCGATGTACAGGCGATAAGCGCCCACCACCCAGATAGGAGATACGCCCCACTGATGATGAGTGGCGCCGATATGTTCGAGTTCGCTTTCGCGCTTCCCATCCATGGGAGAAAGCAGCATGCGCCGGTAATGCTCCGCCTGTTTCCCCGTCAGATGGCGCAGATGCTGCTCGTCGAAGTCACGGAAAACCGCGGCGGTTTCCGGGTGAGAGAGCAGGAAAGCGTAAAACCGTTGTGCCAATACATCCGCTGATCCGGCCAAAGTATCCGCATGAGTATGCACCAAGGCGAGTTTTTCGGGGCGGATATCGAGAAACCGCTTCCAAGCACATGTATGGCTCATAGGATACCGTTGATGGGGTCACCCTTGATCGCAAAGCCCACTATACGGATTCCTTTTTTTCGTTGTGAAGCATCCATACCGTTCATTGATCTCCTGCCCTGGAATGTCGGAATGCCCGGAATGTCATCCGTCGGTGCGAGTATAACCCGGTTTTGCTCCCTTGTGACTGTTCAGCCTGAGACCCAAGGCTGCGGCATATTCACTCCGGTCGCGGTAGAGACAGCAGTTACCTACTACCCCCGCACAGATCCGTACGAGCGGAATTACCGCATATGGCTCCTACCTCAGGTTATGGCGCGAACCTTTGCGATGAGTGGGGATGAACCAGTTTTACTGGAGGATCGTCAGTCATTGGGTAGCAAACCAACCCAGCCGATTCTGGCTACAGCTGTGTGTGAATCCCAGAAAGTCGAAGGTCTCCGGCTTACTCAGCCCTCGCTCCTTCCGCTGAGCCGCAGCAAATCGCCCGAAGAGAAGGCAACATGCTTGACACTTTTTCGGCAAAATACCGGTCTTCTGCCAGTGGTCGTTGAGGCCCTTGCCGTCGGGGTCCACGATCATCGTGGCGATGTTCATGACGTCCTTGACCTCGAAAGGCGTGCCAATGCGCACTTCTTCCAGCGGGTTGAAGTGACAGCATTGCGCTTTCTGGTGGCCGATGTCTTCATCCCCATCCAAACCGAAACCCGGATTGAACTTCAGGACGCGCTGGCCGATGGCTCGCCGCCAGCCCGCCGTCAATAGATAGTTCTCACCCTTGATGTCGTGGACCACCACGGATTTTCGCCAGCCGCCCAGCAGGGTGGGCAATACCAGCCCGACGCCCTTACCGGAACGGGTCGGCGCGAAGGCGATAATGTGCTCGGCTCCTGCATGCTGCAGGTAGCGCAGGTGGCCCTTGTCATCGGGATAGCCGCCGACGTAACAGATCCGGCGGGATGGGCTGCGGGGTTTGGCTTTCGGGTCCGGCAACAGCGCCATTTGCGCAACCTCTTTGGCCGTCGCCCAGTGCGCCGACCCGTGCAGATCCGTCTCGAACATGGATCGCTGCTTTCAGGGGCACGTAACCCGGAAAGAAGTTCGCCGTGTATTTGCCGATGAACAGGCGCACGGCGAGGGTGGAAAACAGGAAGCTGCCGAACAGGCCGGCCATGACCGTGAGGGTCAGGGCGATGTTCGCGGCATTGCGGGCGTCCCGCTGCGCCTTGTAGTCCAGGATGTTCTGATCTGGTGTGTGCATAAAAGGATAACCCTGCGGGGCGCAACCCCAATAACGGATAGACGTTATCGGGGTATAGCGGTTGCTTCAGGTGGGTGTGTCAGGCACCCATGGAAGCCAGGCACGCCAGAGACATGCTTTTGGCGGTGGCCATAATGACACTTGCCTGTTTGTCGCCCGCACGCGCCTGCTCAAGGATGCTCGCGCGATACGCATGGTCGCTGAAAAACCGTACTGCACATCGATTCCAAGGGTTGAGGTGTTCCATTCTACTATCCTCGTGTTGGTTGAACGTGAGAGGAATAGCATACGTGGTAACGGGATAGGTGACGGTCAAACCTTGACGACAGCCTGGGCACCCAGCCCAGCTTAAGTACATCATTATTTTAATCCACGCCATTCTGCCCTCAAGAGCGGTGACCGCAGGCTGAGGGCGAGGAGAATGTCAAAAGGTTACGGTTGACATCAATAAAGTATTATTGCTAGCTTAAAAAGAATGCAGGTTTATGTGTATTCAGTGTCAGGTATTCATGATGCAGTAAATTCTGTCATTGAGTTAATGGAGAGTGATATTACGTAGGAATAGGAGTGCCCATGGCGGTTATCACCGGCATCAGTTTTGGCTACACCCCTACCAACACCGGGAATGCTGCTCCAGCCTACCACGGTGTCTGATCAGCCACCCATAGCTGCGGGATCGCTACAGGGGTCCGTAAATCATAGGGAGGGTAACCCATATGAATCGCATTGCACGCAATTTGTTGTCAGGACATGGTGTTTTTAGTTTCGGCAGCACCTTGGCCTTAGCCGATATGGGATCGCCCGCGGGCCTGCTCGACAGCCCGCCAGCACAGCGACCCAATCTGGACAGGGCACCCCTACCTCGATGATGCCAACGCAGTCGACTCAGGGCACTCACGTTGTTCACAAGGGGTTGCATCACTTTGCATCGGCCATTGTGGCCGCTCGTCCAATCGACAAGCAGGTGTGTGAGGTGATGTCGGCGGAAAAAACGACTGTCACCCAAATTAGATGTTCGTAAATACGGAACGAAAATAATGCACGTTTTAATTCAGAATTATTTCACGCCAGTGAAGTAAGAAATGCTGTTGAAAAAAGGCGCAAACAGATCCGGCGTTCGCTCAACTTACGGAAACAATCATGAAGGCCATGGGCTAGCTGTTGATTTTAAAAAACACGTTTGGCGGTAACCGCATACTGCCCGCCACCGCGTGGGTTTTTTTGGGGCTGGCGAGCGTGACCGTACCCGCAGCTTCCACCACGCCCCAGTTCGAGGGGAACGCGCAACATTTGGCGTTCACCCCGGATAAGATCGGCAGTTTTGATACCTTCATCGGTCAGCGCATAATTGCTCCACCATCAGTAGATGGAGGGACCCTGTTGGTGACAACGGGGGAGGCGGGACACCGCCAGAAAGGGCAGGTGCTGCGCATTGATGCGCGGACAGGCGCCATTTTATGGCGGACCGCTTTGGGCAACATCACCATGACGCAAGCGATCGTGGCGGGTCATCACATAATAGTTGGGCTCGGCGGGAAGCGTATGTTCGCGGTCAATGCGGGCTACTCCTGCCGTTCCCGATTTCCCCACGCCATCGCGGCACTCCAGGCGGCTACCGGCAAGATGGTCTGGGAATATGCCACACACTGTCAGGATATGCCGACGCCTGCCTATGCCCACCATGAAATCCTAACCCCCACCGGGGGCGGGCGTTTCATCGCCCTGGACGCCCGCACGGGGAAGTTGCTTTGGCAGATACCCATCGGGGGATGGTCGGCGATGTCTTCCCCTGCCAGAGTGGGCTCGAATCTTTATTTCGGAACGGACAATCTCTTCACGCACCGCAATGATTTCTATGATATCGACTGGCGAACCCGCAAAATTCGTTGGTCGCGGAATTTCGCGCATACCGTCAATCTTGCAGAAGCCTCCCCAGTGGTGTGTGGGAACGCCGTGTTTACGGCGTTCATGCGTAAGGATTCCTATGACCTGTGGGACATTCTGGTACATCTCTGGAAGCACACCCCGATGCGTGACTTTACCTTCGAGGTGGTGAGCCTGGACGCGGTGACTGGGAGGTTGCTCCACCGAAAAAGTATCTATACCCGTCACCTACCACCGTGCGCATGGGTTCATGAGCGTATCATCGGCAGCGAAATATATTGGAAGAATTGGGTAGTGGCGGCGCTACGGAAAATCGGCCACGCCATCCATATACCGTCCCTGTTTTCCAGTATGCACAAGTCCGATCCGACGCATCCGGGAATCTATGATCCCCCCCTCACCGCGTGGCATCATATCATTTATGTCGAGCCGCGCTTGACCAAGCGTCTGTATGCGTTGGATGCGCGTACCGAAAGAATTCTCTGGACCTTCCGGACCGGGGCGGATATCAGCAATCCCAACATATACCATGGGACCCTCTATACGGTGAATGCCCAGGGAATGTTGTATGTGTTGGATGCGCGAACCGGTAAACTGATACATACCGAAAGACTTGCGACTGGTACGGTTGGACCATCCGATGGGCTGCTCAGCCCGCAGGCCTTTGTCGTTGGGGGTACCTCCGGGAACTTGGTCTCTCTGCCTATTGGGCACATGAATATGGTCGATGGCATCGACAAAAGTATCCATTGAATGTAAGTGGGTATAACGGACGGGGGGTAACGGGATAGGCTATCGCCACCCCATCAGCGCGGCATATGCCTGCGCCCGATCTTCACCGTACTGTGCTCACGCAAAAACACCAGTTGGTTCGCCCGCTGGCGTAGCCGTTCCGCTTTCACGGCTTCCCGTTTGATCCGGCGCTTTTCCAGGTCATCAAGGAAGAGATCGTAAGGTATGTAACGAGGGTGCCGTTGATTTTGAAGGGCAGCCGCATGGCCTCGCACAGGTTGCGCAGTAAATGAACCTGATCACGCAGACCACCCCCGGCGGCCCAAAGTCGTCGCCGTCCCAGGCACCGTCGGGCAGCGCGGTCCCCGCCCCGCCGATCAGCCTATCGGCGGGGATGTTCACCGCGTCCCCCTGAATATCCAGTCCGGATAAGTCAAGATCCCCCATGTAATTACTGAGCATGGACTCCAGAAAATCCAGCAGTCCCCTATAGTTTTCAATTCCATCCAAGGCCTCTCAGCGTATCAAGCATCCTAGCAACCCTCTCTCCACCCCACCTCTTCATGATATAACATCAAAAAGCACTGGAATCCAAACTCTGGGCCACCGCCGACAAGCTGCGCGGGCACCTGGACGCCGCCGACTACAAGCATGTGGTGCTGGGCCTCATTTTTCTGAAGTACATCTCGGACCGTTTTGCCCAGAGGCATGCGGAAATCATCCGGGAAGAAGCGGGCGCTTACTCAGAAGACCGCGACGAATACACGGCGGAAGGCGTGTTTTGGGTACCCGCATCGGCACGCTGGCATGTAGTGCAGGCCGCCGCCAAGCAGACGGACATCGGCAAGCGCATCGACGAGGCCATGACCGAAATCGAAAAGGAAAACCCCAAGCTCAAGGGCATCCTGCCCAAGGGCTATGCCCGCCCTACCCTCGACCAACGCCGCCTAGGCGAACTGGTGGACCTCATCGGCACCATCGGCTTGGGCACGGCGGAACACCAGGCCCGTGACACCCTGGGCCGCGTCTATGAATACTTTTTGGGGATGTTCGCCAGCGCGGAAGGCAAACGCGGCGGCGAGTTCTACACCCCGGCTTCCGTGGTGCGGGTGCTGGTCACCATGCTGGCCCCCTATAAGGGACGCATCTATGACCCTTGCTGCGGATCGGGCGGCATGTTCGTCCAGTCGGAAAGTTCATCGAGGCCCACGGCGGCAAGGTGGGCGACATCAGCGTCTATGGTGAGGAATCCAACCCCAATACCTGGAAACTGGCCCTCATGAAAGTCGTTCGAGAAGAAATGCACCATCAGGAATGATGAGGAACAATAACCGAAAAGGGTCGGTGTATGCCAACTGAATGGACGGAAATGGCGCTTGGGGAACTGTGCTTAAAAATCACTGATGGTTCTCACAGCAGCCCACCATCAGTGCCCGTTGGCAAGCCAATGGCATCCGTTAAGGATTTGACCCCGTTCGGCCTTGACTTCGTCAAAGGTTTCGCCATTGGTCTGCCAGAGCGTTCAGCCCAGAAAAATCGCCCAGCCTGCTGCCGACTACAGCGATAATCATAAAAAGGATGATGACGCTATGGAACCTGGTGAGTTCCCCGTAAGCCAGCGCCATATTCTCGTTTCATCTCATTTCTTGCCGTAAGTTGCATCGTGGTCCGGGGCAACGGTTAAAAACCGCAAGTAGTCTCCATCCCGGTAGGCGGTCGCCCTGCGGGACTGCGTGATCCGTAGCGAGTAGATGGCAGCAATACCTTTGGGCGGCGTCA
>JAJYPA010000676.1 GCA_021795795.1 Pseudomonadota bacterium | reverse complement strand
CCCGACGAACCTGCCTTTGGAGGTCCTGTTCCTCCAAGGAGGTCTCCAGGCCCGCCTGATCGGCATCCATCAACGTCTGCGCCAAAGATGGGCTACCCTCCCAGCGGGAGGGCGCATCCAGACTGACCACATGGCGGTCCTGCTGGAGACAATCTTTTACATGGGCGACGGACTTCCCCATGACCTGCGCCACTTCCTCTACGCGGGGGTCGCCCTGCATCGTTTGTGCGATCTGCCGGGAACTGCGCAGCACCGCGCTGAGATTTTTGATGACATTGACCGGTAAACGTATTATCCGCGACTGCTTCATGATGCCGCGCTCGATCCCCTCGCGAATCCACCAGGCAGCATAGGTGGAAAACCGAAATCCCCGCGCCGGATCAAATAATTCCGCAGCACGGAGCAATCCGAGATTCCCCTCTTCGATGAGATCGAGGAGCGGAAGGGTGTGCTGCCGTTGGTAGCGGCGCGCAATGCGGACGACGAGACGGAGGTTGCATTCCACCAGGCGATTGCGTGCCGCGAGATCGCCCTGTTGTATCTTGAGGCCCAGGGAAATCTCCTCCTCCGCCGTGAGCAGGTGGTTGTGGCCGATTTCCTGCAGATAGAGCCTTATGGCGTCAACATGATCGGGAGCCCCGGCTTCCCAGGCAAGGTCGGCTGTTGAGTCGAATTCTGGTGTTTCAGGCCTGAGGCAGGCTTCGCCCTGTCCAACCTCGGCTATTTCTTCTTCAAGAGTGTCCGGAACGTCCCAGTCGGTATCCCCTGTCAACAGGATCGATCCTTTGCGCTGGACTCGGGCACCGATGAGGAAGACACCGTGATGCGCGCGATATTCGAATCGCGCTCCAGACCGAGCTTGTCACACGTCATCATGGCCACATAGCGTTCGATGCTTTGCAGTGAAAGACCATCCACTTCCCTGCAGCGCGCGGTAACCCAGCATCCCGCCTTGTGGGCATTGCCCAATCGTATACAGAGCACATCGAAAAGGGATCGAGGTATGTGGAGTATCAGATGATTTCCGGCATGGGTGATGAAATCCAGAGAGACATCATCTGGGGGCATGACGGCGGCAGAAAGCGTTCCCTGGGTCACATCGAGAAGTGCGTGATGGAGTTGATGCAGTGGGGTCGTCGTAAGATCCATGGCGCTTCCTTATTATTGTCTATAGAATTTTATTAAAACGGTAACTGTTCACCAGGGCGAGGTCATTCCAAGGCGGGCTGCTATTGAGACAATACGCACCGCGCCATAGCGCCGCCGGGTAAAAACCGTCATCCCGGAAATCATGACCCTGGCGGCTCACAGACCACACCTTGCCCGCCGGCAGATTCTGTCTTTTCCGGTTCATACCCTGCCCTTTGCTCCTTCCAACACCTCTATGCGGCCTGGGTGGCGCCCTGAAATCCGGTATGGATTCCTCACACCCGCCTTTTCCAGAGCCTAGCCACGGAGGGGGGGCTGACTATCGTTTTCCCGATGAAAAACCTCCCTCAAAATACTCACAACATCATAACCAAAGGAGCTCGTCCTTTCTTTTCCTTTCTCGGAATGACCTATTCCCTTGGCCTCACGGCCCACTCAGGCCATTTGGTGGCCGCCCGGTTACCAAGTCACAGATTCAGTTAGTATAAGCATGCCGTTTTGAACGAAAACTGCTACAGCTAGGCGGCTTGTACCTCAATGCGTGGCATAGTGACCTGCTGGCATATCTGACGCGGCATGATATTGACATATTGCTCAATAGTTGCGCGCGAAAGCCTTTCTACTTCGTTGCAGCGTGCCACTACCCAACAACCAGCCTTGTAGCCGTTGCCGATTTTCAGGATTAGATCATCGAAGAGGGTGAGGGGCACACAAATACGCAGGTGTTTATCCGAAACAGTGGCGAAATCCATGGTAATGTCACGATGCGAGTGACGTGTTCCAACATCATTGTATGATGTATTCATGTTATGGATAGCTCCCATGTAATTGGCATTTATCGTAGGGTAATTAACAACCTGATTCTTTGTCAAGATTATTTTTTATAAGCCTTATGAATAATTTTTCAATGAAATATAAATTAGCTTAATGGCTTATATGATTATAATTTTCTAATGTGTAACAATTGCTTTACAGAAACTGTAATATTAATGAAACAATACGGTACTTCGAAAAAGTCCGCAGATATAGTCTGATCGGATAAAATATAAGAGCTACGAATTACAGGAGTTTTGGCGGGGACGATTGCGCTTAGGATGGTCATCAAGAAGGTTCGCTTGGAATTTGGTTCATCATCAGATTAAGCGGATCGTCCCAGAGCGATGCCTTTAGCCGGAAAGAACCACTCTCCAAGACAAACGCTCGCCTGACCGGCGCAGGTCATGCAGGGAAGGCACATGACGATCAGGCGTTGGCGGGGGTGATGAAGCCGAACTTGGTCAGTACTTTGATCCAGCGAGGGGCGTTGACAACGCGTTGATATTGCGCAGGATGCCTGCACGTTACCCCCTTCTTTATCTTGCGTTCCGTTCCACTCCCCTCCCCTCTCTAGTGAATACTCCACCGGCTAAAAGACGGTGGCCTCAGGTTACGGCGGTCGCTACACAACATAAAAATCATCATCCGACTATGCGCACCGAGCCCATGACAAACCAACGCTAAACATCTAAAATAACATCATGTGATGCCATGATGAGGTCCATCTTATGCGAACGACGATCAACCTGGATGATGAGCTCCTGGCCCAAGCCAAAACGCTCTGTGGTGTAGAAGACCGTGGTGTCCTCTTAAAAGAGGCCCTGCGTGCTTTGATTGAACGGGAAAGTGCCCGTCGCCTCGCTCGCTTGGGTGGAACAGAACCGCAATTACAGAACATTCCTC
>JAJYPA010000214.1 GCA_021795795.1 Pseudomonadota bacterium | reverse complement strand
CCAGCGCGATGCAGAAGGACGCGGGATCTCCCGGTTCCCGAGCAAAGTGTTTCCGCGCGTGCGCGGGGTCTGTGACCGCGCGGGGTCCGGCGCTGCCTCGCCAATGCGGCAGCGCCGGTGTGGCCTATTAACGGACAAAAAAGTATCATCCCCGACAAAAAAGTATCATCCTGGATTGCGGCAAAATGGGCAAAAAAGCGCGTCGATAACCAATAATCAACAGGTTGCACAAATCTCAGGATGATACTTTATTGTTATGATGGCGACATACAAGAGGTTCCTCTGGCTGCTCAGGATGATACATTGCCGCTGCGGGGCTGGCGGCGTGATCCGTCAATCAATAGGTTGCAGCGAATCCGGGATGAAACTTTTTTGTGACTCAACAGCAGGCGTAACGTAGAAAACCGCCTTTCCTTTTTGGATCGGCGGTTTTTTTGCGCCAGGTTTTTGGTTTAGTGCACCGTCAAACGAGGTGTCGGGTTTGGGGCAATGACACCCAACTTGATTTTTACCGGCCCGGATACTTCGTAAGGCTGTGCCAAATGTGCAGCCTTCGTGACGGGGCCTTTCATGCCCGATGCGCAATGGAAGAAATGCAGGCCTTCCAGGGCGCCGGTGCCGCTTAGCGACAGGCCTACGAGGCACTTGCCGGTCGGCAGATTTACGGGATGGCCCAGCCGTTTGGTTTGCGTGGCTTCCTCCTTGGCGCGTACCAGAAACAATTCATGAGCCAATTTTTGTCTGTTCACCAGGTACTGGGCTTTCGTAAGATTCGGCGCGTTGGTTGCCGCCCCCGCCGAAACGGATGATGCAAGCATGGGAACCATTACCGCTGTGATTACTACTGACACTATCGATTTTTTCATCTATTTTTGCGAGAATCCACAGCATTATTGCCGTGGCAGGGTAGCGTCCTGTCCTCGCGCCTCCGGTTTCTGAGCTACTGAAATTTTGTCTCTGTTGGTGATTTAGCCCTTGTGACGTGGTCCATCAAATGTTCGCCAAGCCACCACGCGATTCGCCGCCGCGCGATCCTGGCATACTCCGGTGATTGCTCGATGCCAGTCACCTCATCCCAACCGGCCGTCAGTGCCCCGATCATTTCTGAACCAGCGCCACTGAATGGGACCAATATCTTCCTGCTTCCGCCCGTGTTAGGCGGCAACAACAAGGTGGACAAATGCCGATTGAGGTCTATCGGTTTTAATGTCGGATGCGTGTTCCCTTGTCGTTTAGCGTTTTCGATTTGACGCAAAGTGGCACCTTTTTTGAACTGCAGGTTGTCGCTACCCACCCCCGCCTGCCGTTCCTTGGTGGATACCTTGCCCACATAAAAAAAGCGACTGACACCACCCTGGTTCGCTCCGCTCTTGCGAATGCCGGATTGAACGTCAAGTATTTCCGCCGCCGCCTCGTCGAGCATCACGTTGGCAGGCCAGCGGCCGGAATCTGGGGTGTTGAACAGAGTTTTGCTTTTGTCCGCCAACGCTCCACCTCCCGACGTTCGCCCATAATTGTGATGCGGCGGTTCACCCTGGATTCGGCACCCATCGATATTCAACGCTCCGCAGCCCCACTTCAGGGCATTCGCGGCATACGCTTTCTCGCCGGGCTTGCGACAAAGCAGAATGGGTTCATACGCGGGTTTCAGTGCTGTCCCGTAGCCATCCCACCACTGACCTTCTGGCGTTTCCAGCGCGATAGTCGGCAAGCCGTGCGGCGTGCTGTGCAGACCCCACTCGCCGGTGTGCGACTGGTCCGCCGGATTGCTGTGCCGGGATGGGTCGCGCTGCGCCCCGTCATAGGTGTTATTCCGGGCTGGGCCGATACGCTGACCGGAGCCGCCCTTGATCTTGTCAATGCGTGCGGCGACGTTGGTTGACTTTGGAAACCCACTGCCATAGCACCACATCAGCGTATCCACCAGAATAAACCCAGCATCCTCCATCGCTACCGCCAGCCGATGAAAAGTCCTGCTGCCACCAAAGGCCATGAGATACGCGCCCGGCTTCATAACCCGCATGACGGCTTCCCAGGTTTCCGGACGAAATGCGATGTTCCCGCCATCCCATGTTTGGCCCATGAAACCCTTGCCGCTTTCGCCCGACCCGCCCCGCGAGTTCTGAGTCAAGTGATACGGCGGATCGCACAACACCGCGTCAAAATGATTGTCCGGCATGGTTGGCAAAATCGACAGGAGATCACCTTCCAGAATGGCGTGTGCCTGTGTCATCGTGATGAGCCTGCTCTTTTGGTGCTCACCATCCATCCCAGGATTGCCCCGGCGCTGACCGTCATGTCTGCAGTTTCCGCTGCCTTCCGTGCGCAGATTTGCAGTCGGCAGACTTCGCTGGTTTGAAATGGTGGTTGCACCCGGAAAGTGGTCTACACCCTGCAAGGGGTCGACGGCAAGAAAGCGCCGTCCCACGATATAGGGCGTCATGTTGCCTCCTGATTTTTCCACTTTTCAAGCCTGTCCAGAATCAACCGCACAACATTGTCCATGTTGTTATCCAGCGTATTGTCAGCCAGTATGATGCGTTCGTGTGATGGTGGTTCTACTGGCAGACCCTTTCTATATTCTTGCCAAAAGTCCATCTTCCACTTATCCATGGCTGCGGCACGATGGATAATGCGGGCACGGGTTACATTGACGTCCGCCGTCAGCCAAACCAGCGATAGCGTCGTGGCGCGGATCGACACAAATGATTCTATCTGGCCAATCCACTGCGAATCACGAAATAGGCTGGTGAATGGCGCGGTACAAATCACGCTCCGGCCAATATCCAGGTTGTCCTTGACGATGTTAAGGATGGTTTCATATTCGAGCGGCTTTACCTGTTGCACATAGGGTTTGCTTTCCCGATCATTTTTATCGCAACCCAGCGCTTTCAACAGACCTTCAGTCATGGCGCATGTCGCCGAATCCTTATCCACCAGAGCGTATCCAAGCGTTTTCGCCAGTAATCGCCCTATGGTGGTTTTTCCCGTTCCGGGATTGCCACCAACCAGTATCAGTTCGCTCATGCCGCACTCTCCTTTGATGCTTCCCGTATGTATTCCCGCAGCCATTCAGGATTATTCCAGGCGCCCTTGCGCACCATGCAGGCGATCAACTTCTCGACAGCACTACCGGGCACACCATCCACCCACTCATGAAAGTCTGGGTCGTCGTTGGCGTCGATCAGCGCGCCCATGGTGAGGGCATAGCCCGCCTGCAGGTGACCGGCGTCAACGTGCCGGAAAATCCGGTCGGCGATGTGTTGGATGTTTGCCATAATGTTAAAGCCCTTCCCATTCCCTCTGGTAGGCGTCGGGAAGCGCGCTCACCAGAAAAACACCGCCGAGGCTAATGGCGCTTACGGGTAAAGTCACCGCACCTAAAATGAGCGTCAACAGGAATTACCCCGCATATTTTGGCGACCCGTATGCCGGATGTGGCTGATGGCGCTGTTCAAGCGCATCCTGTTGCCGCATCATCTTTTCGTAACCCGCCTTGAACTGTGGGGGCATTTGTTGCTCCATACGCCGCTGAACATTCTGTTGTTCCCGCATGTGTTGTTGCGGTGTCAGGCGATATCGTTGCATGTGAACGCCATGCATCGGCGTCATTCCAGGAGAGGGACTGGCGGCCAGCGCCGCTGCCGGGATAAATCCAAGCAGCAACGCCAACACCTGCCGCCCAATAAAATTAACTGACGACGAACGGCAGATGGGCATGGTCATCAGCCCCACGAGTATGCCATGTCCAAACCCACCGCAAAGTTGCTGGTCTGGCTGGATGGTTCGCGGAACCCTATGACATAGCCGTGTGTAATCGGCTGGCTTCCCTGGTAGTATTTCCAATTGCTCCCGCCATACATGAAATCGGTGTACTGGGCGGTGGCAAGCATGTGAAGGCGCTTGGTAACCCGATAATCAGCACCGACGCCCATGGTGTAATACGGACGGGACGCCAAAGAGAAATTAACCGTCGAAGGCATGTTGAATAAGTGGGTAAAGACGGGCGGCATAGTTCCTGACATACCAGCACCAATCACTTCACCCACGCCGCTGTTGGCGGAGAGCACCAAATGCCGCGTGACGGCCATCTGATATTTTGCACCCAGACCGATATACCCATTGTGGTAGTTTTCCGGACTGGAGACGCCGCCGGGCACGACACGATGCCAGCTCCGGTATCCGCCGAAGAGATAGGGGGTGATGGCGTTATTGGCATTCCCCAGAAAGAAGGTCTTCCCGAATTTTGCCTGCAGATTGTTGGTGGTGTGCTGGGCGGACTCACTGAACTGTCCATTACTGGCGGACCCAAGGCTGTATGTGGTCTGCCCACTGGTACGGATGTAGCTAAAGGACTCGTACCAGTGCTTCATTCCGAAGGCGTTGAACGTATCTTTTCCAAACAGTGTGAAGCCAGGCATCATGCCGTTTTCCACGTCGCTCCCACTGTACGGGGAGACGATATTTTCAGAGTAGTTGCTTTGCGTATCGACTAGCCCTATCCCGAGTTCAGAGTTTGCGGCCAAAATAGGATTGGTTGTTGCTGTGGCTGAATTAGGAAGGACAACGTGGTTTGCGTCAGACCCAGGGCTAATTGACCCGTTGGGATAGTGCCAGCCAGTACCGGCCGCCAATGCCATACCTGACATTCCGATGGTCGCCAAAATTGCGGTTGCTATTGCGGTTTTTTTCAGCATGGTGTTACTCCTCATCCATTTTTCAAGTGTGCGCTACGCAGTGAAACTTCCAGATGTTAAACGTGAGAAACCGGCAATCCGCTGGTTTCGCGTTCTGCGTTAACCTTTTCCCGCTCTCGATATGATGCAGGCTAATGCGGTCTTTCAGGAGTCCGCCGACATAGGCCAGCCCCAATTTCGCATGGCGCACCAGCGATCCGCGCTTGAAGCCGTGACTGCGGGTGCCACCGTATGGCAACCGTTCGCCGCCCTTTTGTGGCTGCAAACGGTGCAGTTGCCTGCGGTGCAGGCGAATTGGCTGGATACAGAGCAAATCCCGATTGTCCGGACTCTCTTTCCCGCCCACGATGTCCCAGGCTATCACCCAGGAGTCCACACAATGAGCAGAGAATACCTCCGCGAGTTTTCTGCCGGTCTTTTTTAGCCCAAGCCTGTCCCGCAGCGCCTTGGTCTCAAAGCCCGCCCGCAGGTGCAACGTTACGCCCATGCGCCGGATCTCTTCGTAGAACCAGTCCTTGCCCACCTGCAGCGGAGAAAATGAAACATTCCATTTCCGTTTGCCTTTTCGGGTGGTGGCCTGGATATCCTCCACGCCGATATCCGTCACCGGAAACAATGCGCGGAGCCAGTTGAACACCCGCAATTTCCAGCCCCAACGGGCCTTTGTGGATGGTGGCAAACGTTTTTCAGTACACATCATGGTGTCTGACGGGCCGGGCTTGCGGCACGGCGTCTTGCGGAATCGCCGCCCGCGTCGCATGTCACTACGAGTTTCTACGGCGGCCTTGACCCAAGTCACCGCTTCCGCATGCACGTTCAGGTAGGTGTGCGCCTTCGACTTGACGGTGAACCCCTCCCGTTTGGAACCGGGGTCCGCCGTAGCCACGATGGGCTGCGTTTCCCGCCCGGACGGCGCACGGTTCAGGCGCACGCAGAACACGCCCTTCTTGAAGAACGGCGTCGCTTCACCGCTCTTGATCCACCGCCGCGCCCGCGAGGGCGTCGTCGGCATGAGCGGTGCTTTTCCGTCCCGGTCCATGACCGGCACGAACACCGTTTTCCCTGACTGCTGATCCATAGCATCTCCTTTGACGATAAGACGATTCTCACGAACCGTGTGTACACCCCTTCGCCACTATCCATCGTCTTGCGCGGGAATTAGGGGAGCGTTCCCACTACGACTTGCGCTACCACGCGCGATGGTTCAGTTGCATTCCAACGTCCCCGATGCTCCGGTTACGCGCCGCATGACTCAACGGCTTTGCCAGGCTAGTCTTTCACACCAAAACTTCTTGGCTCCTGCCGCAAACAACGTTGGTTTCGTTCCTTGCAACAAGCCCCGTCATTCATGGCGGGGTTACTTGACTGTGAAAGAGGTCTTTCTGGACCCCAGTGTGTAAATCAGCTAAAAATTGAAGTCTTCGTTACAAACATCACATGGTTCTATCCATGACGAAGCATCCATCAAATCTGTGGAAGATTTTTCGACCACTATTCTTTTCTTGGCCAGTAGTTCATCGGAGCTGGCACATTCCCAGGCTTTGGAAACCGCATCACTGATGTATTTTGCGAACAAACGTTCTTCGTCGCTGTCCCATTCAGCGCAAATATCCGTAACTACGGTGCGATTTTCCGGCAGCATTCTGTATATCTGACCCAGCGTATCGAATATGCATTTCGCGCAGGCTATGGCCATGTCCAGATCAAAACCGTCGTCGGGCTTCCTGGAGTCAATAACAAGCATATCCACGGAGCAGAGAACGTATGTGGCGAGTGCTTGCGGCTGGTCGCGCATATGGAAATCGAGCGATGCAAAAGCTGTAGGAACGTTTTCATCGAACGCCACGAATTTAAGTGGCAGGTGGCATTCTTCTTCATCGGCCCGATTTTGCTGCCATGTCTGGATCGTCATCAGGCTTTCGACAAGGTCAACATCGTAGGCATTTGCCGATTGATGGCCTATCTCGACGATTTTTCTCAGATCTGATTTACTACATGATTTGTTCAGGGTGATGTGAGTGATTCTTTCCATGGCCCGGCGACGCGTCGCAGTTTTTGGGCTATCTTCGGAATCCGCGAACCATTCCGGCATCTCCGATTTTCGGGTTTCTGGCTCAATCTGAAAGGTTCCATGGAGTCCTAATTGGGTGATTCTGTACCGCATGAGGTCGGCGTCGTTCAGGCTGGATGCGATGCCCAGGAACAGGTCGGAGAATCCGCCCGCCTTTTTTACCGCAGGCGCAGAGAACCCCGCCACTGTTTGTGTTTTCCGGCTCATCCCGCGAAAGCCCCTGTTGTGGTTCGTAATGGGTCGCGGCTTTCCGTTGGGCGTGAGGCCATTTTCTGAGCCTGCCTAAAGTAGGATGCCGCCAGTACAGCAGCGCGCACATCCACCCAGGCTTTTGGCTCGTGCGGGTATGGTGCGAGTCGCTGACGCCCGTAATAGATCGCTATGCCGGTAAGCGCCTTCTCCATCTGGGTAAACAAATCCGGCGTTTGCGCAAGCAAAACAGGAGGGCAGGGGAGAGTGAAAGGACCGGCGCATCCAGCATGTGCGCTGTACTCCGCATTCTGATCCATTGATATCCCCGTTCTTGCCCCGTGATTCGCCCCAGTATCCCGTAGCGATGGAACCGTGTGCGGCGCAAGAAACGCACTAAATCTCATTTTTTACGATTCGAATCCTGGCTCTGGCGGACCGGTTTTGGCCGGGATCAATTTGATCCCGGCGCTTCATTACGAGTGGACGTCCTCCCCGCCATCAGCCTGCCGCTCTCAATAGTGGGAAGGACTGGGCTTCAACACAGCAAAGCATAGATAAACCAGAAATCTTTCCGTGTTTTGTCGCCTATCTTTGCGCATGAAACTGGCATGCTACCCAGATGCGCCTGATAAGGTGGATTGATATCACTAGATCAAAAGATGGTTAATGGTTTAACAGGGAGCGGTTTCTTGATGGAAGTAAATCCATACGCATTACTCGGGTTAACCCCCGTCGCATCATCCACCCAGATTCAGTTCGCTTATCGGCGATTGGCCGCTCGGGTGCATCCCGACCGTGGCGGTGATGCCCAGCGTTTCAGCCTGGTCCGTGAAAGCTACGAAATGCTCATAGACCCCCTGCGCAGGAAGGAATGGGACGACACCCATCCCGTCCTCATGCTCTCTCGTGAAGTTCGTGAAAGCGTGTGTACCGATCTCGTGATGGCGTGGCTGGAGTGTGGCGGATGAACCCCAAAGACATTAAAGCCTATCGTAATCTGGTGGCGCAGCAGTACCCGTCGGCCAAGAGACGCGGGGACGGAAAAACCTGTATTGATGCGCGTCAATCGTTACTGAACGACCTGCAAGCACTTTCCGATCACGATCTACGGGTGCATCAGTTGCGAATTTGTCTGCTGGCCTACGATGCTTGTCAGTTTGTGGAGTCCGGCCCGGGTAAAGGCAATTTATGCGGATTTGCGGCTGGTGTGGAGCCACTACTGTACGCCGTGCTCTCGCGCATCGGTCATGAATCCGCCCGCAATGTGCTGGCCATGATTCAGGACATCGAATTTCAGGAGCACTACCACCGGCCACCTTTCATTTCTGGTACCGAAGAATCCGGTGCTGAATCGTTCTTTCGGGCACAAATCATGGCCGATGGTGAGGTGGAACGCGATGGGCCGCAAGACGATTTTGAAGATGAGCAGTGGGTGGACGAAGGCGGTTCTGAGAATTGGGGTTTTGATAATACAGATGGAGAAGAAGGTCATGACGCTGCGCAGTGAAACAGAATCCGGTACCCATCTGGAACCCTTGGCGGCAGATTTCTCCGCTAGACAGCTTGCCTTTATGGCACAGGAGATGTCTCACCGATTACAGAGGCTGGTAAGTATAAAATACCCACAGCGGCAGGACTATCTCGGCGTCGAGGAACAGGTTCTTGAAATTGAGGGTGTCTTTGGCAGGGCTGTGGCGGTCCAGGCTTTGGACAGGATGCCCGCCTTCGCTTTGTCTACGGCACTCAACATGGCCGACCCTACCTTGGGCGACGCTCTGGCCAAGCTGCTCAGTCCACAGAAATTGCTCGCGCTGGTCAGCCATTGGCAGGAAAGCCAACTGAATATGCCGAATCTCCTACAATGTGCGCTTTTTGAGAATTACGTTCTGGATGAAGATCGCTGTATGGGGATTGTCGAGGAAGCCATGCGCGATGAAAAAGCGCGGGATGTGCTGCTGGAGTGGTTTCGTGGTCTGGAGTTTGCCAATGCCGATGGATTATCGGCGTATCTCGACGCCTGGGAGTCTGGAGGCCGCAATGGCGGTATGGAATGCCATGTGGACCGTCCGGAAAATATCGGATTTATCCTGTTGGCCATGCTGCGCCAAGAAGATGCGGATATTTATGCCTGGTTCTCGGCACGGCTGATCGACCCCCTCACCCATCGCAAGATTATTCCCTACAAAGTGGAAAGCGCCCCGGTTGTCCCGGACGCAACGCCTACTGCTGGCGCTGAGGCGGGAGACTGGCTATGACCGCCAGCCTACAGTTGTCCGAAGCTCGTGTGGGATTTTTGCGGGCTGCGATGCGGCATAGCACGCAGACATCGACGCTTGCAACAGAGATCGTGCATGCCGCTTTGCGGGTAGCCGCCCTGCTCTACCCGGACGATTACTGTGCCAGCGAGGATCTGCGCAAGACCGTAGATGCAATCATTACGGTGGCGGAAGACCAACTTGCACACGAAAGCATGTGCGACGTGGATCAAGCGCTCGCGCTACTCGAACGGGACGGACTCACATCCCTGCTGGGCCACGCCAAGGATCGACTTGATGCGCTTTTTGTGCTGCCCATGCATGCCCTCTCGCTTGATGAGACGCCGATGTGCGTGGCTGAAGTCCAGAATCCCCTACTGAGCCTGGAACGGGGCCGGTCCCGGCACCAGAAAGCGAAGGTCTATCGCTATGTGATCGCGCATGACCGATTGATGCCGGAAGCAGAGGCCGTACTGGCGCGGGCGATTGTCGGACTGTGGAAAAAGCTGGCTGCACCTTTGCAGGCTATGGGCTTTGTAATGGAAAAGGTCTCTCTGGAAGAGACTAGGAATGACCACACGCTGCTGCTGGTTTTTATGGTTTATCGGTTGCTCGCGGATCCGGACTTACCGGTTGACGGGGAGCGCATGGCCTTGATGTGGCGGAGGAAAGAACGGCAGGGGTACCGATGGACACGCACGGATCTGGATGTCGCGCTCCCCGAGTGCAATGCCTGGGAGAAGCAATATCTGCTCGATCAATCCGAGGCACTGATTGAGCATCAGGACGGTATATTCAGTGTGGCACCTGGGTCATCGCTGAATTTGGATACCGAGATGTATGGCAAGGCGACTTCTCTACAGCAGATACAAGATGCAGTACTTCGCATGGGAGATCGGGAGTTCCAGTTGCGGGTATTGCAAGGGGCTTGCGGCATGCCGGAAAACAGCGACATGAGCCTGAACGAGTTTCTGTCAGACTATTTGGCGCTGCCTGATATACACCAGGACGTGTTTGTTGCGCGCGGGATGGCAGTCGCAAGACGGCTTCTCAGAAACGATGAAGCTGTGTGCTATGGTATCGTGGAATCATTCGTAGGCAATGAAAACCGCCAACTGGAGGATGCTTATCAGTATCTCCAAAGGGCGATGGAAACCGGAGTGATCAAGGAGCGATTATTGTGCGTCGATGAGGCCATGGGTGCACTCTCTTTTGAATCCGGCATTGCCGGGATTTTCTGAATATGGGCTGCAAAATGGTATTAGCCCGATGTCCAGGCCAAAGGTGGTTCATCGCCGTAAGGCGGAGGAGCTGTTATGCATCACATCATGCGATATAGACGCTTTCTGATCATCATTGTGGGTGTGGCCATGTTGTCCGGGTGCGTGGTTGCTCCAGGCGGTGGTTATGGTTACGGCTATCGGGTACACCCAATCATCCATCCATTATGGCGGCGCGGATGGGGATGGCGGCGATGAAGCCGACCTTCTCCAACATCCATCGTCGCATGACGCTGGCGATCCCGGCATCATTGCTTTGGCTTGTGCTGCTCTTTGGTACCTGGACGATCTCGGCTCCCGCCGCATCCGCCCAAATCAATTTTGCGTTCTCCGTCGGCGACGGAGTCAACGCCTACTACCTACCCATGGCCTCGAACTTTGTCTATGCCTACGATGGCTATTATTACGACTGGGCGGGCAATGGCTGGCTGTACAGTACGGATTACATCGGTCCATGGTATCCGTTACCTCCGTACAGTGTTTTGCCGCTACCGCTCGAATACGGGCCGCCACCGCCCGTGTATCCTTACCAGCCCTATTTCGTCTGGTGGCGGGCCAGGGTGGCGCCGTGGTATCAGGTGAACCATCCCGCCTGGTGGTTTCGGCATCGCATGGATTTGGACCATTACAGGGTCTGGAGGGCGCGGGTGATTCCCCGGTACCAGGGCAGACTTGCAGTCGGCAGACCGTTTTACCGCGGACCCATGCACCCGGTGTTTCGGCCTGGATTTCGTGGACAGCAGCCCGTCCGTCCCTTTATGCGGGGCAGGATGATCCACCCAGCGGCTCGGCCCGGATACCACCCTTTGCATGGTGCAACCCATTTGCCGGGGCCTGCTCCGTTTGTTGGACGCCCACAGGTTCACCGTTATGCTGGGCTGCCCATACGACCGCTGATCCCGCCGGCGTATAGAAGGCAGGCCAGGCCACCGGCATTTCGTGGGCCCATGCGCCAAGCCCCACGCCAACCAATGCGTCGTCCGGGTGGACCAGGCGGACATCCTCCCATGAGGCGCCCGATCATGCGGACATTCGCGGGTCCTGGTCCTGGCCCTGGCGGGAAATGATGCTGGGCTAATCGCTCAAAGGGCTCAATTAAGGTAGGCGGGCTGTTATCCTTGCAGACAAACAGGCCTACAGGGGTTCCCATGCTCACCGAAGAACAGCAAGCCGTAGTTAACCACCGGGACGGGCACGCCCTCGTCTGCGCCGTCCCGGGTTCCGGCAAAAGTACCACCATGCAACACCTGGCTGTACACCTGATCGAGAAAGAGCGGGTGCCAGCGGGCGAAATTCTTGTGCTCATGTTCAACAAGGACGCCGAAACCGCGTTCAAAAACCGGATGCAGAAAATATCCGCCCGTGCCAAACCGGAAATCCGCACCTTCCACGCCAAGGCTTATCACCTGCTCACGGAAATGGAACGGCAGGACTGGCTGGAAGCCTGGGAACTGGAAGCCGACAACGGCGGGTTCTACTGGCGTGGGCAGGCGAAAAAGGCCCTCGCCAAAGCGTTCTCGAAACCGGAATGGGATCTCTCCCAAGAGGAGATCGATACATTCACCGGCTACATGACCCTCTGGAAGGCGTTCACTTGCACGCCGGAGAAGGCCGGATCACTGGAAGGCCTGATGCTGGTCGGGCTCACGGACGATGACGAAAACGCGGGCCAATGGGTCGGCGCCTACCGGCTTTGCGAGTTGGAGCGCGAACGCAATCGTAAGCGGAGTTTCGACGACCTTATCTATGACTTGGTGTTGGCTATGCGCCACGAGCCGCGTATCCGGGAATCCATCGCCAACCGGTACCGCGTGTTGATCGTCGATGAATTCCAGGATGTGAACGACGGGCAGATGGAATTGTTGACCACGCTGGCGGGGAATCGCGCCCAGGTGATCGCCGTGGGTGACGACGACCAGAGCATCTACGGTTTTCGTGGGGCCTCACCCAATTACATGACGCGCGAGTTCGCCAAGGTTTTTCCCGGAGCGAAAACCTACACGCTCT
>JAJYPA010000213.1 GCA_021795795.1 Pseudomonadota bacterium | reverse complement strand
AGGGCGAGAACGGGCTCGCCATATCCTGGCGAGCGAAAAAACGGGCAGTAACAGCTAAATTTTTAGCGAATTTCGTTCTTGGAAATTGCGGTAGTGGTATTGTAACATTGCAACACAACGGACAACTGGGCGGAATGAACCGCCATTACACTTTCACAACAAGAGGATCAATGATGAAAAAGAGTAGCAGCAATCGCAGTGCCATTTCGGCGATCATAGCCGTCGCCTCCATTTCCGCTTTGGGCTTTTCCAATGCGGCTGCGGCGCAGACGGGGGATTCCGCCATTGTGGCGGCCAACAACGAGGTCGGTATGGCCGTCACCGGCAACCTGACCAATTATCAAGAACGCGCGACGCCGGGGCCTGCGGATACCGAATCCGGCTGGCAGCCAGGATTCTCGCTGAAAGGCACCTATATGGGAAATGTGTACGGACTTCCCGATGTGTATGCCGCCATCCACTATGCGCGCAGTTCCGGCAATATTGCCTATCACGGGGCCGTGCAAACCGCGCATGGCGATATCCCGTACACGGGCACCGATAACGCCACCTTTAACCGGGTGATGGCGCGATTGGGCATGGGTTTCCATATCACTTGCCCGCACCATGGGATGATGATCACCCCCTATATCGCCGGAGGCTATCAGTCCTGGAACCGGAATCTGCGGGGGGCTTTTGGATACAAGGAAAACTACAGTGCCGGGTTGGTCGGCGCCGGGGCCTTGTTTCAGTATGCGGTGACGCCTCGCTTTGTGGTTTCCGGCGACACCGAAGTGCTGGCGGTCGTGGGCGGCGGCATGACGCCGCATATTTTTAACGGGGTGTTCGGTTCCGCCAGTTTCGGAACGAGTGCCGAGGAAAAGATGACGCTCGGCGTGGATTACCGGATCACCGGTCCGCTGCATGTGTACAGCAATGTGAGTCTCACGCATTACAACTACACCGGCGGCCCGCTGGCCATCCCCGGCGCGAGCGAGCCCTCATCGGCCACGAACCAGTTCGGCATGAGTCTGGGTCTCGCGTACCAGTTCTAATTTGGATGGTTTTTGGTCGCATGGAACGGCGCCACCCAGGTCTAAAAGGCTTGGGTGGCGTTTCCATGTTGACGCACGCATTGAATTCAGGGACACGTCTGGTGTCCAACTTTTTGAGGTGATGCCCATATGTTAGTCAGATTATTAAGGGATATCGGTGCGGGTGCCGCAGCCGGCGTTGCCGTGGTGACGGTGCTGCCACTGGCCGCGGTTGGGATGGGAGCGGTAGGAACGATTACCGCGTTAGGCACGGTCGTCGGCACCGGTATCGGTGTAGCCGCCGCAGTGACCGATATGATCCTGGAAAAACCTAAAAAGCCGCCTCAGAATGGCCGCGACCGCTCTGTCTAGAGGGCGAAAAACCGCCATCAAGGCGCTGGCATGACAACATCGCTGATCCTGCTGCTGGTGGCCGTCACCTTATGGATATTGCTGGAGTTGGGTCTGGAAGCTTTTTTCCGGTCACCGATCGGTGCGAACAAGCAGGATGGTTGGCATTCGAAAATTTTCAACCAGATTGCGCGGGAATCCCCGCCGTTCAGGGCGGGGAGGGATAGCGCCGCCGCGCAGCGGCGATGCTTCACAACTGTCAAACGCTAGTTTATAATTGTGAACATGGATGAACTGCCAACCACCCAAGCATTGACCTGCAAGCTGAAACTGCTGCTGACCAAAGAGCAGGCTGGCGCGGTTCAGCGCACGGCGCTGGCTTACCGAAACGCGTTGAACCATACATCCGCCGTGGCTTTTGCCAACGGCAAGATGTCGCAAGGCATGAAGCTGCAAACGCTGGTCTACAAAGAATTGCGGGAACGCTTTGGTCTTCCTTCCCAAATGGCTTGCAACGCGCCGCGGCAGGTGGCGGCAGCCTACAAGACTCTGTGGGAACGTGCCAAAGCCAATGCCGCCCATAAAGCGAAAGGCTGGACGAAAAGGCGCTACAAAGGGCTGGTGCGCAGCGGGGCCGCTGCTGGGGGAAGCGATGTCCGATGTGGTGCAAACCGCGAAGGGCGGGCCGTTGCCCGCCAGCTTTGGCCTGAATTCGAAAAAGGCCCGAGACAGAGTGGTTCTTTCCTGAAGGTGTCAGCCAGCCTGTTGGGTGGTCTCGCTCCCGTCATCGGGGAGCGGGCATGCGCAATGAGAAGATCCGTGGACCTGCGGTCGGTACGATCGACCTGATGAGGTCCGGCAGTTGGATGTTGTAGTCGTGTCGAGCAGTCGCGGCGGCACGATGAGAGCCCGGAAGACTTTTGTGCAGGCACAGATAAACGCTACGGTAACCAGCCAGGGAAAGAACCCCCCGGCTTTAGCCGCTAGCCGTTGGCGAAAGGTGTGGGTTTTTGGTGCCTTGATTCCCGCAAACTCGCTCGTAGCTTGGTTCTCAGAGGATTTGCCATCGGCGAAGATTTTTTCTTCAATAAAAAGGCCGCAAAACCTATATTGGGTGCGGCCTTCAGTCAAACCACCCACACCTTTCGCCAACGGCTAGCTTTAGCCGTGGGGAGGCTCAGTCTGGCGTTTGGAACGGCTTACCAGGAATATTGCCATCGGACATACCGGCTCGTTCCTGGGATCTTTTAGCCGTTTTCACAACAACGATACAGCCGAGAAGAGATCTGCACTGTAACTCGGCCTGCCTTTTCTGTTCAGCCGGCGCGTTGCCGCCGCCGCCCGCCACGCCCTTTGCCATGCGCTTCCATAAGGGCACTTCCTTCCGCAAGCAGGGTTTCCATGTTTTCGTCCTTGGCGCGGGCGATGGCCGCCAGCATATGTCGTACGGTCCATTCCGGAACTATGGCCGCTACGGAGCGATCAAAACGCTTGCGTTCCTCCGCATCCAATTTCTTTTTCGCGGGGCTTTCCGCCAGTTTTTGCCGCCGCTCTTCCAGTGCGCGGACTTGCGCTTCCAGTTTGGCTTTGGCCGCTGCAATCGTATCGTCGATTTCAGCAATGCGCTGTTCTATCGTTCGCACCCGATGGGGCCGTTTTGCGATGGGTTCTGCCATGATGCTATCTCTCCTTGGTTGTGTTTTACCGCCAAAGGCTTTTTTAAGTCAAAGCCACGTTTTCCAATGTACCGCCATTTCTCCGTTTTACAAAATCAGGGGTTTTGTTCCGGCGCATCGAAGACCAGGGTCTTGCCGAACGTGGTGATTTCCTCAAAATACGTAGGGTCCTCCCGGCATTCCTCAAAAGCGGCCGCGAGTCCCCCAGCAACGGTTTCCAGCGACCATCCCGGCGCCACCCGTCGGATGACCGTCATCCAACGCTGATCCTGAATGGCCCGTTCGCGTTGCGCGACTTGTTCCAGCAATTGCGCCTTTTGCCGCTCCAATCGCTCGATGTGTCGACGCGCTCGCTGTATGGCCGGGGTGTCCACATGGGTGGCAGCGTCCAAGGACTCCGTCGCGGTCGCGGCTTCCCTGCGCTTCCTTTTCAAATGCAATACGGGCAGTTTGGGCATATGGATTACCCTCTCGTCAAAACGTGGGCAAAAGCGCCATCGAAAAAGCGCCGGACTCGCCAGCGCTTTGGGTGTTGCGCGCAATAGCCTACGCGCGCCGTACGTCTTCCGCCTGCAGCCCTTTGGGGCCGCGGGTAGAGGTGAACGAAACCCGCTCACCTTCCGCCAAGGATTTGAAGCCATTCCCCTGAATGGCGGAATGATGGACAAAAACGTCGTCACCGCCCGCTTCTGGGGTGATAAAGCCAAATCCCTTGGCGTCGTTGAACCACTTTACTGTACCAGTAGCCATGATGCACTTCCTTACACGAAAGCCGGATTCTATCTTAAGCAACACCAGGGATTATCGCAAGCTGTTTTTCCGAAATTTCATGGGATGCTTCCGTGTGCGGTATCCTGAATACACAATAGTTCCAAATTCCATAGAACAACATGGAATCCGTTAATCTGTCGTGGTGTTTCCCGGCCAAAGGGCCGCCCGGTGATCCGCAAAATAGGGATTACCTTCCACAACAAGACGCAGGGCACTATCGACCTGCATGCCGGACAACCGCCCGGACCATCGCTTCAGGAAACAGCCAACCGTAGCCTGAAGGATTTGCCGTTTCGATCTCCACGGTGCGTACTCGGCGAGCGAACGTCGTCGCCTGATTACGCACGCGCCGTTCGGATCGGCGTGCGCTTTCCTGCCGCAAAAGCGGCAATGAAATTTTGACTGCGAAGAACGGTTGTTCTTCGCCACATAATCACAGGATTTGCACGTCTGGCTGCTATACGCCGCATGCACTTCCTCGACCAGAAAACCATATTGCTCGGACAGCATATCGAGCTTTTGCCGAAACCAGGTGCGCCCGAAATTCTGCACCAGCCGATTCAGGCGGCGGGATAAGTCCGGGCTCCGAAAGTCCAGGGATTCGATGACCACTTTGGCCGGATGCACCCGGGCGAACAGCCCGTTCAACACCCGCCCGATTTCGTTCTTGAGGAAGGTGCGCAACCGGTTGACCAGCGTGTCGTAACGCCGTGAACGTACGGGCAGCCCCTGCCTTTGGCGCTCGGTCGCCAGACGGGAGATCTGCGCGTCCAGGCGGCACAAGCGGTCGATCAGATTGCGGCCCAGCAACTCGCCCATGCTGGTGGCCACCAGCGTTCTCAAGCCCACGTCGATGCCCAGCGTATCCACGATCTGGGGCCTTGGGCGTTCCAACGAAAACACCGGCGCCGCCTCTTTGACGCGGGCAATATCCAGTATTCCGGCCCGCCCGTCCATGGCGGTGCCCCGTCGCACATTGATTTGCACAAAGGCTTTGTCGTCGCCGTCCGTCCCCAGTGCGTAGGGGTTTTCGACCAGCGGGATATGGATGGGTTTCCTGGGAGTCAGAGTAGACAGCGTCAACCAATAGGGGAATTGCGCATTCCTGGCTTTTTTGGGTTTTTCGATCCGTGCGACTTTGGCGTCCAGCGCCATCCCTATATGCCGAAAAGACGGTTTGTTGTGCTTGTTCATGAGGCGCCGGAAAAGATTGCGCGCCAAGCGCATCACTTCCGGCGGAATAGCCTCTTTCTGCATGACGACACGATCCTTAAACCACAATCCATGCTTATTGATGAAAAGCAACTGGATACGAAGACGCTTCCCTTCTTCCGTGGGGTCTTCCCAAAGTGACGAGTGCATGACCAGCATCCGGAACTCATTCTTGCGATTGGATATCCAGGATTTGAGCACACCGACCACCTGATATTGGCAGGTTTGCAGATAGCGATCGGACAGGATGTGGTCCGATGCGCAAATCAACGCCTGTTTGTCTATTTCCCCGGTGATAAAGAAGGACTTCCACTGGTCATTCGCGATTTTTTTGGCGGACTGCCGGTAAGCATGCAGGACAGCCCACACCAAGTTCAGCTTCTTCGTATGTGCCGCATGGCTATAGGGATACGTGCGCATCATGACGGCGCCACCGCTCCTGACTCACCGGTGACCGTCGCGGCTTCCTGTTCCAGACAGGCCAGTAACCGCTCGGTCCGCCGTTTGCTGCGGCGAAGGCCGTACATGCGGGCGCTGAACGAATAAATGACCGCCACCAGGTCCTGCACCAAATCCTCTTTGTCGTTATCGGCCAGATTGACCACTTCGACACGCTTCCCCTGTTGGCTCAACAGGGTGTCGATATAATGAAAACCGAAGCGGGTCAGGCGGTCTTTGTGTTCCACCACCAGAATGTCCCAACCGTCGGATTTGCGCAGAAGCTTCTCCAGTTTTTTGCGATGATCGTTGACGCCGCTGCCGGTTTCCTTGACGACCTCGATCACCTGCCAACCCCGCGCCGTGGCGTATTGCGCCAAACGTTCGGCTTGGCTCTCCAGGTTGGGGCGATTCTCGGCCGAAGACACCCGCGCGTAGATCACGGCCTTGGTGCCTTTTTGCTCGGACGGGTCGGGAACGACGACATGCCCGGTTTCATCCAGCCAGGCGCCGGGTATCCGGCCCGCTTTGAACCGGTTCCAGGCGGCGCGGTACCCAATGCCGCGCTCCCTGGCGTAGTCGCTCAGTTTCTTTCCCATGACAACTATGACTTGGAGTGGCCATATTAGTTCCATCCTTTTCCATGAAAATCCATCTTAACTGGCGACGTTAGTGATACGCCCTCCCAAGTGCATGGCGCGAACAAAAGAGATTTCCGTGTACTCACGGAAACGGCCCTGAACCATCAACTCGGCAAGATACTTCACCTTGTTCTGGTTCAGAGGCCGCTGGTTGGCGTAGATATTCCGTTCCGTGAGCCACTTCTGGGCCAGCGCCGGTGAGATCCGTTCTTTCTGTACTACCACATCGTCTTGTTTCATCGCACACCTCTTTTAGATCAGTAATCGAATGTCCTGCAATCTTGCGGGACCGGACGGAATCATTCCGACCTATCTATGCGTCACTGCCAAATTCATTTTTGAGAACCGCCTTTGTCTGTTCGCCGTCCCATACCATCCCTGGCGTCAAAAACGATCCACATGGCGCCCCTACACTCTATGAACAAAGCGAGCGAAATCGCGTGACACCGTTGGATCGAGCCAAACGCACATTTCCGCCCCGTCAGCATTCCACTTGCAAGAGGATGCCCTGACCATATTGCCGGTATAGCGAATCTGGTTGGATCACACATGCGGCGCTTCAGAACGAGCAAAATATTTCCGTTAAAAATCCATTTGTGCAAAACCGCATCAGGTAACATGTCCCATGTAGAGGCCGCACCAATTCGCATCAGGTCGGCAACTTTCTTTCACCTGCACCATTTACAGGAGGTTTTGATGGATTGCGTTCTTCTGCAAGCGGTATTGTCTGTTTATCAAGACGGCGGATGGCACCATATACGAGAAGCCTTTTCCCGCGCCCAATTGGATCATCATACCCGCGAGGACAGAAGCGAAACCGTGCGATGGATACGCGAACACACCATCGTCGAAGGCGAAGATCGCCGCGCCCACTTTATCGCTCAACAGCCGCACGGACCATCGCAAGGCAAGGAAAGCATCTATCGTCTGACAGCGGAAGGCCGTGTACGGCTTAGTGACATCTTGCGTCGTATGCAACGCATTTCACCTACCGGGGCCGATCACGCCAAACTGCTTTCTTTCCTGACATTGAATCCGGACAAGTGGTTTTCATCCGATGAACTGAGCAAGCGTGTCTTTCAAGGGAAGGCGAACGCACATCACATGACCAATCTGATTCGCGAACTACGCCAGGATGGTTATCACATCGCCGGAGAGGCCGGTCCAACCAACCGGAAGCAGCGACTGTACCGGTTTATGCGCATGAACCCCACGCTGAGAAAGCTTACTCTGGATGATGTGATGTCCGAGCTTTTGGAGACAGGAACCCGTCAGGACGGCATGTTGTCCATTGAGGATGTCCAGACTCGTTTTACCCATGGCGACAAACCCAAAGCCAACAAACTGCTGCACCAGTTCGCCGATCGTCTGAACTCGCGGGTTTCCGGTAGTTGCCGCAAAATCATCAGCAAAACGCGAAAGGGCGCCATTATCGGGGTGGAATTCGATACGGGCATTCCCGAGTCCTTGGTGATTACCGCGCGCCCTGAACCTCGCCAGCGCCTCCCAAAAGGTTATGGACCCTGCGCAAAACACATCATCGCTCACGGCGGCTCACTGCCTTATCGGGATTTTTTGGCGTTCGCCCGTGATGTCTGCGGACTCGCACATACATCCATATTCGGATGCCGCATGGTCAAAGACGGATATCTGATCAAAGATAGCGTCGACGTTCAGACGAAGAAGGGCAAGACGGTCCAACGTGTCGCCCAGGTTCGCCTTCCGGATGACTTCCCCATGCACCTTTTGGATGTTCCCGATGAACCTGAACCCGTTTGCGCAACGCCGCTGACTGCCGCTGAACCGCAGATAGAATATTGCACGGACCGCTTCGGGTACCTCGCCGCCGATCTTCCGGACCAGCCGGTGGATCAGTTCAAGATGTGGGTGCGGGAAATAGTCGATGGGCACGCCGGTGCGCCCCGAGTCAGGATCAACAGCATGTATGCGGGCAAAGGCTTGTGGTCACCAGAACTGACTACATTTGTCACGCCTGCCACCATCGAACTGGCGAAAGCGGTTTGCCACCTGCTCGAACTACGTCTGGAAATCCTGGTTGGCAAACACGTTCGTCTCGGCGCTCCGGAAGATCGAACCGTGCTGATGCAAGCCATGGAATACGGATTTGTGCCTTACTTGCTTGCCTTGCCTGAAGAGCAGAGGCTCTCCCAGTCCATAGCCTATTTGCATTTGCCTACGCGCGCTTTCCGCAGGCTGTATGTCGAAAACGGCATTCGGGATATAGCTGGGTTGATTCACGCACGGGAAAGCGGAGTCATCATGACCGGTATTGGCTCACGCTATTTTTCACTGGTGGACGACGCGATTGCCCGGTTTTTCCCGAAAAACGGAGGGGCACCTAAAACACTCGGTAGCCTTGGGGTTGGTGCATCATTGTCCCACTCCCCGTCGGCCCGACCGTAGAGCACTCAACCATCCTCCGGGATCAATTTGATCCCGGAGGATGGAGGCCCCAAGCATAAGGAGATCAATCCATGTCCGCCGAACATAACTACGAGTGGCACCTTGAAATACTGCTGGTGCGGTTGACACTCTGGATGACCGCACTGGGTTGTCTGATGGAGGAGTTGGGCGGCGAGTGCTATTCCATCCGATTGGCGGTACTGCTGTTCGTGGCCTGCCTGTTTGGCATGGCTCTAGATCTTTCGGATGCCCTCAAAGACCAAGCCGACGCGGCCTGAAACTCTTTGGTTTGCAATCGATTACAGGAGTTCATTGTAATGCAACAGAAAACCCAGTGGTTGATCGCGAAAGCTTGGCCAAAAGAAGTCAATGCGTGTGCCAAAGATATCCTCATCGAGGCTGTGGATAGATTCGCAGAAATTCTTCCTAATGTGGTTGTTCCGAGAACCATAAGTACCGATGCAGCAAGTCTTGCGCGGCTCGTGCATTTGCTAAAAGCAGTTCACGCAGATCTTCGTGGTGGAAAGACAGTTTGTGATCAGGAGCAATCATGTTGAGACCTTATCGTGTCACCGATGCGCAGCAGCCTCCCGTCAAACCGTCTGGGCGCCCGGATCTAATCCCTCTCGCTGCGGCAGGATGGGTCGCCGAACGGTTTTACGCCAACCCGGGAAGGCCAGGATTTGCCAACCCCCTAGCTAAAGTTGTGGTCGATGAACTTTTGGACGGCAAGATAGTCAGAAAATTACAGCGCCGTATTCCATGGGCCGATGATTCGATTATTTCCTTCATCCCCAAATACACGCCTATAGACTGTCCGACGTTGGGCGATTTCCTCACCAAACCCACAGGCTTTTCATGGACCACCAGGGTCGAAAAGGAGAACCAGCCCGATAAACATGCTTTCTCCGATTTTGTTGACGAGACATGGATAGACGTTCTGTGTCGGAAGTGCACCTATTTTGTTTTAAAAAGAATGAACAGGATCATACGGGATGGAGCCGATGCTGCGCCTCACCATATCGCCCGCTATCTGACCACTGTTGTAGACTCGCATGGTGTTTCCCGATTTGCACGGGCCATCGCTTATGAAGCGGTGTCGCCTGGCAAGAGCCTGAAAGCTGAATATACGATGCTTCTGCTGGTCAGCGGTGTGGACACGTTGAAAGCGGTTCGGCATTACCGGCCGGATTACCTGATTGAGCCTGGTGTTCTAGTGGAGTTGAAAGTGGATGCGGAGCCGGAGCCGGAATTGGACCGAGTCTCAGAACCAACGCAAATGCTGGTTTCCATCGCTTCCATAGCCAATATGGCCACGACCCCTAGCGGCATGCAATTGGTTCGGTCGCTGCTTGTGAATGATGAGTGCATGTCCAGCGTCACCGGTCTTGATTGGCGCAAGAGGCGACGTTTGCGTACGGAAATTAGAGCCTGGCTTGACCGTGTTGGGGCGGCGCCGCAGTATCACTCCCCGTTGGTGGCATTGTTTCGCACCGTCAGCAACGCCCGCATGGCCGATAATGCCTGGGATTGGTATGTGTCCATATCGAGCGAGGGATTACCTGTTTCCGCCTTTTCTTCAGCAAACTGGCCGTTCTTCCTGGCCTGTGCGCTTTCCGGGATCTATGACCGTAACGGGCATCCTGTGCGTGTTCTGCTCAGCAAAACCCTGAGATCACAGGACCAGACAAGCAGTGTGTTGTCGAGAATCGTGTCCGGACTGACGATCCTCGGGAGCGAAATCGCAGCGATGACCGGCGACGACACATCGCTGGCTAATTTTACGGGCGATAAAACATGGAACCAATCATTTGCACCCAACAATACCAGATTTGCCGACGCCGCTGAGTTAATCCCTGATTTTTTCACATAGGAGCAGTCATGGAAGGTAAGCATGTGATTTCATTGTTAGTGGTATTCGTCGTCTTGTCGATCATGGCGATTACCATGTATCTAGATTACATAGATATGTTTGTTTGGTCTGCTATCCATCACCACACTGCCACGAGCCAGTTGAAGAGCGGTTTTCTGACTTTTTGCTTGCTCATGTGGAACATGAGTCAGTTAGCATGGCTGCCGATTTTTGTGAAGCTCTTTGCAAAAGACGAAAAGTTGTGCAAAGAAGTATCGAAATAAGGTGCCGTCATCACGGTGAAGAACAGAGCAATGACAGAGAGTTTGACATGAAATTCGTGAATCACGATAATTATACAGTAGTTGATTTTGATGCCTTACAGTTGATTTCGCGTAAACTCCGCCGAATTAAAAAATCGGTGGTTTCGGATGGGTCAAAAAACCCGTTGTGAAACGGTATGTTGTGAGAAGTGGTTGCCCCGTGTATGCGGGGATGAAAGCAATGAAGGCTCCTGATACAAGCAAGGAGCCTGGGTTGCCCCGTGTATGCGGGGATGAAAGGGTTAGTGGCGCAGGGCGTCCACAACGCCCGTCAGGTTGCCCCGTGTATGCGGGGATGAAAGTGCCGACGCCTACGCCCGTCGACACATGGCCGAGGTTGCCCCGTGTATGCGGGGATGAAAGGCTGAATGGTTGGGCGATGGGGCTGAAGCCATTGGTTGCCCCGTGTATGCGGGGATGAAAGGCAAGGTGTGCGCCTCCACCCGCAAAAAAAGACGGTTGCCCCGTGTATGCGGGGATAAAGCCGGTGTACAGTTACCAGACCATGCCAAGGCTAAATTTTCGTCTTACCAGTGCAGCCGTGCTACAGTTTACTCATCGACATTACTTACACGACGAACAAACACAAGGAGCACAAAATGCAGACCCAGAAAAACCGCAAACCCTGCCTGATCATTTCCTTCGCCGAAGCCAAGCGAGAATGGGACGACCGGAAGGAAACCGAAAGCCTCGTAGATTTCGAGATCACTGAGGAAAACCAGGAGGCTGAACTCCGACTCCTGCAGACCATCTTCCCCGGAGAGTTCGAGGCCATGGTTCATTAGTCAAAAACGAGGCGGGTGGAGAAGCCAATATCCGGATTGCTGATACTGGCCGCATCCTGTAAGGATTCTACCAATGGGCATAACCAATCTCAGCGGCGCCATTGCCGACCGGACCTACGTGCCGGTCGAGGACGGCGCCGCCTGCGGAGATGCGACCATCTTGCCTGCCGAGGCCACCACGGACCAGCGAGAGGCCTATGCCGCGCTGGTCCGGTTCATCATGAGAATCGGCGATGGCGCGCAATCCCGCGTTTTATCCGGCTATGCCGGCACCGGAAAGACCTGGCTCCTGGTGCAACTCATCATGGCAGCAACCAATCAGCGTGTGGCGGTGTGCGCGCCGACCCATAAGGCCGTATCGGTTATCACCACCAAACTGGCCGAATCAAAGCCGAACGGTAAAATCTGGAGTGGCACCCTGCATGCCCTGCTCGGTCTCCGGCTTCGGGAAGATCGCGATGGCGGTGTGCAACTGGACCTGGACCGGCAGGATAAGGGTACCTACTTCGAGGATTATGACCTGGTGGTGATCGATGAAGCCAGCATGGTCGGCACTCAGTTATTATCCCATATCGCGCAATTCCAGCATTCCGGTCGACGGCCGCGCGTTCTGTACGTTGGCGACCCTGGCCAGTTGCTACCGATAGAGCCGGAAATGGCGGCGGAAAACCTGGGTCCTCTGTTCGCCCAGGCCGATACGCCAGAGAAACACCGCACACCGCCCGTATTCGCGACGGTCAAGGAACACCATGGCCTCGTTGAGATAGTTCGGCAGAAATCCACAGGCAAACCACATCCCATTGCCGTATTTGCACAGGAAATCCGGCGGTACATAGAAGGTACGGCAACGGAGGTATTCACACCGGCGATGGCCAAGGAGTTCATCAGCGCCCATGCCGACGGAATGGGCAGGCATGTGCTGACCTCGCCCGTCGACCGCATAGCGGCTGGCGCCGTGACGTTGCGCACCCGCTTCCCGAGCAAGGATGTCCGGGTGGTGGCCTGGCGCAATCAGGTGGTGGACCGCCAC